>JBJOHF010000041.1:0-19703 GCA_046047855.1 Pseudomonadota bacterium | reverse complement strand
CGACCGCTCACGTACTCGTAGCTCAGCCCATGGAAGCCATACCGCCGAACGCCCTTCTCAAAGTAGCGAAAGGGAAGGGCGAAGCTATCGTTCACAAAGGGGTGACCACGATGGAAGGCGGTGTCGAAGCAAGCAACTTGGGGAACATCTCCGAAGGCAGCCATCGCGGTGCGAATGCCCGCAAGGTTATGGGGTTGGTGCAGGGGGGCAAAGGGCTCTAGGGTGGTCAAGTACTCCATGACGGCTGGTGTCACGCGCGCGGGCGAGGTGTGGCGGTCCCCACCGTGCACAACCCGGTGCCCAATCGCAGAGAAGGCAAGGTCTGGGAGCGCCTCCTTCAAGGCCTGGATGACGGCACTTAAGGCCTCAGCGTGATTGGAGAGAGGGGCCTGGGAAGGTGTAACGCATACGCCGTCGCTCAATTGCAGTCGCAGACTGCCCTGCGCCCCAATACGCTCAACCTGACCGGTGAGCAGCGGCTGGTCGCCCTCTGTCCCGAATACGGCTACCTTGAGTGAGGAGGAACCCGCGTTGAGGGTCAGGACCGCGTTGGTCATGCGATGTTGTGGAGCCCCGCATCGACGTAGACTGTGTCACCCGTCATGCCCGATGCTGCTGGGCTCACCAGAAAGGAGACCACCTGGCCCACCTCGGCAATATCGACAAGTCGATGCTCCGGCGTGCGGTCCACGGCCATCTGAACCAGTTCATCGAAGTGGTCGATCCCGCTGGCTGCCCGTGTGCGCAGGGGCCCTGGCGAAACGGCATAAACCCGAATGCCGGCAGGTCCGAGCTCATTGGCCATGTAGCGCACCGTGGATTCCAGCGCGGCCTTGACTGGGCCCATGAGGTTGTAGTTCTGAACCACTTTATCTGCCCCGTAGTAACTCATGGTGATCAGGGCACCGCCACGACGCAGGAGTCGTTCAGCGTGGTGGGCAACCTCTATGAACGAGTGACAGGAGACCTGCATGGCCAGCAGAAAGCCCTCTCTTGAGCAATCCACAATGCGGCCATGAAGGTCCTCTCTCGGGGCAAAGGCAATGGAGTGAATGACAAAATCCAAAGCGCCCCAGCGGTCTTCCAAGGTCTGAAACACCGCCGCAATGGCTCCAGGCTGGGTCACGTCGAGTGGAAGCAGGAGTGTTGCATCGAGTTGTTTGGCTAACGGCTCCACGTAGGGCAAGGCTTTGTCATTGAGATAGGTAAGCGCGACCTCAGCGCCCATCTCACGTAGTTTTGTCGCGCAACCAAAAGCAATGCTGTGGGCGTTGGCCACCCCGATAATCAGGCCTCGTTTACCCTTGAGCATGTCCGCGTTCACTACCATTGGCCCACATTGGGCATGCTGGCCCAAGGCTCTGCGGGGGGTAAGGCGTCTCCGCGTTGCAGCAACTCAATAGAGATGTTGTCTGGGGAGCGCACAAAGGCCATTCGGCCATCCCTGGGGGGCCGATTGATCGTGACACCGTGATCCATGAGCCGCTGGCAAGTTGCATAAATATCGTCCACCGCGTACGCGACATGCCCGAAGTTCCGGCCACCGGTGTAGACCTCGGGGTCCCAGTTGTAGGTGAGCTCGATCTGAGCTTCGGAGTCTCCCGGCGCAGCAAGAAAGGCCAGTGTGAAGCGCCCGGCTGGAACATCGCGCTGGCGGAGGAGTTCGAGGCCGAGCGCCTCGGTATAAAACCGGATGGATGCGTCCAGATCGGTCACGCGGACCATGGTGTGTAGATATTTCATGAGCCTAGAACCCTAAATGATTGAAGTTTCAATTTGGAGTTTAGGGGCTCCTTGACTTCAAGTGGCAGCTCTTGAACACTTAGCACTGCGCAGAGGTGCTCTTGGGAGAGAACGGGCTTTTGTTTCACGCCTGTCGCCGAAGGTGTAGATCCCCAAAAACTCTCAGGCAAAAGGACCAACAGCACCGCGCACTCTGGAGAGTGGTCGCCCGTGAGCGACCCGCCGAAGGATAATCTCTCAGGCGCCAAGGACAGAGGGGGGCATGCGATGGGCTCTATCGCGTCAACCTCTGGAGGCTGCTGTGCAATTTCCCCAAGAACTGCGTTACACCGAAAGCCATGAATGGGCCAAGCTCGACTCTGGTGAGGTCACTGTTGGCATCACCGAACTCGCTCAGGACTCGCTCGGGGAATTGGTCTATGTTGAGCTCCCCGCGATTGGGCGGGCTGTGGCGGCCGGGGAGGCCTGTGCGGTGGTCGAATCAACCAAGGCTGCATCAGATGTCTATGCGCCCGTCTCGGGAGAGGTCGTTGCGGTTAATGACGCCCTTGGCTCCGAGCCGCAGCGCGTGAATGAGGCGCCCTATGCAGGGGGCTGGCTATTCAAGATTCGTCCCACTCAAACGGATCCACTCTCGGCATTGCTGACGGTAGAGGCATACACCGCCGGTCCCGGCAAGGGAGCTTAAGGCCATGCAAGGTTACGAGCCTATTGACTCCTTCGAGGGTCTGCTGGATGCCGAGGCCTTCCACGCGCGCCACATCGGCCCCTCCCACGCAGAGCAGCAGGCCATGCTGCAAACCCTTGGCGTCGGGTCGGTTGAGGATCTCATTGCGGCCACAGTGCCGGAAGCTATTTTGTCGCCCGGGCCGCTGGCGCTTCCCGAGCCTGAGACCGAGGTCGCAGCGCTCACGAGCCTGCGCGCCATTGCGAGCCACAACCAGGTCTGGAGAAGCTACATCGGCGCGGGCTATTTTGGCACCCACACGCCGGAGCCCATCAAGCGCAACCTCCTCGAAAACCCAGGCTGGTACACCGCCTACACCCCATACCAGGCAGAGGTTGCTCAGGGGCGGCTAGAGGCGCTCATGAACTTTCAGCAAGTGGTGGTCGACCTCACTGGGCTACCGACTGCCAATGCGTCTTTGCTGGACGAGGCTACGGCTGCAGCAGAGGCGATGGGCATGTTTCTCAGGGCCAATAAGCGCGCCCAGGCGAATCGTTACCTGGTCGATGTGCAGGTTCATCCCCAGGTTCTCGCGGTCATCAAGAGCCGTGCATCCTGGCTCGGTGTCGAGGTGATGGTCTGTGACTGCCTGGATGCATCTGTGCTTGCTGCGGAGCTGCCCACGGCTTTTGGCGTGCATGTGCAGACGCCCAACACGCAAGGCCGCGTGTTGTCGCTAGAGGCGGTCGCTGACCAGGTCCATGCATCGGGTGCGCGGCTTGCTGTTGGCTGCGATCTTTTATCTCTCATGCTCTTGAAGTCCCCCGGGGCTATGGGTGCCGATGCAGCACTTGGGAACGCCCAACGATTTGGTGTCCCCATGGGCTTTGGCGGCCCGCATGCTGCATTCTTGGCAGTCAAGTCGGATCTGGTCCGCTCCATGCCCGGACGCATCATCGGCGTCTCGGTAGATGCCGCAGGAAATCCTGCCTACCGGATGTCGCTTCAGACCCGCGAGCAGCACATTCGGCGAGATAAGGCCACCAGCAATATCTGTACTGCTCAGGCCCTGTTGGCGAACATGGCAAGCTTCTACGCGGTGTATCACGGACCGGAAGGCCTGCAGCGCATTGCACAGCGGGTGAATCTCTTCGCGAGAATCCTGGTGCAGGTCTCTGGCGTGAAGCCCGCCCATGCGCATTTCTTTGACACGCTATGGTTTGAGCTCGGCGATGCGCGAGAGGCTGTCTGCAACCGTGCCGCGGCGAAGCAGATCAACCTGCGCGTCTGCGGTCATGCGGTTGGAGTGGCCCTCGATGAGACGGTCACGCTCACGGACCTAGCCGATCTGATTGAAGTCTTGAGCGGCCGAAGCGTATCCGCAGATGACCTGCGCAAGATTCCGATGAGTCAGGTGCCGGCCTCCGTGCCCGAGGTCCTCCTGCGTCACGATTCTGTGCTGACGCACCCGGTCTTCCATCGCTACCAGAGCGAAACCGAGTTTGTGCGTTATCTCAAGCGCCTGGAGAACAAAGATATTTCTCTCGTTCATTCCATGATCCCGCTGGGCTCCTGCACCATGAAGCTCAACGCGGCCACGGAAATGGCGCCGGTCAGCTGGCCCGAGTTTGCATCGCTCCATCCATTCGTTCCGCCCGAGCAGGCCAAGGGCTACGCCATGATGCTCAAGGACCTGCGCGACTGGCTCTGTGAAATTACGGGATTCGATGAGGTGAGCTTTCAGCCGAACTCCGGGGCGCAAGGAGAGTACGCGGGCATGATGGCCATTCGTCAGTACCAACGCTCTCTGGGGCAAGGGCATCGCGACGTCTGTCTGATCCCGTCCTCAGCCCACGGCACGAATCCTGCCACTGCTCAAATGATGGGTCTCAAGATCGTGGTGGTCGCCTGCGATGAGCAGGGCAATATCGATCTCCGGGACCTGGATGCAAAAATCGCGCAGCACGCCGACCAGCTCAGTGCGCTCATGGTCACCTATCCCTCGACCCATGGGGTCTTCGAGGCCTCGATTCAACGCGTCTGTGACCAGGTTCATGCAGCAGGCGGACAGGTTTACATGGACGGTGCCAACCTTAATGCGCAGGCAGGCTTAACCAAGCCCGGCCAGATTGGTGCGGATGTCTGTCACATGAACCTACACAAGACGTTCTGCATTCCGCACGGCGGCGGAGGGCCTGGCATGGGGCCCATTGCTGTAGCCAAGCACCTCGCGCCTTTCCTGCCGGTTCATCCTTTCGAACAGGCCGAGGCTGCAAATAGCGTGTCGGCAGCGCCTTTTGGTAGTGCACTGATCACCACCATTTCATACCTCTACATCCGCATGATGGGCGCCAGTGGCATTCGCAAGGCAACAGAGACGGCGATCCTGAATGCGAACTACATGGCACATCGGCTGGCGCCGCACTTTCCGATTCTCTACACCGGTCCTTCAGGCCGAGTTGCGCACGAATGCATCCTCGACCTTAGGTCCCTGAAAGGCGAATTGGGCATTACTGCCGAGGACGTTGCGAAGCGACTGATGGACTATGGCTTTCACGCGCCAACGCTCTCTTTCCCTGTTACCGACACCCTCATGGTGGAGCCCACGGAGTCCGAAGGAAAGGCCGAGCTCGATCGCTTCTGCGACGCGATGATTGCAATTGCAGCGGAGATCGAGCAGGTTCGCTCGGGCGCGTGGGACCGCGTCGACAATCCGCTTAAGCAGGCGCCACACACGGCTGCTGAGCTGGCAGGAGACTGGTCGCACAGCTATTCTCGGGAGGTGGCAGTCTATCCACTGCCTTGGGTGCGGGCCGCAAAGTTCTGGCCCTCGGTCAAGAGAATCGATAACGCCGCGGGCGATCGCAACCTGGTCTGTACCTGCCCACCTGTCTCGGACTACGTGTCATGACCGTCCGCCAGATTCCACTTGCAGACCTGCATCGCAAACTGGGTGCGAAGTTTGGTCCTTTTGCCGGCTTTGATATGCCCATTCAGTACCCCATGGGCTTGAAGGCAGAGCACCTGCATTGCCGTGCCTCTGCCAGTCTTTTCGATGTCTCTCACATGGGACAGATCCGGGTCACCGCCTCGACTCCGGAGATGTTGTGTCGAGGGCTAGAGGCTATTCTGCCTTTGGACTTTCAGGGCTGGCCCGAGGGCCAGCAGCGCTACTCCTTGTTGCTCAATGACCAAGGCGGCATTGAAGACGACCTTATGGCGGTTTGGCTTGGTCATGAAGTGCGTCTCGTCGTGAACGCCGGTAACCGTGATGCGGACTTTGAGCGCATGCAGCGGCTCGCGCCCGAGCTTCGTTTTGAGTGGGTTGATGCGGCACTTGTTGCGCTTCAGGGACCACTCGCTGAGACCGTTCTGGGGGGCCTTGATGCGCGGGCGAAAGAGCTTCGCTTCATGGAGGCTGCAGTGCTCAATCTCCTGGGTGCGTCGTGTTTCACCACGCGCAGTGGATACACCGGGGAAGATGGCTACGAGATCTCAATCCCCACCCAGGATGCTGAACGCGTCGTGCAGGCGCTGATGGCAGCAGAGGGTGTTGCTTGGGCTGGCTTGGGTGCACGGGACACGCTGCGCCTTGAGGCCGGCCTGCCACTGCACGGATCCGACATGAGCCCAAGTGTGACACCAGTCGAGGCTGGCCTGACCTTCGGTATTGCCAGTGCCCGCCGTCCTTCGGGGGCCAAAGCCGGTGGTTATCCTGGCGCGCAGGCCATTGGTGCGCAGTGGGGGCAGCCCACCAAACGGCTCTTGGCCTTTACAAGTCATGCGCCTGTACCCATTCGAGCGCACGCAGCAATTGTGCTGGCCACGGGTGATGTCGTGGGCGAGGTCACCAGCGGCACAGTGTCTCCGAGTCTGGGTCACCCTATCCTGATGGCACTGGTGCGCTCAGACGCTGCAGGGCAGCCTCTCTTTGCGGTCGTGCGGGACAAGCGCCTGCCGCTCAGTTCAGCCCAATTGCCTTTTGTGCCTAAGCGCTACAAGCGCGCTTAATGCGCGCTTAATGTACGCATACTGCACGCTGCTTACCAGGGTCTCTGAACCGCCTGGGCGACCAGCAGGCCAATGACCAGCAAATAGCCCCAGGCCATGAGGGTCTGGTGCTGTTTGGCCTCGCGGCTGAACTCAACGCCCTTGTTGCGAAGAATGATGGGGTGAATCAGGGGGCCGATAAACAGCACAGCCAGAAGGACGACGAAGAGGAATGGCAGGCCGAACATATTGAACTCGCTTTCGATGGGGCGTTATTTTTTGGGAGGGCGGTTGTACCAGTTTGCCAGTTGAAAAAGCATCACGACGACAAACAGAATCAGCAGAATGTCTTTAGTGTCCACGAGATTGTCCTTGGGTGTTGATAGGTGTTGTTCGCAGCAACATGAGGGTGAGACCAAGCAGTACCAGCTCCAAAGCATAAACCACAGCATACGAAGGGCCTGGGCTCAAGACATGTCCGGCCAGGTCTTTCAGTATTCCCCCGCTCGCCATCCCGAGGCCTGCAGCTGTGGCCTGTAGGGCTCCCCAGAGCCCAAGGGCAAGCCCAGACTGACCATTCGGCGCCGAGAGAATGGTGGCGGTCAGGGTGCCATGCCCAAACAGCCCAGCCCCCAAGCCAATGCCAAAGACTGCAACTGAAAACAGCAGATGCGATTGCAGAGGTGCCGCGAGCATGACGACTACAAAGCTTGGCACACCGACCCATGCGCCGAGCTGGGTGAGTCGATAGGGGCAGGCTTGTCGACCAAGACGTTCTGAGGCCCACCAGAAGCCAAGCAGGCTGCCGAGAGCCAGTGTCGCAGTGAGGTAGGTCGTTGCCGACACGCTGAGTCCAAGCACCTCCCCGCCATAGGGCTCCAAAAGGACGTCTTCCATCGTGAAGGCCAAGGTGCCCGTGAAAATGGTCAGCAGCCAAAGTCGTTGGGGGGTGGTTGGTGCAAGCCGCTTCATGCTGTCAAAGAAGCTGGCCTCTTGGTCGAGCGATTGCATGGCCCGGGCCCGATTGCGCGGCTCTTGCTTCCAGAGTGCAACCGTGTTGAGGACGAGGGTCGTGACAGCAGCACCCTGAATGACCTGAATCAGGCGCCCATGGCTATAGTCCGTGAGCAGGTAGCCAAAGGCGACGGCGCTGATGGCCATACCCAGCAGAAGGGTCACGTACATCAGCCCCACCATTCTTGGCTTCGAATGCTCGGCGGTTAAATCGGTGGCAAGGGCTAAGCCCGCTGTCTGCACGGTGTGCAGGCCGGCGCCCACGAGGAGAAAAGCGGCTCCGGCAGCCACATAGCCGACCCATATGGGCGCATGGGCAGCTTGGCCAGCGCCCGCGAGCACAAGCAGTGCAAACGGCATGATGGCGAAGCCACCAAATTGGGCCATGGTCCCTCGCCAGATGTATGGGACACGACGCCAGCCCAGTTCAGACCGATGCCGATCGGAATGAAAGCCAATGAGCGCTCGAAACGGCGCAAAAAGGATTGGGAGCGCAACCATAATCGCCACGAGCGTGGTCGGTACCTTGAGCTCGACGATCATGACGCGGTTGAGGGTGCCGAGCAGCAGGACCATGGCCATGCCCACGGAGACCTGAAACAGGGAAAGCCTCAGCAGCCTGCCGAGCGGGAGATCTGGGCTCGCAACGTCTGCGAATGGAAGGAAAGAGAGGGCGAGACGGAATCGCCTAGCAGGAAGACCGATGTCGGGATCACGCACGAGAGGTGATTGCCGAAGAGGCCTGCTGAGCTGACCGAATGATTCAACTCAGCAGGCCACTCCCGTTACACGCTGGATTAGCGCTTCACAGGAGCCGGGGCAGCAGGTGCTGCTCCGGGGTTTTCGGCCACTGCAGTGACCCGAACGGGTTCACCGTTCAGGAAACGCTTCACCCAAGTTGTGTTGGTGGTGATGGCCAAATGGACCAGAAACGAGCCAATGGCAACCGCTGCCAAGAACATGGGAATGCCCACAGAGGGCTTTACGACACACCACATTTTTCCGTAGATCATGTCGCGCTCCTTAACCCAGCCATGGGGAATAAATGTACGCCAGCAGATGAGCGAAGGCCGCGATCATCCCGAAGAACTGGGTTCCTTGGATCAGATTACGGTGAATTTCCTCCGACTCGGCCTCTGTCAAGCCCGTGGGCCAGACCTTTTCTTTGTCAGTCATCTTCACACTCCTTATATGAAAGGGATACCCCTTCGGGGTGTGTGTAGATTTGACTAGACAGTTCAATTTGTCAAGCTGCAATGACACATTTGTCTAGGGCGAGGCTATTTGGCGGTCGGCATGACGAATTCCGCTCCTTTTTCGATGCTCTCCGGCCAGCGCTGCATGACGGATTTCTGGCGGGTGTAGAAGCGGACGCCTTCTTCACCGTAGGCGTGGGTGTCTCCAAAAAGAGACTTCTTCCAGCCGCCAAACCCATGCCAGGCCATGGGGACTGGGATGGGGACATTGATGCCGACCATGCCCACCTGAATGCGGCGACTGAATTCCCGAGCGATATGGCCGTCGCGGGTGAAGCAGGAGACGCCATTGCCAAAGTCGTGTGCATTGATCAATTCAACGGCCTGAGCGAAGTCCTGGACGCGGACGCAGGAGAGAACGGGCCCAAAAATTTCCTCGCGGTAGATCTTCATGTGGGGTTTGACATGGTCAAAGAGTGTGCCGCCCAGCCAAAAGCCTTGGCCACATCCCTCCCCCATGCCATCTGTTGAAGGGTTCCGTCCGTCTACGAGGAGTGCCGCTCCCTCCTCGACGCCAGAGGCGATATAGCCTTCGATGCGTTCCTTGGCTTGCGCGGTGACAATCGGGCCCATTTCGGCCTCCGCGCGCATGCCATTCATGACTTTGAGCTGTTGGGCGCGGGCAGCGAGTTTGGGCATGATGCGGTCCGCGACGTCACCCACCAGCACTGCGACGCTAATAGCCATGCAACGCTCACCCGCAGAGCCGTAGGCCGCCCCAATGAGCGCGTCTACGGCCTGATCGAGGTCCGCATCCGGCATCACCACCATGTGATTCTTGGCGCCGCCGAGGGCCTGGACGCGCTTTCCATTTCGAGCACCGCGTTCATAGATGAAGTTCGCGATCGGGGTAGAGCCCACAAAGCTGATGGCCTGCACCTCTGGGTGATCAAGGAGTGCCTCAACGGCGTCCTTGTCGCCTTGAATGACGTTGAACACGCCATCTGGCAGCCCTGCCTCCTTGAGGAGTTGGGCCTGCAGCAGGCTCGCGCTCGGGTCGATCGGACTGGGTTTGAGGATGAAGGTGTTTCCGCACGCCAGGGCGACGGGGTACATCCACATCGGTACCATGACCGGAAAGTTGAAAGGCGTCACGCCCGCGACGACGCCAAGTGGCTGGCGGAAGACCCAGTTGTCGATGCCGGTTGAGACCTGATCGGTGAAGGCCCCCTTGAGCAATTGAGGGATACCCGTTGCGAACTCGACAATTTCAATCCCGCGAGTGACCTCGCCTTGCGCATCGCTCAGGACCTTCCCGTGCTCAGCGGTGATGAGTCGGGCCAGCTCATCTCGGTGTTGATTGAGTAGCTCGAGGAATCTGAAGAGGATGCGAGCCCGACGCAGGGGAGGGACCTGCGACCAGGTCTGAAAGGCTGCCTGCGCCGTGCGCACCGCAAGGTCAACCTCTGCCGAACCGGCAAGACAGACCTCGGCCGTCTGTTGGCCGGTTGCGGGATTAAAGACCGGCTGGCGGCGGCTATTGGCCCCCGCGTGGTGTTGACCGGCAATAACGTGTGTGATCTGGTTCATGATGGAATCTCAGCTTCTTTGTTTTGGGAGGAGGTATCGAGCATGATTGTGCGCATGAACCCCCCGCGCGTCATCTCGTATTTCACCTGATGGGTAAAGACTGGCCAGAAGGCTTCAACCGGCTCGGCTTGCGCCGAACAATTGACCTGATTCTGCACTTTCCGACCCGTTATGAGGATGAATCGCGCGTTTGGTCATTGGCTCAAGTGGTCTCCGGTGCATCTGTGCAGTGTCAAGTGCGGGTTCTGGCGTCGCGGGTGCAGTTCAAGCCCAGGCGCACCCTGGTCGTTGATGTGGAGGACGATTCTGGCGCGGCTCGCCTGCGATTTTTCTACTTTCACGCCAATACTCAGGCTCAGTTCGAGCCGGGAAAGCAGATTCGAGTGCTGGGCGAGGCACGTCGGTTTGGCGCGCAACTCGAATTTGTGCACCCCTCAATTCGCGCTGGATGGTTGTCCCCTGACGCGCTCCGAGGGCAACCACTGGTTCCCATCTACCCAACCACCCAGGGGCTTGCTCAGTCTGTCATTCGCAGACACCTGCAGAGGGCCATGCAGTCCTTTGAGCTCAAGGAGTGGCTGCCTGCGGCCGTGCTAGAGCAGGCTGGGGTGCTGCCATTGCCCGACGCACTCGCGCGGATTCATGCGCCAAATCTCAGCCGTGATGGGGCAGAGGCCGTTGAGCAGGTCACCCAGCGCTTAGGTCCAGCCTGGGACCGCATACGACTCGATGAATTGCTCGCACAGCAGCTTGCCTTGCGACATGCGCGTGGCCGTCGTCAGCAGCGCAAGGCGCCGGCACTTCGAGATGCGCAGGGCCTCGTCTTGCGCTTGCTTGACGCGCTGCCGTTCGGGCTCACTGACGGACAGAAGGCGGCCTGGCGGGAGGTAAGCCAGGACCTTGGCGCCGATCGGCCAGCCCACAGGCTTATTCAGGGCGATGTGGGCAGCGGGAAGACGGTCCTTGCTGCACTCTCTGTTGCGCAGGCCGTTGGGTCGGGCTATCAGGCAGCGGTCATGGCGCCAACCGAGCTGCTCGCTCAGCAGCTCTTTTCCAAATTATTGGGCTGGCTTGGCCCCTTGAATGTCCGCGTGGAGGCACTCGTGGGTGGGCAGTCTGCGGCAACCCGCCGCGAGGTGCTTGCGAACATGGAGCGTGGGGTTTCGCAGGTGGTGGTGGGCACGCATGCGCTCATTCAAAAGGGGGTCCAATTCGCAAATCTGGGTCTCGCCTTGGTTGATGAACAGCACCGATTCGGCGTCGCCCAACGGGTCGCCCTGCGCGAGGGTCAAGACAACACGAGCGTGCATATCGTGGGTATGTCGGCAACGCCCATTCCGCGCAGTCTGGCCATGACCTATCTGGCCGATCTGGATGTCTCGGTCATCTCCGATCGCCCACCGGGCCGGCAGCCCATTCGGACGCGCTTGCTCTCTCAGGCGAGAAGAGAGGAATTGCTGGAACGACTGCTTCACTTTACCCAGACCGAGGGGCAGGCGTACTGGGTCTGTCCTGTGATCGAGGAACAACAGGAGGCCGAGCGCGCACTCATTGCACTCGAGGAGACACAGGCTTGGCTGCAGCCGCATTTTGGGGAGCGCATGCGCGTTGTCCATGGGCGGATGTCGACGGCTGAGAAGTCTGCCGCTATGTCTGCCTTTGCCACGGGTCAGTGTGTGTTGTTGGTTGCGACAACGGTGATTGAGGTCGGTGTCGATGTTCCGCAGGCGCGTCTGATGGTGATTGACCATGCGGAGCGATTTGGTCTTGCGCAGCTGCATCAGCTCCGCGGCCGGGTGGGTCGCGGTGAAGGCCAGAGCACCTGCATTCTCCTCTACGAGGAACCCCTCTCTGAGTTGGCGCGCGCGCGGCTTAAGGCCCTCTATGAGTGTGAGGATGGGTTTGAGCTGGCGCGCCGTGACCTGGCGATTCGTGGACCGGGTGAGCTGCTCGGCACCCGACAATCGGGCGAGCCTGCCTTACGCTACAGCGATCTCTCCCAAGATGAGTCCCTGGTCCGGTTTGCGGTAGAGTTTGGCGCAAAGCTCGTGCGTGACGGGCTGGAGCCTCACCTCATGAGCCAGCTTCTCGATCGCTGGGCGTACCGCACAGAAGATTATTTGACGAGTGCCTAGGATGACCCTGACCGAAATGCGTTACATCGTTGCAGTTGCCCGAGAGCGCCACTTTGGCCGCGCCGCAGAGGCCTGTTTTGTGAGCCAGCCGACGCTCTCCGTCAGCATCAAGAAGCTCGAGACCGAACTAGAAGCACAGATCTTTGAGCGGGGTGGTTCAGAGGTCACCCTCACGCCCATCGGCGAGCAGCTCGTGGTGCAAGCCCAAAGGGTGCTCGATGAAGTCGCTCAGATGAAGACGATTGCAGTTCAAGGACGAGACCCATTGGTTGGACCCCTGAAATTGGGGGTCATCTACACCATCGGTCCTTATCTATTGCCACGGATCATGAAGCCCATGATCAAGCAGTACCCCAAGATGCCGCTCATGCTCTTTGAGAACTACACCCACAAGCTTCTAGAGCTCCTGCGCACTGGAGAAATTGATGCTGCGATCATGGCTGAGCCTTTCGACACCACGGGTCTAGACCTGATGCCGCTTTATGACGAGGAATTCATTGTTGCGGTCCCCAAGCCTCACCCCTGGGCCGCCAAGAAGTCACTGCCGTCGGAGGACCTCAAGACCGAAACCATGCTGCTCTTGGGCGTGGGCCACTGCTTTCGCGACAACGTGCTGGAGGTCTGCCCCGAGTCTGCTCGGCTCTCTCAGAGTTCGGCGGGCATTCAAAAGAGTTTCGAGGGGAGTTCGCTCGAGACCATCCGACATATGGTGGCATCGGGGCTGGGTGTGACCGTTCTGCCGCGCTTATCCGTTGCCAGCACCGCCGATGCGCTTTTGGCATTCGTGCCCTTCACAGCACCGGTTCCAACCCGTCGGGTCTGTCTGGCTTGGCGAAAGAGTTTCGGGCGAAGGTCCGCGCTCGAGGCGGTTCGAACCCTCATTCAGTCGGTCGAACTCTCGGGCTGTCATCCGGTAGGAGGCTAGGCACATGGCAGCAGGCGTAGAGGCATCTATTGGGAACACCCCGTTGGTCGAGTTGCTCCGCGTCAGCGGCGCGCAGAACCAGCGTCGCGGCAATCGCATTCTGGGCAAACTTGAGGGCAATAACCCGGCCGGCTCCGTAAAGGACAGACCCGCCGTATCCATGATTGCGCGTGCGGAGGCGCGCGGAGAGATTCGTCCTGGCGACACGCTCATCGAGGCGACCAGCGGTAACACAGGCATTGCGCTGGCCATGGCTGCTGCCATTCGCGGCTATCGCATGGTGCTCATCATGCCCGATAACCTCTCACTCGAGCGCAGGCAGACCATGCGCGCTTTCGGAGCAGAGCTTGTTCTGGTGACTCAGAAAGAGGGCATGGAGGGAGCACGCGATCTCGCGCTTGCCATGCAGTCCAGAGGTGAGGGGCGGGTGCTGGATCAGTTCGCGAATGACGACAACTGGATGGCCCACTATGAGGCCACTGGCCCCGAGATCTGGCGAGACACGCAAGGGCAGATCACTCACTTTGTCTCCGCCATGGGCACGACGGGCACCATTACCGGGGTCTCTCGGTATCTCAAGGAGCAGAACCCGCAGGTCACCATCGTTGGGGCACAGCCGGCAGATGGGTCGTCTATTCCCGGCATTCGGAAGTGGGCTCCCGCATATGTGCCCCCGATACGATCGAAGGCCATCATCGATCAGATCGAGGAGGTGACGCAGGCTGAGGCCGAGGACATGGCGCGACGTCTCGCCAGGGAGGAGGGGCTCTTCTGTGGGCCCTCAGCTGCTGGGGCCTGTGTCATTGCACTGCGCATTGCCGAGCAACTGGAGCAGGCAACTGTCGTGTTTATTGTCTGTGACCGAGGAGACCGTTACTTAAGTACGGGGCTCTTCCCAGGCTAATCGCGATTCGCAAAGTAGTGGGCCAGATCATCGAGTGCCTGGTTGTCTAGGCCTTCGAGCGCAGTGGTCATGATGGTGTCCCTGCCTGCAGCCTGCCCATCACGCATCAGTCGAAGCGTGACTTGAAGATAGTCCTCCCGCTGGCTGCTCAGCCGCGGTACTTGTTGCTGGCCCTGGTAGTTCGGCATATGGCAGGTGCCGCAGAGCGCTTGCTTGGCCAGGACCTGTCCGCGCGCAAATGCTGCGGCGTTTATGCGATTGCCCTGGCGACCACTCTGTGCCTTTGCAGGCAGGGTCGCATACCAGCGCCCGAGCTGGGTCATTTCCGAATCGCTGAGACCCTTTGACACTTCCTTCATCGCGGGAACATCTCTGAGGCCTTCGCGGATGTACACCAGCTGTGTCTCTATGAAGACTGCCGGCTGCCCAGCAAGGGACGGCACCCCATCGATTTGCGAATGACCGTCTACACCATGGCAGGCTGCACAAGCCTTCTGATGAAGGGCTTGTGCAAGCGGTGAGGCAACACTGGTGTGTGTCGTTGCTGCCTGGAACAGGAACAAGAATGTGGCACCCCAAACGGAGTGCCACGCCAGTCTCGTCTTAGCCACGGTAGCTGATGCGATAGATCGCGCCGAGCTGCTCGTCAGACAACAGCAAAGAGCCGTCTTTCATCTGAAGCATATAGGCGGGACGTCCCCAGAAGGTCTGGCTGCCTTCGTCAAGGAAGCCCGTGATGAACGGAGTGACTTTCGCGTTACTGCCGTCTGGATTGGCGGTCACCATCACGACGTCAAAACCGATCTTCTTGGTGCGGTTCCATGAGCCTTTGCGTGCCACCAGAGCAGCCCCTTGGTACTCCTTGGGGAACTGATTTCCAGTGTAGAAGGTGACACCCATCGCCGCAGCGTGAGGGCCCATGAGCGCGACGGGCTTCTCAACGCCCTTACAGGCATCTGCCTTCTGGACGGTGTTGTCGGGAATGCTGCCTTGGTGGCAGTAGGGGAAGCCAAAATTGCTGCCCGTCTTGCCGAGTCGATGGAGTGTGTCGTTGGGCATGTCGTCTCCCATCCAGTCCCGTCCGTGGTTTGAGAACCACAAATCTTTGGTTTGGGGATGGAAGTCAAAACCAACTGAATTGCGAACGCCGGTGGCGATGATCTCCATTCCCGATCCGTCTGGGTTGTAGCGGCGAATCTGTGCGTACTCGGAGGTTGGCAGTTCGCAGATGTTGCAGGGGGCGCCAAAGGGCACATAGAGCTTCCCGTCGGGTCCAAACTTGATGTACTTCCAGTTGTGGTGTTGCTCTTTGGGCAGCTTGAATGCCGCAGTCATATCGACCGGTGCCACGTTTGGGTTCTGCTCGATGCCGTCGAATCGGAGCACCTTATCAATGGCCATCACGTAGAGGCTTCCATTGCGAAATGCGACGCCCGCGGGCTGGGTCAGTTTGTCGATGACGACGCGCGAAGTGCGCTCCTTGCCGTTGTCCGAAATCTCATAAACCCTGCCCAGTCCTCGGGTTCCGACATAAATCTTGCCGTTATCGCCCATCGCCATGGCGCGTCCGCCTGGTGTGCCGGTAGACCACACCTCTGCAACGAACCCTTTGGGGAGCTTGAGTTTTGAGAGCGGAATGTCTGCGGCCGCAGTGACGGTTGCTTTGCCAGCATGGGGAGCAAGCGTCGAGTTAGCCTGCTCGGGGGTCATGCCTTGTTTCCAGGCTTGGGCAAGCACGGGCGAGGCAGCAGTCGCGATCGCGGCTGCGATGATGGTGAAACCGAATGCTTTTGATATTTTTTTCATATAAAACTCCTTTGTTTGTTCACTGCGCATCATCAAAAATTTAGGCTGACTTGTCTCTCAGTAGTCACCCCAGTGAGCAAATATGTACATGCGGGAATATGCATTTCTGTGCCCGGAGGTGAAGTAGCGGGCGGCTACTCAGGGTTTCTCACAGGCCACTTTTACGAGAATGATCACTATCGTCTTGAAACACAGTTCACCGTGCCCATTACATACAAATCCAGGAGAGCGACATGATCACCATGAAGAAGTCCGCAGTTGCGGCTGCCGTTGCGGCTGCACTGTTGGGGGGTAGCGTCTGGGCCGCACCAGACAATCTCTCGACACTCAAGCAAATGAAGGTGGCCACAACAGACTTGAATATTCCTGTGGTTGCGCAAGAGGGAAAGAACGCCGATGCCATTCGGGCGAACCTCAAGAAGGTCAAACTTCCCGATGGTTTCAAGATCGAGTTGTTTGCCGTGGTGCCTGATGCACGCCATATGGCTGTGGCGCCCTCAACCAATATGCTGTTTGTGGGTACGCGAAAGACCACCGTTTGGGCCGTGACCGACCGCAACAGCGATGGCGTGGCGGATGAGGTCAAATCGTTTGCGCCCTCTCTCAAATTCACCAATCCAAATGCCGTTTGCTGGACGAAGGACGGATTTCTGATTGTGGCCGAGCACAACCGCGTGCTGAATTTCCCCGCAGCGGAGTTCTTCTACGAGGGCCCCGATGTTGCAGTGATCGAGGTCGTTGCCAAGGGCAAACTGATCCCAA
The DNA here is from genome assembly GCA_046047855.1 of Pseudomonadota bacterium. Classification (GTDB taxonomy): domain Bacteria; phylum Pseudomonadota; class Gammaproteobacteria; order Burkholderiales; family Burkholderiaceae_A; genus Hahnella. The sequence goes on along the minus strand of JBJOHF010000041.1, from coordinate 2,971 downwards.
CGGACGAAGAGTCCTTTAATCACGGGGCACGCACCTGCCGTGTCGGCCCAGATGGAAAGCTCTACATCACCCTGGGGCAACCCTACAACGTGCAGCCGAAGGAGAAGGTCGACCTCTACAACAAGATCGGAATCGGCGGGATCGTGCGCCTAGATCCTTTCAGTGGGCAGGGCCGTGAGGTCTTTGCAATGGGTGCGCGCAATTCGGTGGGTATGGATTTCAACCCCAAGGATGGCAGCCTCTGGTGGACAGATAACCAAGTCGATGGTCTGGGCGATGACATTCCGCCAGGGGAGCTGAATCGTTCGACCAAACCCGGCCAGCACTTCGGCTTTCCATACTGGAATGGAAAATTCAAAGTGGCAGGGTCCTCCGCTGCGCCGGATCTCAAGGATATGAAGGAGCCTGCAGGCGCCATCTTCCCGCAGGTGGAGTTTCCTGCGCACCAGGCTCAGCTCGGGATGGCCTTCTATACGGGTAAGAAGTTTCCTGCGAAGTATCAGGGCGGGGTCTTTGTCGCCGCGCATGGTTCATGGAACCGAACCAAGCCCTCGGGCGCCGAGATTCAGTTCGTCCCCATCAAGGCAGATGGCACCGCAGGCAAGATGGAGGTCTTCGCCTCAGGGTTTCTCGATCCTGAGACGGGCCTTTATCGCGGACGTCCTGTCGATGTGGCGGTCATGAAGGATGGCTCCATGCTCGTTTCTGACGACTATGCGGGCGCAATCTATCGGATCAGCTACAACCCCTGATGGCTGTCGTTCCAAGCCTTCGCGTCATGCTCTGCATGCTCGCACCGCTCATCATGAGCGGTGCCGCATGGGGGGCGGATATTGTCCGAGGTCAGCAGAAGGCGGCAATGGCTTGTGCGGTGTGTCATGGTCCGCAAGGCATTGCGCCTATGCCCAGTGCCCCGAATCTCGCAGGACAGCAAGAGCTCTATTTGTCTGAGCAGCTCAAGGCCTATCGAAGCGGCAAGCGCAAGCATGAGGTCATGGGCGTGATTGCAAAGCCGCTCACGGATGAGGATATTGAGAACCTTTCGGCCTGGTATGCGTCGATTAGGATTAAGGTCGAAGCAGGGTCATGATGAAGAAGAAGTGTGTGGTGCCAGCCATTGGGGCTGTGTTTTTGAGTGCGGGCGTCTGTGCCCAGGAGACCCCCCTCATTCCTGAGGTGGTCGTGAGCGCAACGCGTGTCGCCCAAGATGGGTTTGATGCCCCCGCCGCTGTTAACGCAGTGCAGTCGGCCACCCTGCAGACAGCGGGTCCTCAGGTCAATCTGACAGAGGCGTTGGCGAGTCTTCCTGGCGTGATGGCCAGCAACCGCAACAACTACGCCCAAGATCCCCAAATCTCCATTCGCGGGTTCGGGGCCCGGGCTGCTTTCGGCGTGCGCGGTATCCGCCTCATTGCAGATGGCATTCCGGCGAGCATTCCCGATGGTCAAGGGCAGGCCTCAAGCTTTGCCTTGGGTTCCGCAGACCGCATTGAGGTGATTCGGGGTCCTCTGGCGATTCTCTACGGCAATGCGTCCGGCGGGGTCATCCAGTCCTTCAGTCGGACCCCTGCTCCGGGGCTATCGGGCTCCGCTTCTGCTGTCTGGGGGTCCAATGGGCTGATGCGGCAGAGCATCCAACTGGATCAGGCCAACGCGCGCAGCGCGCTCTTGGTCGACGTCTCACGTTTTGAGACCGATGGCTATCGAGAGCAATCGGCGGCTAAGCGCGAGCAGCTGCACGCCAAGTTTGACCTGCGGTTCAGTCCCGTAACGGATTGGTCGGTCGTCATCAGTGATTGGGATCAGCCCTATGCCGAGGACCCGGCAGGCCTCACACCAGCGGCCTTTCAGCAAAATCCTCAACAGGCAGGCGCGAACACAGTGGCCCGCAGGGTTCGCAAGATTACGGATCAGCGCCAGCTTGGCGTGCGGATGCGCTCCGCACTCTCCCAGGCCACAACGCTTGAGGCCCGCGTGTATGCCGGAGCGCGCTCCAATCTGCAGTACCAGGCGTTTAATGCATGGGTTGGGCTTGAGCGCGATTTTTCAGGGCTTGGCCTTCAGCTCTCGGGCCTGAGCCTGGGGCCATTGGTGCCTGGCTCGTTTCTGATCGGAGTGGAACAGGACCGTGCGGTAGAGCGTCGTCAAGGCGGCCCTGCTGCTTTGGGTGAAAAGGCTGGACTCAATCGTGACGAAGATAACGCGGCCATTTCGTCGGGCTTGTATGGGTCTTGGGCGCTGCCACTCACGGACCAACTCTCTGGCCTCGTCGGCGTGCGCATCGGTCGGCTGCGTCTTGAGAATTCAGATTTTTTCCTAAGCAATGGAAATAGCAGTGGAGAGGTGAATTACCAGCAGACCAGCCCAGTACTGGGCCTTACCTGGCATGCATCACCTACGCTCAACGTGTTTGCCAGTGTGGGACGCGGCTTTGAGTCGCCAACCCTTGCCGAGGTCGCTTACGCCAGTGCGCCTTCTGGAGCAGTCCCCACCAGTGACTTCAACACAGACCTCAATGCAGCGGTGAATCGTCAGCTTGAGATGGGCCTGAAATGGAGGCCCACCTCGCGGGAGCGGCTGGACGTCGTCGCATTTCGAGCCAAGACGGTCGATGAGATCGTGACCGATCAGTCCGCATTCGGCCGAACGTCGTTCCGCAATGCGCCAGGGACGATTCGCGAAGGACTTGAAGTCGCCCACGCCAAGGACTGGGGTCTGGGCTTTCGATCCTCCGCTGCGCTGACTTGGATGCGAGCAGTCTATTCGGACGCCGCTCGGTCCACTCTGGGGCTGATTACCGCTGGAAACCGAATTCCCTCTGTTCCCTTGCACCAGGCCTTTGCCTCTCTTGAGTGGGCGTCGGGCCGCGATCGTATGGGCCAATTCCTCGGCTGGAGTGCGGCCCTCGAGGGGCAATCATTCGGCACGCGCGTGGCCGACGACCTGAATCAGGTCAGGGTGAGCGGTACGA
>JBJOHF010000040.1:0-27011 GCA_046047855.1 Pseudomonadota bacterium | reverse complement strand
ATCGACCAGGCACCTCACTCACCTGCATGACCTTCACCAAGAAATCGGTGAGCTCGTAAATTCGAGGCGCAAGGTCTGCCATTCGGCGTCGCAGGGTTGGATCGTCGGAGAATAGCTCGACATAGTGCACCTTAATCATCCCAGCACATGATCCTGAGGGGATGACCACAAAGTCATAAGGTTCGAGCAAAGCGAGGACACGCTCAGCGAGACGATGAGCTGAAGCCCGGTCCCCTGCATTGAAGGCAGGCTGACCACAACAGGTCTGGTCTGGCGGAACCACCACCTCGCACCCTGCGCGCTCCAAAAGGGCAAGCGTTGCAAACCCGATCTCTGGTCGCATGAGATCAACCAGACAGGTCACAAACAGAGCAATTCGCGTGTTTTCCGTTAATTCAGGGGCAGACATCTGTGACATCCCTTTGTAAACTTCCATTCTGCCATTTCACCTATCGAAAAGCATGCAGCCCGCCGCGCCTCCCGTCACCCCGCAGAAACCCGCCATTCAGGTCATCGAGCGCATGAACGCCTTACTCGATGTGCTGGCTCGGCAGGACGAGCCCGTAGCACTGAAGGCCCTGGCGCAAGGAACGGGGCTGCACCCCTCAACCGCACACAGAATTCTCAATGACCTCGTCCTCGCACGCATGGTCGACAGGACTGAGCCAGGCCTCTATCAACTCGGCATGCGCCTGCTCGAGCTCGGAAACCTCGTAAAGGCCAGACTCAATGTCCGAGACGCTGCGGCCGGGCCGATGCGTGAACTGCATCGACTTACCGGAGAGACAATCAACCTGTCCGTTCGCCAGGCCGACGAGATCGTCTATATTGAGCGAGCCGTCAGCGAGCGCTCCGGTATGCAGGTCGTACGCGCCATTGGCGGGCGAGCGCCCCTGCATCTCACATCGACGGGCAAGCTTTTTCTCGCCGCAGATGACGTGCGGGCTGTCCGCTCCTACAGCATGCGCACCGGCCTGGCCGGCCAGACCCGCAATAGCATCACCGCCCTCCCAACGCTCGAGCGTGAACTCGATGAGGTCAGGCAGAAGGGTTTTGCAAGAGATAACGAAGAGCTCGAACTCGGCGTTCGATGCATTGCTGCGGCTATTCGGGACGATGCAGGCCGATTGGTAGCAGGTCTGTCGATATCCGCCCCTGCAGACCGTGCCAACGATGGCTGGTTACAAGCGCTGCAACAGACCGCAGAGCAGATTTCTCAGGCGTTGGGATTCGACCGAGGCGCCTGATCAGCCTGCTGGACGATCCAACGACGGAGTCGCTCAGCGTCCCGCAGTCTTTGCTGTTTGCCGCTGGCATCAAGCATGATCATGATGACCGGCCGCCGGTCCACCTCGGCCTGCATCACCAGGCAACGCCCTGCCTCACGAATAAACCCCGTCTTTGAGACCCCAAGCTCCCACTGATCACCCCGGGCCAAGGCATTGGTATTGATGAACTGCGTGTTGCGGCCTCGCACTCGAATATTGAGCTTGCGCGCGGTCGAGTACTCGCGAATCTCCTCGACTCGGTAAGACTCCTCGACGAGCCGAACGAGATCGCGCGGGCTAGAGACATTTGATGCACTCAGCCCAGTGGGCTCGACAAACCGGCTATCGCTCATGCCCAGGTGCTTAGCCTTGATGTTCATGGCCGCTACAAAGGCATCCATGCCGCCGGGGTAGGTGCGGCCCAGTACATGCGCTGCTCGATTCTCTGAGGACATGAGCGCAAGGTGCATGAACTCGCCACGGGTGAGCCGCGTGCCGACAGCCAGTCGAGACTTCACCCCCTTCTCAAGATCGGCATCATCCCGCGTGACGACAAGGGTTTCATCCATGGGGAGATCTGCTTCAGCAACCACCAAGGCCGTCATCAGCTTGGTGATGGAGGCGATGGGAAGCACCGTTGTGGCGTTCTTTTCGAAAATGACCTCACCGGAGATCTGGTCTACGACCAATGCAGCAGAAGAACTCAGCGCTGCAGTGGTCATCGCCGACTGAACCCCCATCTTGGAGGTGGCTGACATGCGATTCTTGGGATCGCGCTTGACGACCCGCTTGTTTGGCTTCTGGGCGGCGCGTTTGGCCTTCACTTGCTTCGGGGCTGAGGCCTGACTCCGGCCAGACTTGGCCGACTCGGTGGCCTGAGCCGTGGTCGTACAGAGAAAGATCCCCCAAACGACCGCAAAAAGGCTGTGCTTCAAGACACGATTCACGCAAATACTCCCGAGTTCCGACGCGGCAATTCTAACAAAAAAGATTTGAAATTCCGAGTCTTATCCATGGTTTCTCACAAAAATATCCAGAGCGCGTTCAATCGTCTGTCGGTGAACCGCTACCGTCCGGTCAATCGGACGGGCGTACCCGCCGGCCATCGCGACAGCGACCGGAACTTGCCACTTGCGAGTCCAGCAAAAAACACGCCGATCTCTCTCGCTGAGTCCTGCACTCGACACAGCCAGGCGCCCGAGCCGGTCACCATCGAGTGGATCCGCGCCTGCAAGGTAAATGAGCAAGTCGATGGGGCCCTGACTGGAGAGAAAATCGAGTGCGGCAGCAACGGCCTCGAGATACGGCCCATCGGACGTGCCATCGGCCAATGGAATATCCAAATCCGATGCCGGCTTGATGAATGGATAATTTCGCTCGCCATGCACCGATACGGTGATGACCGATGGGTCGGACGCGAAAATCTCAGCGGTTCCGTTCCCTTGATGCACATCGAGATCAAGAACGGCAATGCGGCCCAATCCGTGCCTCTGCTGCATGACGCGCGCAGCAACCGCCGCATCGTTAAAGCAGCAGAACCCCTCGCCTTTTTGCGCTCCGGCGTGGTGAGTGCCCCCGGCGAGATTAAAAGCAATCGGCATTGCTCCCTGACCACAACGTCTCGACCAAGCGGACTCTGCAGCGGCAATTGTCGCCCCTGTTGAGCGCCGAGAGCGCTCAACCATCTCAGGGCTCCATGGGAATCCGATCAGGCGCTGTTCATGTTCGGAGAGCTGATTGCGCACCAGCGCCTGCACGTAATGAGGACTGTGGGCCAGATAAAGCTGCTGATCTGTCGCTGCTGGCGGCTCGTGAAGGCGAATCTCTGGCCAAGCCTCGATCGACTCGCGCAGCAGCCGATACTTCTCCATGGGAAACCGGTGCCCCTCGGGCAGCGGAAGCACAAAGAGGTCCGTGCTGTAGGCATCAATAGGCATGCTTTAACGCTTGAGCTGGCGCTCCTCGGCGACCTCTCCGCCGAGCGCCAAGACCCCCGCGCGCAGCTCCGCATACGCCTTTGCGAGGTCAGCCTCTGCCCGCCCTCGCTGAACCTCGTCGAGCCGTTGCGCCGCAGCTCCGGTCAGTTTCACGCCCAGTTCAAGGTGGCGTTTGGGCGGCAGAGAGGCCTCACCCGGAATAGGCCCAGATGGCAGGCTGTATATCTTCAGCAAGGGAAAATCACGCGAAATCTGCTCGAGCAGCGGCGTGACGGCAGCCTCAAAAATCTTGAGAACCGTCATGGACCAATCGAGTTCAGCGTGAGCCTGAAACCAGTCCTTGAAGTGGGTATCCAATACCCACTCCATCATGGGCCAGGCCATGACTGGAAAGCCTGGCAGAAAGTAATGACGGTCTATCTGGAATCCGGGAATTCGGTTAAAAGGATTCGGCACAATCTGCGCACCCTGCGGAAATTCGCCCATCCGCAGGCGCTCTGGCGTGAGCGGCTGACCACTCTCCTCGGACCTCTGCGCAATGAGGTCTCGCGCCTCAGGGTGCAAGACCAAGGGCCTGCCCAATGCCTGAGCGGCAGACTGCCGCGTGTAGTCATCTGGTGTAGAGCCAATGCCGCCGAGACTAAAGACCAGGTCTTGAGACGCGAAGGTCTGTCTGAGGAGTTGGGTACATCGGCTGGGTGAGTCTCCCAAAATACTGACCCACGAGAGCGCGAGGCCTCGGGCAGCAAGGAGTTCACGCGTCTTCGAAAAATGACGGTCCTCGCGCTTGCCCGAGAGGATCTCATCTCCAACAATAATCAACCCGATTTCCAAGGCTTCGTTCTGTTCTGGCACGCGATGTTCTCCTCGTTTAAACCTGGACGCTGAGCGTACTCCAGGTCTTCTGAAGTCGCTTCACAGATACAGGCACCGGCGTTTTAAGCTCCTGCGCAAAGCTCGCAACCCTTAACTCCTCCAGTAGCCAACGAAAGCCCGTGGCTTCCTCCGACCAGGCACCCCGCTGTCCCCGCGCCCAACGCCAGAAAGGCAACTCGACTGCGCGAACCTCAGCCATGCGTTGATCGTCTCGCGCCGGGTCGGCTCTGCGCTTGTCGAGTCGGAGGCTGATGGCCTTGAGATAGCGCGGTAGATGTTTGGCCCGCTCATCTGGACAGTCCAGCACAAACCCCTTAGGCATGAGTCGCTGGACTTGCTCTTGAATGTCCTGGGCTATCGGGTCCGATGCCTTGAGTGCCGCAAGCCGCCGCTGCACCTGCGTCCACTCTTGAATGACGGTCTGAAGCCAGCGAACCGACTCCTGCGCAATCAGCATGAGCCGGCTGCGGCCCGCTAGGGCAGTGGCCTCAAAGCTATTGGCATCATGGGGCCAGGCGCCAGAGAGAAATGCACGACGAATCGCAAGGAGGCTGACCTGATCGACAAGGCCCTCCTTCTCACCCAGGGCAACCCACCCAACGCTAAGCTCTCTATTCTTCTGCAGATCACGCTCGAGCGCTCGCACCTGCTCCTTCGCCGATAGCGCAAAAAGGCGAGCGAGGCCTCTTCCGTGAATCGCTTTGGCTTTGTCTGGATCATCAAGTAGTCGAAGCCGCACGCCATCCCCCACGTCTTCGAGTGCCGGGTAGCCACAGAGTTGCTGACCGGCTCGTTCAATCTCCATCATGGCCTCGAGTGGCCCGAAGGTCCATGATCTGTGCACGGTGTCGTCTTGCTCGGGCGCCAACGCGGCAGTGGCCCGCGGGCCGTAGGCATCTTTCAGCGCCTGCAGGTTACGTCCCTGCCCGAGCAAACGACCATGCTCATCCAGCACCTTGACCCAGGCTGTTAAGTGAGGCGCAAGGGTCTCGCGCTTGAAGTCGTCGACACCAACCGAGACCCCTCTCACCTGCGTGATGTGCTCGATGAGCGCACGCACCAAAGGCTTTTCTCCCTCCCGTCCGCGCCATGTCTCGCAGAATGTCTGGACGACCTCTTCGAGCGGCAGGACTTGCCGACGCATACGCTGCGGCAGGCTCTTGAGCAGAGCCAGCACCTTTTCTTTGAGCATGCCCGGCACCAGCCAATCAAGCCGATCGGCCTGAAGCTGATTGAGCGCAGAGACAGGCACGCTCACCTGAAGGCCATCCTGTACCTCACCGGGCTCGAAGCGGTAGTCCAACGCAAGTGAGAGCCCCTGTTGCGACATCTGACGGGGGAATTGATCTGTGGTGATGCCCGCCGCCTCATGCCGCATGAGGTCGGATTTCGTGAGGTAGAGCAGCTTTGGCTGCTGACGGCTGGCCTCACGCCACCAAGACTCAAGGCTTTCCAGGTCGACAACATGAGCAGGCAAATGTGCCTCGTAGAAGGCCTCGATGAGGCCTTCATCAACCAGCAAATCCTGACGCCTTGCCTTGTGCTCCATGCGCTCGACCTCTCGCATGAGCTGCAGGTTGTGCCGATAGAAGGGCAGTGCACAGTCGATCTCCTGTCCAACCAACCCCTCTCGAATCAGCAAGCTACGCGCCTCCTGGGCCTGCTCAGGGCCCAGCCGCGACCAGGCTACCCGTCGGCGGGCGTAAATCGTGAGGCCATACAGAGTCCCTCGTACATACCCAACTGCGCGCCCTGCCTTTTTTTCCCAGTGGGGCTCCGAATAGGAGCGTTTGATGAGATGGGCTGCGGCGCGCTCAATAGACTCGGGCTCAATCGCAGCAATCGTCCGCGCGAAGAGGCGACTCGTGTCGACCTGCTCTGCTGCCATGAGCCACCGGGGGGGCTTCTTGGATAGAAACGAACCGGGCCAGATGGAGAACTTAATGTCATGCGTGCCCGCCCAGACTTGCCCGACTTTTCCCGGTTCATCCATTCGACAGCCCACATTCGAGAGCAGACCGGTGAGGATGGCCTGATGCAGCCGCAGGTCGTCAGCAGGCTGATCATTCTCACGCCAACCCCGCGCAAGCACCCAGTCATGCACCTGGCGGTGTAGGTCGCGCCACTCTCTGACGCGAAGCGGAGACAGGAAATGGGATCGGAGAGACTGATCCAGCTTGCGATTCGATGCCTTGGACTCAAACGCCTCCTGGATCCAATCCCAGAGTCGAACCCAGCTTCTAAACTCGCTGCGCTCATCTGCAAAGCGCTTGTGGGCCGCGTCGGCCACCTGCTGCTGATCGAGTGGCCGCTCGCGGGGGTCCTGACAAGAGAGCGCAGAGACGAGCACGATCATTTCACGCAGGCAGGCGGAAGTCTTGGCCGCAACCAACATACGCGCCAGCCGCGGATCCAGCGGCAGGTCCGCAAGGTCTCTTCCAACTTCGGTAAGCGCGCCCTGGTCATCAATCGCCTGAAGTTCACGCAGTAGCGCAAGACCGTCTGAGATCGCGCGCTTAGACGGCGGATCAACGAATGGGAACTGATCGATCTCGGTCAGCCCCAAGGCCTTCATGCGCAGGATGACAGACGCTAGGGAGGAGCGATGAATCTCAGGGTCCGGGTGTTCAGGACGGCCGCGATAGTCCTCCTCGGAGAACAGTCGAATGCAGATTCCGGGAGCCAATCGGCCCGCACGGCCCGCACGCTGATTGGCCTGCGCCTGGCTAATGGGCTCGATCTGGAGCTGCTCGACCTTGCCCTTGATGCGATAACGCTTCACACGGGCGAGGCCTGTATCGACGACCACACGAATACCAGGCACCGTAAGAGACGTCTCAGCAATATTGGTTGCGAGCACCACCCGCTGTCGGCCAGTGGGCTTGAAGATGCGGTTCTGATCCCCCTGCGCCAGACGGGCAAAGAGCGGCAGAATGTCGACGTTCCGAACAACCGGCGTCAGTGCATCAGCGACCGCTCGAATCTCTCGCTCACCGGGGAGAAAGACCAAGAGGTCTGAACAGTCTCCACCCCGCGCCAATGAGAGGCCCTCCTCTACGCCTGCCACCACACGCTCTACGAGGTCTTGGCGATCGTCTGAGGCAGGGCGCCAGAGGGTTTCCACTGGATAGAGCCTTCCAGAGACCTCAAAGATCGGAGCCGGCTGCGTACCCTGCGCGAAGTGCTGGGCAAACTTCTTCGCATCGAGCGTGGCCGAGGTGATGATTACGCGCAGCTCGGGCCGGCGTTGGAGCAACTGCTTGAGGTAGCCCAGCAGAAAATCGATGTTGAGACTGCGCTCGTGGGCCTCGTCGATGATGATGGTGTCATAGCGCCGAAGCAGTGGGTCCGCCTGAGATTCGGCCAGCAAGAGGCCGTCGGTCATGAGCACAATGGGCTGACCGCGCCGGCTCTGGTCAGAGAACCGAATCTTGTAGCCCACGTTCGCATCGGGCTGGGGGCCACAGGCGGTTTTAAGCTCCTGGGCAATGCGCCGCGCCACACTGGTCGCTGCGATACGACGTGGCTGGGTGTGGGCTATAGACCTGCCCTTGGCTGCCCGACCAGCGGCCAGGGCAATTTTGGGTAGCTGGGTGGTCTTTCCAGAGCCCGTCTCGCCACAAACGATAAGGACAGGATGCGCGATCAGGGCTTGGGCGATTTCGACCCAGTGCGCACTGACGGGAAGATTTTCATCGAAGCAAATGCCGCGCTCGGCTGCCGCGCGACGAAGATCTTCAGGGCTCGGATGCGCGCAGTCTGTCACAACAAAATTATACTGTTGCGATGTCGCCCAATCCCACGCAGGATGCCCTGCCCTCCTCCGCCGTCGGCCACGAGTTCGTCACTTGGCTCCGATCCGTTGCTCCGTATATCCACGCGTTTCGCAACAAGACGTTTGTTATTGCCTTTCCCGGTGAATTGGTAACGGAAGGGCACCTCGAGTCACTCGTGCACGATGTGGCGCTGCTGCAGGCGATGGGTATGCGCATTGTGCTGGCCTACGGGTCACGCCCGCAGGTTGAGGAACAGCTACGGCTGCGTCATATCGAAGCACGATATGCCAACGGCATGCGCATCACCGACCGGCCCGCGCTTGAGTGCGCGAAAGAGGCGGCGGGCGAGCTGCGTCTCGATATTGAGGCCGCGTTCTCAGCTGGGCTCCCCAATACACCGATGGGCAATTCACGCATTCGCATCCTCAGCGGAAACTTCGTGACGGCGCGGCCAGTGGGCATTGTCGACGGCGTCGATCACGAGAATACTGGGCTGGTGCGCAAGATCGAGGCGGAATCCATTCGACAAGCCCTGCTCAGTGGCTCGATTGTGCTGGTTCCTCCGCTGGGCTTCTCACCAACAGGGGACGCCTTCAACCTGACCTTGGAGGACGTTGCCGCGAGTCTGGCTGTGGCACTCGATTGCGACAAGCTCATCTACATGGTCTCGCCCGATGGCTTGCCTCAGAGCGCAGACGAGACGCAACCTCTCATTGAAATCTCCGAGGACCAGGCCGAGCGCATGCTCGCGCAAGGGGGACTCGGTGATGAAGCGTCTTTTACGCTGAGCCATGCGCTGCGTGCCTGCCGGGGCGGTGTCGAGCGTGCACACCTGGTGCCCTACACCCGAGACGGTAGTCTGCTGCTCGAGCTATTCACCCATGACGGTGTGGGTGTCATGCTGGTTGAAGAAACCCTCGAAGCCCTCCGTCCAGCCAATATCGACGACGTGGCCGCGATTGTGTCCCTGATTGAACCATTGGAGGCAGACGGCACCCTGGTGCCGCGGGGTCGTACCAATATTGAACGTGACATCGACCGTTTCACAGTTATTGAGCACGATGGAGTGATCTTCGGATGTGCAGCGCTTTATCGTTTTCCAGACTCTCCCATGGGAGAGTTGGCTTGCCTGATGGTGCGACCGGACACCCGTGAAAAGGGAGATGGAGAACGCCTACTCAAGAGCGTCGAGCACCAGGCCCGACAACAGGGTATGCGGGCGCTTTTCGTCCTCACGACCCGCACGACCCACTGGTTCTTAAAGCGCGGCTTTCAGCCCGCTCAAGTTGACGAATTACCTGAGGTTCGCCGCAACGCTTACAACTGGGATCGGAAATCGCAGGTGCTCATCAAACGACTCTGAGAGCGGCCATGCCAGCCCCAGGAGAGAAGGCGATTGCAACTCGGTCCGATCCAGCCAACGAACCATCGCGGGCAGCCCGTCTGCATCGACGCTCATCTGCCCATTCTTCAAGCTGAGCCGACAGAACTCTGGAAATCGAGGGACTCTGAGAATCTGATACGGCTCATCTGTGTCCGCGCCTTGCGGCGTCTGGGACACCTCGGCAAGGCTCGCGACGGGAAAGCCCCCGCCGATATCGTCGAGCCAGGCGTTCGGGTGCGCGCGCAGGGTCGCATCTGAAATGTGGCTTAAAGACTGCGCCACATACACCCACTCACCCGCCTCCTCTGTCCAGGCCTGAAGGCCGGATCGACCAGAAATATGCGCGAACCAAGGCTTGAGTCTGGGGGATATCTGTGGGTCTCCTCGCCATGCCAGCGTCTCAGGCGGGCTGACGGCGCGACCCATCACAAGTCTGCGAATGACCGCGATTGTGGCCTCACGCAGGCTGCTGTTCATTTGGCACTGATGCAGCAGTGCCGTCACAACGTGGAGTGTCGGATCTGATCGAGGTTTGGATTCGGCGCATGAGATGCCTGCAGAATTTTCGCTTAAGGGCACTGGAGTCGTCAGTCCGTCCGGGCGCTGCGCAAGCAATTGGTCAATGCCCGAGAGCAAACCATCGAGCGCCGAGTCGAGCCCCTCGCCCTGCTCCTTCAAGTCTTTCAGGTCATTCACGCACGAAATCCCATCGCGCGAGCCTGTATGACTTGCTGCTGAGCGCGCAGACTCCGCACAGCATCGCGCAAGCGCTCGCAGCTAAGTCGGGCCTGTTCGAGCGGCTCGGCCGGGTCATCAAGCGGCTCGGGAAGACTGGCGTTTATAAGCGCCACTCTCAGAGTCTCAAGCTCACCCTGCATCGATTGCAGTTGGTCATCGACCACATCCAAGGCATCGAAGAGGGGTGCGGGCTGTGAGTCCGATGTCTCGCGAGCAGGCTCCGGGTCCACCTTAATCGGCTCAGGTACGCTGAGCTCCAAGCATTTCGGCCTGAGGGAGAAGAGCTCCCAGAGCGCAAGCAGAAACGCGATCAATCCGATGGGCAGCAAGACCACCCAGGCCGGAACGCCCTCAATCATCCAATCTGCGCTGCCGGACGGCAGTCCAAAAAGGGCGTCCAGTATGGATAACCACTCAATGAGCAGCGGCCAGAGAAGACCCCAGACCTTTGTGAGCAATCCTGCTGCTGGCCAATCCTGCGCACGCAACTCAAATACGGAAGCCGGGAGAAAGACCCACTGCGCCGCCTGCATCGCTTGCCCCAACAGCAAGCAGAAAAGCAAGACCAGTCCCATGGCCAAAGCACGATTAAGACCAGTGAGGAGTTGTTGAGGACGAACCTTCATCATAGGGATTCCTGCCAAGCAATATCAATTGAAAGACGTGCGGGCCAGACATCGCCATTGGGCTGCAGCATCACCAGCCAGCGAGCGCCCTCAAGGGCCTCGGGGACCCAGACCGGAACCCCTCGAGCCATTCCAACCAGCCCCCCGGACGCAACCGGCGAGAGGTCCGCCTGACTCAGGGGCAGGATCCAGGCGACCGCCTGAGCATCCAAGTGTGTCGTCCCGCTGCCATCGGTGATCAAGAGCTGCATGCCAGGCCTCTTCTCCAAACCGCTCCGTTGGCACATGCCTTATCAAGACCATCGAGCAGACGCTCATGCGCGGCCAACTCGGCTTCTGAAATCTGTGCAGCCAAGAGCGCGCCAACTGTGGTGTCGAATCGAACCAGTGACCCGGACTCGCCGTCCTGAGGCGCGGCGAGCATGTCCAGAGTTTCCTGGCCACGGGTCATAGCCAGAAAGACCTCGGATAGAAGCTCTGCATCCAGCAAAGCGCCATGCAACACCCGATGTTCATTGATGACGCCGTAGCGCGAACACAGCGCATCAAGGGAGTTGCGTTGCCCCGGATGGAGGTCCCGTGCCATACGCAATGAATCGGTCACAGCCCCTGCAATCTCGCTCACAGGCGGTCGGCCCAGCCTAGCCAGCTCGGCATTTAGAAAACCGATGTCGAACGGCGCATTGTGAATGATGAGCTCTGCACCCTCAATGAACGCCTCGAACTCATGCGCAATAGAGGAAAAGAGAGGCTTGTCGCGCAACTGATCCCAGGTAAGGCCATGCACCTGAGCGGCCCCCTCATCGACCTCTCGTTCTGGGTTGAGGTAGACGTGCAGTCGCCTACCCGTGGGTCTGCGGTTCTGAAGCTCGATCGCGCCAATTTCAATGACGCGATGGCCCTCTTCAACCTTTAAGCCCGTTGTTTCCGTGTCGAGTATGACAAGGCGCATGATGAAACCCAGGCGTAAACGGTGGGGAGAATGAACAGAGTCAGAAGCGTACCGAGCGACATACCGCCGACAATCACCCAGCCAATCTCCTGACGGCTTTCGGATCCAGCGCCAGACGCCAGTGCCAAAGGCAGCGCACCGCAGACCGTTGCGATGCTGGTCATGAGAATGGGGCGAAATCGCAAGGCAGTGGCTTTAAGCGTTGCCTCATAGATGTCCATACCCTCTGCGCGAAGCTGATTCGCGAATTCCACGATGAGGATGCCGTTCTTTGTGATGAGCCCGATCAGCGCGATCAGGCCAATCTGAGAATAAACGTTGAGCGACCCTCCCGTTCCGAGGATCGTGAGCAGTGCTCCCGTCATGGCCAAGGGCACCGTGACCAGAATCACCAGCGGGTGCAGGAAGCTCTCGAACTGGGCCGCCAAAACCAGGTAGATGAAAAGCAGCGCAAGCACGAACACAAAATAGATCGCGTCCTGTGAATCTCGATACTCGCGCGTCTGTCCGTCATAGTCGAGCTGGAAATTCTCTGGCATGGTCTGCCGGGCCGTGGCCTCAACGAATGTAAGCGCATCGCCTAACGCCGTCCCCGGCGCGAGGTTGGCAGAAATCGTGACTGCGCGTTGCTGCAGAAAATGGTTGAGTTCTCGAGGGGCCACAGTCTCACGCATCTCTATGAGGCTAGAGAGAGGAACCAACTGCCCATCACGGCCACGAACCGTCATGGCCCGAATGGTGTCAGGGGTACTTCTGCCTTGCGGAGAGAGCTGAACCAATACATCGTATTGCTCGTTGCCCTTCTTGAAACGGGTGACCTGCCTGCCCCCAAGCAGGCTCTCCAGCGTGCGGCCAATTGCATCCACCTCAACTCCGAGTTCTGCCGCTCGCTCGCGATCAATCTCTAATCGAAGCTCCGGCTTGGTGATCTGCAGATCGGTTTCCACGCCCTGAAGGAGTGAACTCTTGGAGAGCTCGGCAGCGATCGACTCACTCACAGCGGCGAGCTGATCCATGGGGGCTGACGACAACACCACCACCTGGATCGGCCGACTTCTTGGGCTCTGACCAAAGGAGGGCGGCGTATTCACGAAGGCATTGATGCCAGGAATGCCCATCACCTTGGGCTGCAACTCCCGCTGCAGATCGACGGTTGACCGCTCGCGTTGCTCCCACGGCACCGGGCGGTAGAAAGAAATGCCCTTGTCTGGGGTGGGCGTTCCAGCAATCACCAGGAAACGATCCGTCTCGGGTACCTTGGCAAAGATCTCCTCAAGCTGCAAGGCATACCGTGCGGTGTACTCGATTGAACTGCCCTGTGGTGCACTCATGACGGTAAACAACAGGCCGCGATCCTCTACGGGCGAGAGCTCCTTCTTAATCGAGGTTGCAAGCCAGACGCCGATTGCAGCGACCGTGAGGGCACCCAGAGCGACCCAGACAATACGTCCAAGAAGCCGCTTTAATACCCGTGAATAACCCGCACTGAGCCAATCAAACCCACGATCGAAGGCGACACCTGCACGACCGAGCCAACCCTTGGGCTGG
The DNA here is from genome assembly GCA_046047855.1 of Pseudomonadota bacterium. GTDB lineage: Bacteria > Pseudomonadota > Gammaproteobacteria > Burkholderiales > Burkholderiaceae_A > Hahnella. The sequence goes on along the minus strand of JBJOHF010000040.1, from coordinate 13,906 downwards.
TTATTGCCCGCATGTGGGCGCAGCAGCCTTGAGCACATCATGGGCGAGAGCGTGAGTGCCACAAAACCAGAGACAATGACGGCACCCGAGAGCGTAAGCGCGAACTCTACAAAGAGCCGCCCGGTGCGTCCGGATGAGAATGCCATGGGCGCAAAGACCGAGGCCAGCGTAAGGGTCATGGCAACCACTGCGAAGCTAATCTCTCGCATGCCCTGGAATGCCGCCTCAATCGGCTTCATGCCGTCTTCAACATGGCGCGCAATATTCTCGAGCACCACAATCGCATCGTCGACGACCACGCCAATCGCCAAGACCATCGCCAACAGGGTTAGGGTGTTTACAGAGAATCCAAAGAGGTGCAGGAGCGCGAAAGTGGTGATCAAGGACACCGGAATGGTGATGATCGGGATGAGTGCTGCGCGCACATCCTTCAGAAAAATGAACACAACGAGGGCCACCAGCAGCGCCGCCTCGGCAATCGTGAAGGCAACCGCGCGAATGGAGCGATCAATGAAAACCGAGTTGTCATTGGCCACATCGAGGCCTGCGCCCTGAGGGAGGTCGGTGAGGATAATGGGGAGGGATGCGCGCACGCCCTCGGCGATGGTTAGGGGGTTGGCAGTCGCCTGCTTGATCACCCCGAGCGCCACACTATTGCGCCCCTTGTAGCGGGCCACGCGCCCTTCTTCAGCCGGGGCAATCTCGACGCGAGCGACATCGCGAATGCGCACGAATGCGGCCGTTCCACGCGGCGCGCGAAGCACAATACTGCCAAACTCCTCCGGAAGCTGGAGGTCGGTGGGTGCCATGACAGAGAGCTCACGCCCAGGCGTCTCAATGCTGCCAGCAGGAATCTCGACATTCTGTCTGCGCAGCGCATTTTCAACATCTTGTACCGTGAGTCCAAAGCTCGTGAGCTTCTGGGCATCGAGCCAGATACGCATGGCCTGGCGCCTCTCGCCAAAAATACGGATGTCCGCAACTCCAGGCAGTGTCTGCAGTCTGGGCTTCACTAATAAATTGGCCAGTTCAGACAGCTCCATGAGATTGAGCGTCTCACTGTTGAGGGTGAGCCATAGGACTGGCTGTGCATCGGCTTCCACCTTTGAGATGCGCGAATCATCTGCACCATCCGGTAAACGAGACCGAACACGCGAGACGCGATCGCGGACATCGGAAGCAGCGCTATCGGGATCGCGCGAGAGGTTAAATCGAGCCGTGATCGAAGAACGCCCGGTTCGAGACACTGAGGTCAGCACCTCAATGCCCTCAATGCCGGCAATGGAGTCCTCGAGCGGCTTGGTGATCTGGGATTCAATAATTTCCGGCGAGGCGCCTCGGTACTCCGTCTCGACTGTGACGGATGGCTCATCGATTTTTGGGTACTCTCGAATGGAGAGTTTGGTCAGACTCACTGCACCCACCAGGGTGATGATCAGCGAGAGCACCGTCGCAAAAACCGGCCTCTGGATACAGATCTCGGAGAGCTTCATGCGACCTTAACCTTTTTGTGCCTGAATCCGCACCGATTGTCCCGGACCTCGAATCTTGAGCTGTCCAGCAATAACCACCTGATCGCCTTCTGCAAGCGCACCGCGCACTTCCACATCGCGCTCAAGCCGCAGCCCCACCTGGACAGGCACCTTTACGGCCTTGCCGTCTTGGACCTTCCAGACAAAATAACCAGACTTCTCTCCGACCAACGCCTCCTCAGAGACTACGAGCGCGGCCTTACGCGCATCGACGGTCAGTTTCGCGCGGCCGAAAACCCCCGAGCGCAACCGTTGATCGGGGTTCTGCACCCGGCATCGAATCTGAAGGAACCGCCCGTCAGCCTCCACCCTCGCGTCAATCGCTGACACGCGAGCTGCAATGGGGGCGTCCAACGCATCGGCCTCCACACGAACCATCTGCTTGGTCTGAACCAAGTGGGCGTAGCGCTCAGGCACGCGGAAATCGAAATAGAGCTGATCCGAGTCCTCAAGCGAGACAAGGACCTCACCCTCCTTCACATATCCACCGAGGCTGACCTGTCGAAGACCAACCTGACCGCCAAAGGGCGCCCGAATCTGCATACGCGCCAATCTGGCCTTTGCAAGATCTCGTCGCGCAGCGGCGATGGATGCATTTGCTCGCGCCTCATCCAGCGCCCGCGAACTGATAAACCGCTGAGCAAAGAGATCTTCAGCACGCTGGCGGTTGGAGTCAGCAAGTCGCGCCTCCGCCTCTGACTGAGAGAGCTCCGCCTGAATCAGGGCGTCATCCAGCGAAATGAGCAGATCTCCTGCCTTGACGCGCGCCCCATCCTCAAAGTGAATCCGCGCAACGCGCCCAGCAACTTCTGGGCGAATAAGGACGCTTTCGACAGCCCGAAACTCTCCTGTTGCAACCAGCTCATCTTGCAGGTCTCGCTGCTGGACAGGTCGTACCTCAACAGCCGGCGCAGGCCTTCCACCGGACGCGCCACCCGGGCCGGGAACGGGCGCTTGAACGCCTGTTGGCCCTGGCTTGAGAAGCCACCAGGCCCCGCCTGCAAGCAAGATAACGCCCAGTAATACCCACCGTGTTCTGCTCACCGCTCAGATCCTTTCAATTTGGGAACTCCACGATTGGCGAGTTCATCCGCGCGCTCGTTCTCTGGATGACCAGCGTGCCCCTTTACCCATGACCACCTCACGGTGTGAGGAGCAAGCGCTGAGTCTAGCGCCTGCCAGAGATCTTGATTTGCAACGGGCTTTCCGGCAGCGGTTTTCCATCCTTTTCGCTTCCAACCGTCCATCCATTGTTCCACACCGTTCTTTACGTACTGCGAGTCGGTCACGATGCAGACTGCACAGGGCCTTGTGAGCGCGTTGAGTCCCTCAATCACAGCCGTGAGCTCCATGCGATTGTTCGTGGTGAGCATCTCTCCCCCGCAGAGCTCCCGCTCGTTCGCCCCAAATCGCAAGAGTGCACCCCACCCCCCGGGGCCGGGGTTTCCCTTGCAAGCCCCATCCGTGAAAAGCTCCACTTCCATCATGGTGCGGGCTCTGATCTGGCCTGGGCGCTCGTGACCGTCTGTGCCCGCGCCCCCGCCGCGCGCTCTCGCCGCCAATTGGCGCGAATCAGTCGCATGCCGGTGCGCCGTTTCGTTGCACCAAGCCAATAGAGGCCGCCCAAAGCAGGCCACCAGCGAGCCCCTGCGAGCTCCATCCAAGCCAAGCGATTCCATGTGGCAGCGTGTTCGCACACAGGACGATAGAGACCAAAGGCACCCTGATTCACCTCTAGGCCCAGCAGTTGACACCAATCTCGAAGGCGTCGATAGGGGAGCCAAAAGCCTTGAACGGGTGGAAAAGAGACGGGACTCACAGGGCGATGTAATGCCCAGAGGCTATGGGGATTTAAGCCCACGACCACGACCTGCCCCTCGGGAATGAGCACTCGCTCAACCTCTCGTAAAAGGGCGTGGGGATCATCCACCAACTCCAGCGAGAACAACAGCACAAGCAGATCGACAGAATCAGACTCCAGTGGCAAGGCCTCAGGCGTGCAGACGATTTCTGGCATGGTCTGGGTGGTACCCAGCGTGGGCGCATAAAAGCTCAAGCGGCTCCGGGTGGCTATCCGGTTCTCTGCAAGCGCATGAATACCGCCAGGGCCAACTTCCAAAGCCTGGTATCCGAACTGATCCGACAAGCGCTGGTCTAGCCATGACTGGGTCAATTGGGCGAGCCCAGCCCCACTCGGTGACGAGAGCCAACGGGGCCATGCATCATAGGGGTTGGATCGAGCGTGCCTAGCCATAAACAAGAGGGAACCACATGAAGATCGACGCAATTGACGCCTTTTCAGACAATATCATCTGGGCCTTCCAGGGTCCCGCGGGTGGACGATTCGTTGTCGACCCGGGCGACGCCTCGCCGGTCCTTCAGTACCTTGCGGATCATAAGGCCTGGCTAGAGGGCGTGCTGATTACCCACCACCATCAAGACCATGTGGGCGGCCTCGAGCGGCTGCAGGCGGAGGCGCCGCGCGCCCCCGGCGAAGACCCGCTGCAGATGGTTCCGGTCTTCGGCCCACAGGCCTGCGTGAGCCTAGGAGTCAACCACCCGCTTGAGCCGGGTGATCGTGTTCGGGTTGGCCCGCAGGGACAATTCGCCCTGACCTTGGCAGTACCCGGGCATACACTTGACCATGTCGCCTACTTTGTAGACGATTCGCCGCCACTGCTGTTCTCTGGGGACACCCTATTCGCCGGCGGATGTGGGCGTTTGTTGGGTGGCACGGCCGAGCAGCTGCATGCATCGCTAGGCCAACTGAAGTCGCTGCCGGATGAGACCCGGATTTTCTGTGCACACGAGTACACCCTCTCAAATCTTCAATTTGCCGCCGATGTCTTCCCCGAGAACGACGCCATTCAATCGCGCCTTCTTGATGTGATTGCTCTGCGAAAGCGTGGCCAGCGCACGCTTCCCAGTTCCATAGGCCAGGAGCGAGTGAGCAACCCGTTCCTGCGCGCGCAATCCCTTGAAGAATTTCGTGCGCTCAGACTTCAGAAGGATATCTACCGGCCACCGACCCTCGATCTCAATCCGAACTAAAATCGGGAGATGACCAGCATCAACCAACGTCTCACCGATTCCGCGCGCCCCACGCTCGTTGCCCTCTTGCTTCTGGCAATCGGGGCTATGGCCGGATGCGCAACCCCGCCGACAGCAACACGGTCTGCAGAACCTGTCCCAGCAGCGAGCCCTGTGTCAGCGGGCGTATCTCAGCCTGTGGCACCACCCACGCAGACGGCCGTACCCGCGCCCGCTGCCATCGTGCCCTCCTCGCCACCGCAGACCTCATCCGCGGCCCCCGGCTCAGCCGTGCCGCCAGGCCCTCGAGATGTACTCGACCGCATTCGGAAGGGGTTTGCAATGCCCGACCTCCCCGAGTCGGTGATTGCGCCTTACATCAAGCGATTCGCCTCTCGGCCCGATTACCTTGATCGTGTATTCGAGCGAGGGGGGCCCTACCTTCACCACATCGTGGAGGAGATTGAAGCGCGCAATCTGCCGATGGAGCTCGCGCTGTTGCCCATCGTAGAGTCTGCTTTCAACCCTCAGGCGACATCCCATGCAAAGGCCGCTGGCCTCTGGCAGTTCATTCCGTCCACGGGTCGGAATTTCGATCTCAATCAGAACTGGTGGACGGATGAGCGGCGCGACGTGATTGAGTCCACTCGCGCGGCGATGGAATACCTGCAAAAGATATACGCCTTGCAGAGCAACGACTGGTTCTTAGCGCTAGCCTCTTACAACTGGGGCGAGGGATCGGTCTCCCGCGCCATCAAGCGAAATCGCGCAAAGGGACTGCGTACCGACTACCTCAGCCTGAAGATGCCCAGAGAGACCCGAAGTTACGTGCCCCAACTCATTGCGCTGCGTGAGATTGTGAAAGACCCGGCACGTTACGGCCTTCGGCTTCCTGTGATTGAGGATCGGCCGCACTTTGTGGCCATCGACAAGACTGCCAGCATAGACCGCGACCTTGCAGCTCGGCTTGCAGGACTCTCGGTCGACGAGTTTCGAACGCTGAACCCGCACCTGCGCAGACCCGTCATCACGGTAAGCCGAACCAGCCGCATCATTCTGCCGGTCGAATCGGCTCAGACCTACTTGCGTAACCTTGATCTTCACACGACATCTGGGAAGCCCCTCGTGTCTTGGCAGCCCTACACCTTGAAGAAGGGGGACACGCTCGCGAAACTGGCCTCCGCTCGGGGCATCACGCCTGAGGCGCTTGCAGAGGCCAACAGCCTCAAGTCAGCACGCGCCCAACTCATGCCAGGATCCAGTCTGCTGGTCCCAGTCAAAGGGACCGACGGGTCTGCTCATGCCGATCGCCTTGAGTCTCAGCTGGCAAAATTCTCTGGCGCCAAGACCGTTGAGCAGGTCACTGTTCCCGCAAAGACCTACCGGGTCAGAAAGAAGGACACGCTGCAGAAAATTGCCAAACGCTTTGGCCTGTCAGTGGCGACCTTGCGCCGACTCAACAAGCTCGAGGGCGAGGTTAAGGCCGGCATGCGCCTCGTGATTCGACCCGCCCAGCGAAAGATTGTGACCCGCCACGCTTCGAATTAAGCGGCTTGCGCGGGACGTACAGTCAACGACCTGACCAGCCGCGCAAACGCTTCGAACCCCTGAATGCCGCTGGCTTCTGCCTGCTTACACCAGGACTGGAGCGCGGAAATGGCCTGCTCCACGCTCAGGCTGCGCTCTGCCCAGATTGCCTCGAACTCGTGGCGCAGCTCTGCCGCGCGACGACTCAAGTCCTCTTGCATTCTTGCGGCCTGTGCCCGCTCAACCACCCGGGAGAGGCGCGCAAAAAGCTCGTATTTGGAGCTGAGTACGGCTTGAACGGTTTCCGCATCAATCTGGATTTTGGTGGGATTGGGTCGAAGACCAAGCGGAAGTGGGCGCGGTTGGGCAAGGCCGAGCATGCTGAGTATGCGGATATACATCCAGCCAATATCAAATTCGTACCAGCGGGCTGAGAGCTTCGGCGAAGTGGCATTGGCGTGGTGATTGTTATGCAGCTCTTCTCCACCAATCAGAATGCCCCAAGGGACGATATTTCTCGATGTATCTGGGCTCTTGAAGTTTCGATAACCCCAGAAATGCCCCACGCCGTTGATGACGCCAGCTGCAAAAAATGGGATCCAGGCCATTTGAATCGCCCACACCGCCAGGCCAAGAATGCCAAACAGGGCCACATTCAAAATCAGGCAAAGGCTCACACCCCATGCAGAATGGCGGGTGTATAGGTTGCGTTCAATCCAATCGTCTGGGCATCCGTGACCATAGCGATCGACGAGGGCGACATCCTTGGCGGCGACGCGGTAGAGCTCTGCGCCACGCCACATGACCTCCGGGAGACCCCGCGTCTGGGGTGAGTGTGGATCTTCCTCTGTCTCGCACTTTGCATGATGCTTGCGGTGAATCGCCGCCCACTGCCGAGTGACCATGCCCGTGGTGAACCAAAGCCAGAATCGAAGGGGGTGGGAAACAATCGGGTGAAGTGTGAGCGCCCGGTGAGCCTGACAGCGATGCAGATAGACCGTAACGCCAATAATGGTGAGGTGGGTTGCCGCAAGCGTGTAGAGCGCAACGCCCAGCCAGTCCCATCCTGTGACGCCAAACCGAAACCACTCAAATGCCATCATTGCCATCGTTTCCAAAGGCTTGTTCTCCCTGAATAATTTGTTCTTATTGTCCCATGGTTCAGGGCTTGCGTAGCAAGATCACCCCAAAGAAACCATCGGTCTGTGTGCGATGTGGCCAGAGTCTAAGCGCGCCAGACTCTGAATAGGGCCGCCAGCCTTGAGGCAAATCAATATTCCCTCGGCTCAGTACCGATGCCACTGGCTCTGCCTCGAAATCAGGGTGCTCCGCTAAAAAGTGCGCGATCTGGTCTTCGTTTTCCTCGCGTAGGGTGCTACACGTGGCATAAACCAAGCGCCCTTTGGGCGCGACCAAACGTGCAGCGGCGCGAAGAATGGCAGCCTGCTGACCCATCAGATTTTGAAGCGTGACCTCCGACTGACGCCACTTCAGATCGGGGTTGCGGCGCAATGTCCCCAACCCCGTACAGGGCGCATCCACGAGCACGAGCCCCGCCTTGCCCGCTAGCCGCAACAGGCGCTCATCACCGAGCCCACTGATCGCAATAGGCCAGACATTTGATAGGCCGCTTCTGGCCAAGCGCGGCTTGAGCTTGAGCAAACGCGAGGCGGATGTATCGAGGGCATACAACCGGCCGGTATTTCGCATCAAGGCACCCAAAGCGAGTGTCTTACCGCCCGCACCGGCGCAGAAATCGACCACAAACTCACCCCTTCGCGGCGCGCACAGGCGCGCCAGTAGCTGGCTGCCGAGATCCTGAACCTCAAAATCGCCTCTCAGAAAAACGGGAGTGCGCGATAAGCTGGGCCGCCCCTGCACGCGCAGCGCCTCCGGCAGCACAGTCAACGACTCCACCTCCAGGCCTGCGGCCTTGAGCTCGGCCTTGACGGACTCGGGCTGCGCTGTCAGAAGGTTGACGCGAAGATCCAGCGGCGCTGACGAAAGACTCTCGATTGCACAGGCCTGCGCCTCGTCAACCCCAAGTTGGTCCACCCAACGCCTCCAGATCCATTCAGGCAGACTTGCACGCAGCTCAATCGGCTGTGCATGCTGAACCCCGTGAAGCGCAACGATTAGCCATGCGCGCTCCCCTTCTGTCATTTCACTCACGATGCGATCGAGCCCCGTCGAGAGTGCTGCACTCACCAGCGCAAATCGACGCCAGCGTGTTTGGGTGGGCTCAATCTGCGCATCGATTGCAGACCATTGCCGAATGGCTGCGTAAAAACCGTCGGCGAGGAACCCTCTTTCCCGAGGCCCCAGCGCGGCGTTTGCGAGAAAGTAGGCGGAGAGCAGGCGGTCCGCTGGCTGACTGAAACCCTCAGTGCTGGCAATCAGGTCGGCGAGCCGATCCAGTCTATGCGTCGAGCGAGACGGAGGGCGCTGACCTTGCAGCGCTCGCGCCCGTCCTTGACCTTTGCGGGGAGTCTTCATGGGGGCGGAGCCTTATGGTGATGTTTTATGGAATGCCGAGTGAAGCAAGACTGGACTGAAACCACAGGACTCAAACCCAGGCTCTGCGGCCGCACGTTCCCAGCCACTTGGGCCCATGCGCATGAGTCCACTCGCAACCGCTGCAACGGCCTGGGGAAACAACAGGTGCTCGATTTCCAGCACGCGCGCACCCAACTGCTCCGGCGTGTCACCCTCGAGAACAGGCACAACCCCTTGGGCCAAGATCGCGCCTGCGTCGAGATCGGCATTGACCAGGTGCACCGTTGCGCCGTGCACACGCGCCCCTGAGGCCAAGGCTCTCTCATGGGTGCGCAGACCCGGAAACGCGGGCAGAAGAGACGGGTGAATATTGAGCACCCGGTTGCGATAGCGCTCACAGAATCCGCCAGAAAGAATCCGCATAAATCCGGCGAGGACAATCAGGTCAACCGGGACCCGACGTAACTCCTCCTCCAGTGCGGCCTCGAATGCCGGCATGCCTCCAGGCTGCTGCGTATCAAAGCAGAGGGCTCTGATACCCCGCTCGCGGGCCAAGGCCAAGCCTGGCGCGTGGGGCCGGTTTGACACCACACAGCTGATATCGATCGGCAATGACTGCGCTGAAAGCCAGTCTGAGAGCGCAACGAAGTTGCTGCCGCGGCCGGAAAGAAGGATGCAGATACGCTTGTTCACGAGCCGCATTGTAGGCCGCCCCCTATAATGGTGCTTTTTGAGACGCATGCGGATCTGTCGCGGCATTCCGGCCGCCCTTGAGGGCGATCGGGCCCTCACCATCGGAAGCTTTGACGGACTGCACATGGGGCACCAAGCCCTGGTGCGGCAAACCACGTCTCTCGCAGCAGAAATGGGCCTGCGTGCCGCACTGCTCAGCTTTCACCCGCATCCCCGCGCCTTCTTTCGCCCCGAGCAGGCCCCCAGCCGCGTGCTGCCCTGGCGAGACCGATGGCTCTCGCTCCGCGTCCAGAGGATGCAAGAAGTCTTCATCTTGCGATTCAATGCCCGCCTCTCCGCCCTCACCGCGGAGCAGTTCATAGAGGACGTCTTGCTGCGGCAGCTCAGCATGCGGGCGCTGGTTGTAGGCGAGGACTTTCGATTTGGACAGAGGCGTGCAGGCGACGTTTCCCTGCTTGAGCGCATGAGCCGGCGTCACGGGTTTGTGCTTCATCCGGTTCCGATTGTTGAATCGGAGGGTTCACGCAGTTCTAGCTCTGCGCTTCGAGCCGCAATTGAGCTTGGGGACATGGATCAAGTCCGCGCACTGCTTCAGGGCCCCTACGTGCTCAGTGCACGGGTGAGCCATGGCCAGAAACTTGGACGCACCCTAGGCTTTCCCACCCTCAACCTGCGTATGCCTGAGGACCTCGCCCCCCGCGGCATTTACGCCGTTTGGGTGCATGGCCTCAACGCACGCCCGCTCCCCGGTGTCGCAAGCCTTGGCAGACGCCCTACAGTCGAAGATGAGGGCAGGCTGTTACTCGAGGTGCACGTATTGGACTGGCAAGGAGACGCGTATGGGCGATGTGTGCGTATTGAACTCGCCCAGCACCTTCGCAAGGAGGCGAAATTTACAGATCTGGCCCTGATGACCCAACAGATGCATCTCGACCTCAAACAGGCGCGAGATGTCCTCTCTTCTAACCCCTCTCTGCTTCTGGGATGTCCCTCATGAACTATCGTGACACCGTCAATCTGCCACAGACTGAATTTCCCATGCGCGGTGACCTTGCCAAGCGCGAACCCGCTTGGCTCGATTCATGGCATCGCGCTGGTCTCTATCACCAGATTCGTCAAGCAACTTTAGGCCGGCCCGTCTTCGTGCTGCATGACGGACCGCCCTACGCAAACGGCGACATCCATATTGGCCATGCCGTAAACAAAATACTCAAAGACATGATCGTCAAGTCCAAGACCCTGGCGGGTTTTGATGCCCGCTATGTACCGGGGTGGGATTGTCACGGCATGCCCATCGAGATTCAGATTGAGAAGCAGTTTGGCAAGGGCCTTCCCACTCAGGAGGTTCAGCAGAAGTCCCGTGCCTATGCAGAGGCACAGATCGAGCGACAGAAATCGGACTTCATTCGACTCGGGGTTCTAGGCCTCTGGGAGCGCCCCTACAAGACCATGGATTTCTCAAATGAGGCCAACGAGATTCGTGCGCTCAAGTCCATCGTCGAGAAAGGGTTTGTGTTTCGAGGGCTCAAGCCAGTCAACTGGTGTTTCGACTGTGGATCCGCATTGGCTGAGGCGGAAGTCGAGTACGCCGACAAGACAGATCCCGCTATCGAGGTGGCCTTTCCATGTCCAATCGACACCGCTTCAGCACTCGCTGAGCGCTTCCGACACGCATTGCCCGCGGGTCAGGACGGAGCCGCCTTGGAGGGTGCCTCAGTCATCTGGACGACCACACCCTGGACCATTCCCGCCAACCAAGCCCTGAATGTGCACCCAGAGGCACCCATGGCCTTGGTCCGAGTTCAGGGACACTCGCGTTTTGGCTGGCTCATCCTAGCGGAACCGCGGGTGACAGCCTGCCTTGAGGCTTGGGGACTGACCGGCGAGATCGTCGCCACCTGCAACGGTGCCGCGCTTGAAGGGTTGCACTTCACTCACCCACTGGCAGGCGCGCACGCGGGGTATCAACGCCAATCCCCTGTGTTTCCTGCTGAATACGTCACCCTCGATTCCGGTACAGGCATCGTGCACGCAGCCCCGGCCTATGGACTAGACGACTTTTTGAGCTGCCGAGCGCATGGCCTGAAAGACCAGGACATCCTCTCCCCCGTCATGGGTGACGGGCACTACATCAGCAGCCTGCCGCTATTCGGCGGCCAGTTCATCTTTAAGGCGAACCCTGCCATCATCGCGGCCCTCGACGGCCAGCGCTGTCTGCTTCGACAGCAGGGTTATTCACACAGCACCATGCACTGCTGGCGTCATAAGACACCCATCATCTACCGCGCGACAAGCCAATGGTTTGCTGGCATGGACATCACCCCCAAAGCGGGCGGGGCCAGCCTGCGAACCATGGCCCTTGCTGGTATCGAGGCAACCGCGTTTTATCCCGCTTGGGGACAGGCTCGACTCGCTGCCATGATCGCGAACCGCCCTGACTGGACCCTCTCCCGCCAGCGACAGTGGGGCGTGCCCATGGCTTTTCTGGTCCACAAAGAAACCGGTGCCCTACACCCTCGCACACCAGAGGTGCTTGAACAGGTTGCGCATGCGGTTGAAAAGGGCGGGATTGAGGCCTGGCAGGCGCTCGAGATCTCGGATCTGCTCCCACCGGAGGAGGCGGCACTCTACGAGAAAAATCGAGACACACTGGACGTCTGGTTCGACTCCGGGACGACGCACCGGACGGTGCTTGAAGGATCGCACGCGTCGGAGTCTGCGTTTCCCGCAGACCTCTACCTCGAAGGCAGTGACCAGCATCGGGGCTGGTTTCATTCATCACTTCTCACGAGCTGCATGCTCAATGGCCGCCCCCCCTACAAGGCCCTGCTCACGCACGGCTTCGTCGTGGACGGTCAGGGACGAAAAATGTCCAAGAGCTTGGGCAATGTCATCGTCCCCCAAGAGGTCATCAAGACCTACGGCGCGGACATTCTGCGTCTCTGGGTTGCATCAACCGACTATTCCGGTGAGCTCTCGCTCTCCGACACCATTCTCAAGCGTGTGGTGGAGGCCTACAGGCGCATTCGAAACACCCTGACCTTCCTGCTCGGAAACCTCTCCGATTTTGATCCCGTGCGTCATCGTATTCCGCTCGATCAACGGCTGGAGATTGATCAGATGGCTGTGCACCTCACTGAGAAGGTCCAGACCGAGGTCAGCGCACTCTACGCCGAGTACAGCTTTCACCCCGCAGTCGCTCGTCTCACCGCCTTCTGCTCGGAAGATCTTGGTGCTTTCTATCTCGATATCCTCAAGGATCGCCTCTATACGACGGCACCTGAGAGCCTTGCGCGTCGCAGCGCGCAGTCAACGCTGTTCGAGATGACGGAGAGTCTCTTGCGCCTGATCGCGCCCATCCTCTCCTTCACAGCCCATGAGGGATGGTCCACACTCAAACCACAGCATCAATCGGTGTTCTGCGAAAAGCTCGAGGCGCTTCCGATGCCCAGTGAGGCTGTCGCCCTCGGAGCGCGCTGGGATCTGATACGCGCGACCCGAGCGGAGGTACTGAAGTCGCTTGAGAAAGCGCGCGAGGCGGGCGCTATTGGCTCCTCACTCCAGGCTTCGGTCACCCTGCACTGCTCCGGCCCATCACGCCATGCCCTTGAATCCCTCGGAGATGAACTGCGTTTCGTGATGATCACCTCAGAGGCCCACCTCGGCGAAGACCGACCCGAGCTCGAGGTGGATGTCAAAGCGCTTCCCACCGAGTGGAAATGTGCCCGTTGCTGGCATCTCCGTGCAGATGTCGGTCAACATGAAGAACACGCCGCGCTCTGCGGCAGATGTGTCAGCAACCTCTTTGGATCAGGAGAGACTCGTGCCAAGGCTTAACCGAAGCCCAGACTGGAGGCGGTGGCTCATCCTCGTCGCCCTGATTCTGGGCCTCGATCAGCTGACCAAGCTCATGGTGACCTCCAGTCTCACGCTCGGAACGGAGATCATGGTCACCTCCTATTTCAATCTGGTCTTTGTGCTCAACCCGGGTGCAGCCTTCAGCTTTCTTGCAGATGCAGGCGGTTGGCAACGATGGTTCTTCACGGCTTTAACGGTCGTCATCGTCAGTGTGCTGCTTTTTCTGGTGCGCAAATCTCCGCATCAGGCTTTGTTTTGTCTCGCAGCGAGCCTCATCATGGGTGGTGCCTTGGGCAATCTCATCGATCGCCTCATGATTGGTGCCGTCATTGATTTTCTTGATTTTCATATGGCTGGCTGGCATTGGCCGGCCTTCAATCTTGCAGACGCGGCCATTACGGCTGGTGCTGCCCTTTTCATTCTTGACGAACTCCTGCGTGTGCGGCGAGGATCTCGCGCATGAGTGTCTCCTCTCTTCAGGGCCGTCACCTGCTGCTCGGTGTCACCGGTGGCATTGCCGCCTATAAATCCTGCGAGCTCGTGAGACGGCTTCGAGACCTTGGCTGCTCCGTTCAGGTCGTGATGACAGAGGGCGCTCTGCGCTTTGTCGGCGCTGCAAGTTTTCAGGCTCTGTCTGGACGCCCCGTGTTCTCAGACCTCTGGGATCCCAGTGTTCGAAATGGCATGCCCCACATCGACCTGAGCCGAGAGGCTGATGGCATTCTGGTTGCCCCAGCAAGTGCCTCCTTCATGTCGCGATTGGCCTATGG
>JBJOHF010000039.1:0-36423 GCA_046047855.1 Pseudomonadota bacterium | reverse complement strand
CGCTGGGATCGGTCTACCAGTCAGCTGGTTGGACGCAGGCCGACATTCTGGCCAAGAACTGGGTCGTATCTGAGAAGGTCAGCACCACCTACTTCAAGGGTGACATTGACGGCAAGATGCTCGGCCGTAGCTGGCGCGGTAATTTCGGTGTGCAAATGGCACAAACCGATCAGAACTCCCAGGGCTTCTCAACCAATAGCGCCGGTTGCGCAGGCACGCAGTGCACCAAGCTCGCGGCGGAGGGTGGTAAATCCTTCACCGACTTCCTGCCTAGCCTGAACCTCTCGACAGATCTGGGCAATAACCAGATCGTTCGCGTGGGTGTCGGAAAGGTTCTGGCCCGTCCCAGCATGGCCGACATGAAGCCCAGCTTTGGCTTTGGCTACAGCAACGAAAACCGTCGGTACGAGGGTAGTGGCGGTAACCCAGAGCTCGAGCCCTTCCGCGCGAATGCCTTCGACCTGTCTTACGAGAAATACTTCGCAGGCAATAAGGGCTACGTTGCAGTTGCTGGTTTCTACAAAGACATGGAAACCTTCATCGTCAAGACCGGAACGCCTTACAACTTCGCGAGCTTGCTGACGCCCAACACCACGCAAGTGGGTGCGCCCACGACCGGTATTCTGACCAAGCCGGTGAACGGCAGTGGCGGAAGCATCCGTGGATTTGAGATGTCGGTTTCGGTGCCCTTCTCGATGGCGCTCAAGGCACTCGATGGATTTGGCGTGGTGGTCAACCACTCGAATACCTCGAGCTCCATCAACCTGCCCGCCAGTGGCTTTAACGTGAACGATGTTGGCACCAGCACCATTCCGCTGCCTGGTCTCTCCAAGAAGGTGACGAACGCCAAGATCTACTTCGAGAAGTTTGGCTTCCAGGCTGCTTATGCACGACGCAGCCGGTCTGACTTCTTGGGTGAGATCACGGACTTCCAGGACAACCGCCAGCTCACCTACATCAAGGGCGAGGCCATCACCGACCTGCAGCTGGGTTACGGTGTGGAGAGTGGTCGTCTGAAGGGCCTCTCGGTGATTTATCAAATCAGCAATCTGGGTAACGCGGAGTTCAAGCGTTACAAAGAAACGCCTGCGAACATCATCGAGACCATCAAGTACGGGAAGACCCAGCTGATCGGCGTGAACTACAAGTTCTAAACTGATCTGCTAAGCATCGATCCCGCGCGGTGCGAGCTGCGCGGGATTTTTTTTGAGTACAGGAGTGGCGCCCCATGGAAATGCAGTCCCCCATCAGAAAAGTAGTCATTGTTGGCGGCGGAACCGCAGGCTGGATGACAGCGGCGGCCCTATCCAAAGTGCTGCAGGGCCGTTTCGAGATTGAGCTAGTGGAGTCGGACGAGATTGGGACCGTCGGTGTGGGTGAGGCCACCATTCCAATGATTCGGCTCTTCAACCAGATCCTCGAGATCAATGAAGACGAGTTCGTCCGTGCCACCAAGGCGACGTTCAAGCTCGGCATTGAGTTTGTGAACTGGAGCGAGATGGGGTCGCGCTATATCCATGGGTTTGGTCATTTCGGACGCAAGCTCTGGACGACGGATTTTCATCAGGTCTGGCTCAAGATGTGGCTTGCGGGAAAGGCGCCTGATCTGGAGGCTTATTCCATCAATCGCATGGCCTGCCATGAAAACAAATTCATGCGACCCGCCACCGACATGCCGAACTCGCCACTCAGCGAGATTGTCTATGCCTTTCATTTCGATGCAGGGCTCTATGCCAAATTCCTCCGTGAATACGCAGAGGCACGTCGGGTGCAGCGCTCCGAGGGACGCATTCGGAGTGTCAATCGCCAACCGACGACGGGTGTCGTTGAGTCTGTGGCGCTTGAGAGTGGGGCAGTGGTCAAAGGGGATCTGTTCATTGATTGCAGTGGGTTTCGGTCCCTGCTCCTCGGACAGACACTGGGCGTCGCCTATGAGGACTGGTCCGAGTGGCTTCCCATGAACCGCGCGGTCGCTGTCCCTTGCGAGCCCGCTGGAGTCTTTACACCCTATACCCGAGCAACGGCTCACGGGGCTGGGTGGCAATGGCGCATTCCGCTGCAGCACCGGACCGGTAACGGACATGTCTTTTGCAATGACTTTATGAGTGAAGATGAGGCGACTCAAATCCTCTTGGAGAATCTCGATGGTCCGGCCCGGGCGGAGCCCCGGCTCATTCAGTTTGTCACGGGCAAGCGCAAGCGCTGTTGGGAGCAGAACGTCATTGCAGTGGGTCTCTCCTCGGGTTTCCTTGAGCCTCTGGAGTCTACGAGTATTCACCTCATTCAGACCGCGATCGACAAGATCATCGATTTCTTCCCGCACACCGGGTTTGCAGCGCGAGATATTGAAGAGTTCAACCGTCAGATGGACTTCGAGTTTCTCTCGGTTCGTGACTTCATCATTCTTCATTACAAGCTCACGCAACGGTCCGACACCCCGTTCTGGCTGAGTCGTCGCGACATGCCCGTTCCCCAGAGCCTGACCGACAAGATGTCTCTCTTTGAGAGTTCCGGGCGCATCTTTCGTCATCACACCGAACTCTTCACACCGGTCGGGTGGCTGCAGGTCATGCATGGTCAAGGCCTGCGCCCCAAGGGTTACCATCCCTTGGTCGATCTCTACTCTGAGGCCGAACTGAAGTCCTTCTTGGACGGCATAGAGTCCGTCATTCAAAAATGTGTGCATGCAATGCCGGCTCATCGGACCTTCGTTGACCAGATCTTGGCGCATGGTCGCGCAGCGGCGCCATGAGCGTTTCATGCGTCAAGCGCTAGGGTTTGCCCCAGTCACTGATGGTTTAGTTTTATTACAAAATTAGTGAACTGAATATGTAGTGGAGTTTCCGTGTTCCGGCAGATCTGGTTTTCTCTTGCTGTCTTGCTTGGCGCGTCGGTCTCGACCGGATCTGTCTTAGCCTCGGTGCGGGACATTGATCGCAGGGCGGAATGTGCGAGGGGCCTCTCTGCACATCTCATCGCACCAGATCGTCTACAGGCAGGCTCTGCCGCCGTTCGACTCCACGCGCCTGATCAGCTCGAATGGTCCGGTCTCAAGGTCACCGCTCCAGGCGTGAAGATTGCGCTCGTCGTTGGAGCGCCCGGGCGGCTTGCAAAGGACTCCAATGGGCATTTGGTGGGGGTCGATCACCGCGTGGATCTTGCACAGGATGCTCAAAGGCCGAGCCTATTGCGCTTCGCGCGGGCCATTGCTCCAGGCGAATGGCGCGCCTGGGTGACCGAACAGATGGCCGCCGTGGTCCTTGGCGAGCAGGGGCAGGTGCTTCAGTCCAGTGCAATTCAAATGGGTACCCTTCTCGATTGGGTGTTCGCAGATGCGGCCAGGGCTTCAGCCCTTGGCTTTGCGCCCTCAGAGGGGCAGTGGCGCATATGGGCGCCCACTGCTAAGGCCGTTGCGCTGTGCCGTCAATCCGTTGGCAATTGGTCGTTGACTGCCGCCAATTCGAGTCCAGAGTCTGGGGTCTGGTCCGTTCCACATCGGCTTACGCCTGAACCGACGCTTGCGATTGCGCAGATTGAGGTGTTCGTGCCAGGCGTTGGGCTGGTTCTGAACCAAGTGACCGATCCCTATGCACATGCACTCACGGGAAACGCCCGTCACTTTGCGCTGATCAGCCTAGATGATCCGCGCACGATGCCCAGGGATTGGCGAGAGCAAATCCAAAAGTCTCAGCGCGTACTCGCCAACCGCGACATGGTGGTCTATGAGCTGCACGTGCGTGACTTCTCTTGGATAGACAACACCGTTCCTGTGGATGAGCGCGGCCGCTACGGCGCGTTTCGGCACCCTCATAGCAACGGCATGCGGCACCTCGAGCGGCTATCGAAGGCTGGGGTCACGGACGTTCACCTGTTGCCCGTCTTCGACATTGCCACCGTGGATGAACTCGCCTGCGACCCCATGGCCACAGATCGTTCCAAAGATTGCTTCAATTGGGGCTACGATCCGCTGCACTTCAATGCACCCGAGGGTGTTTACTCGTCAGACCCCGACAATCCATTCGCACGCATTCGTGAATTCCGGGAGATGGTTCTCGCGTTGCGACGCATTGGACTTCGGGTGGGCATGGATGTGGTCTACAACCACACGGCCCGTTCGGGTCAGGATCTCAAGAGCGTTCTCGATCGGGTCGTCCCGGGCTATTACCACCGTCTCTCTGCGACCGGAAAGATTGAGCAATCGACGTGTTGTGAGAACACCGCCACGGAGCGGGTCATGATGGATAAGCTCATGCGTGACTCGCTCGTGCTTTGGGCGAAGCACTACGGCATGGAGTCATTTCGATTTGATCTGATGGGGCATCAACCCCGACAGGCCATGATTCAGTCTCAGATCGCGCTTGATCAAGCACTCGGTCGGCCCATCAATTTTCTGGGTGAGGGCTGGAACTTTGGCGAGGTTGCAGACGGCCGTCTCTTTCCGCAAGCGTCTCAACTGAGTCTGTACGGCACGGGCATTGCCACTTTCAGCGACCGGGCGCGCGATGCCATTCGGGGAGGAAGTGCGGGCGACCGTGGGGCCGACCTCGCAACACGCCGCGGTCTGATTCAAGGCCAGATCACCCCTGAGGCGATGGACTTAGTTCGCTTGGGGCTTGTGGGCAACCTGCGTGAAATCGAGCTTCGCACGCAAACGGGCACCGTGCGGGCGGGTGAGGCTATTCCCTATGCTGGACAGCCGGCGGGATATGCAGCAAGTGCTGACGAGGTTGTTCACTACGTCGAGAACCACGACAACCACACCCTTTTCGATCTGAATGTCATGCGCGCCCCAGCCGATTGGAATGCCGATCGACTGGTCCGTGCGCAGCTCCTCGCCCTGGCGACCACCGCGTTCTCGCAGGGCATTGCGTATTTGCATGCGGGGGTGGACATCCTGCGATCCAAGTCTATGGATCGCAACAGCTACGATTCCGGTGATGCCGTGAACCGCATCGATTGGAGCCTGCGTGAGAATGGCTTTGGTGTGGCCCTCCCCCCCAAAGAGGATCATGGGCAAGAATGGGAATTCATGCAGGCACGGCTTGAAGATGCGCGCCGCGTGAAACCCTCTGCATCCCAGATTCAAATGACGCATCGTGGACTGCTCGATCTGCTTCGCATCCGCAGATCAAGCCCATTGTTTTCCTTGGGTTCACAGGCCAACATTCAGTCACGTACGGAGTGGCTCGAACCGATTCAGGGCGAGGGACTCATTGGGCTTCGACTGCATGCGCATGCCTCAGATGGGAAGCAGGTGAAGAGCCTCATCATTGCTTTCAACTTTGCCGAGACGGAGGGAAGCCTGAGGGTGCCGCTGGCAAAATCTGAACGCCTGAGACTCCATCCCGTGCATCGCTCTCCCCAGGCCGCTGACCCACGTCCCCGTCTTGCGAAGTGGTCCGCCGCGAACCAGTCCATTACGGTTCCTGCATTGACGGCAATGGTCTGGGAGGTGGAGCGATGAGCGTGCTCAGCCTCAGAACGTTGGCCACAATGGGGATCCTCGTTCTTGGGGCGTTGAGCACATCGCTTGCGCTTGCAGCCGGTGCCTCGCTCACCTTTGCCTGCGGCGCATCGGCCAATGATCAGGAGTATTGCGTCAAGCATGCCCAAGAGTGGGCGAAGGCCACTGGCAACCAGGTCAAGACGATTTCTGTTTCTCAGAACCCGATTGAGACGTTGGCACTCTTTCGTCAACTGTTTGCAGCAAAGTCGCCAGATGTCGACGTCATCATGATGGACGTCGTCTGGCCTGGCGTCATTCAGAAGCACTTGCTAGATCTCAAGCCCTACTCGAATGGGGCCGAGTTAGAGCATTTCCCGGCCATGGTTGAGAACATGACGGTGGGTGGAAGGCTCGTGGGCATGCCTTGGTACACCGATGCAGGGCTGCTCTACTACCGCAAGGACCTTCTCGAGAAGTATGGGCGCTCGGTTCCGAAGACATGGTCGGACCTGATTGAGACTGCTGAGTTCATTCAACAGAAAGAGCGTGCTGCGGGTCGGACATTCCACGGATATGTCTTTCAAGGTCGCGCATACGAGGGGCTCACGTGCAATGCCATGGAATGGGTCGCCTCTCATCAGGGCGGGAGTGTCGTCAAGCCCAATGGTGAGATTGATGTACGGAATACAGGGATGATGGATAGCCTCAATATGGCGCGTTCACTGGTCACGCGCGTCAGTCCTCCGGGGGTGCTCAATTACAACGAGGAAGACTCTCGCGGCGTGTTTCAGAATGGGAATGCCCTGTTTATGCGCAACTGGCCCTATGCATGGGGCCTGATGAATAAGGGTGATAGCGCTGTTCGAGGTCGCGTGGGTGTCGCGGCGCTTCCCGCTGGTGGCCAGAATGGGCGCCCCGCAGCAACCCTGGGTGGATGGAGCCTCGGTGTCTCCAAGTACTCTCGCTACCCACAGGAAGCAGCTGATCTCGTGCTTTACATGACCTCTGCAAAGATCCAAAAGAAGCGAGCAATCCAAGCAAACTTTAACCCCACACGGCCTGCGCTCTATCTCGATCCTGAGATCGAGCGCGTAGCCCCGTTCATGATTCAGCTCCGTGATGTGTTTGCCTCTGCTGTTGCCCGTCCCAGCACCGTTACGGCCACACGCTACCCGCGCGTGAGCCAGCAATTCTGGGATGCGGTGCATGCGGTCATCTCTGGTCGTGCGCAGCCGGAGGATGCGATGCGCAGGCTCGAGGGGCAGCTGCATCTGGTGAAAAGGCAGGAGTGGCGATGAGACTTCGAGCCCAGCGCGTTCGCACTGCATGGCTTTTGCTTGCGCCGATGCTCGTGGCCATGGCCATCGTTGTGGTGTGGCCGCTGCTGCGCTCATTCTGGTTTGGGTTTACGGACGCTGCACTCGACGAGCCGGAGATCGCTCGGTTCGTAGGGCTGGAAAACTTCTTCGGACCCTACGGCCTATTCCTGAACCCCAACTATGTGGATGGCTTCTGGCAGAGCGAATGGGGAATCTCCATTCGGAATACGGTGTTCTTTGCTGTGGTTTCGGTCAGCCTCGAGACTGTTCTCGGATTGCTTTTGGCGCTGTTGTTGAATCAGGAATTTGCGGGACGACGATGGGTTCGAACTGCGGTATTGGTGCCTTGGGCCATTCCTACGGTGGTCTCGGCGCAGATGTGGTCTTGGATGTTGCATGACCAGTTCGGTGTGGTGAATCACTACTTGATGAGCCTTGGACTCATCACAGAGGGGGTGGCCTGGACCGCGAACCCAGATCTGGCTCTCTGGTCGGTCATTGCAGTGGATGTCTGGAAAACCACACCGTTCATGGCGCTCCTTATTCTGGCGGCCCTGCAGACGCTGCCCAAGGATATCTATGAGGCGGCTAAGCTCGAGGGGGCGTCTGCCTGGACCGTTTTTCGTCAGATCACCCTCCCCCTGATCTGGGGGCCGCTCATTGTCGCCATCGTCTTTCGCATGCTCGATGCTTTGAGGGTGTTCGATCTGATCTACATGATGACCTCGAATAGCACCGCCACCATGAGCATGTCCGGATTCGTGAGACGGGAAATGGTTGAGAACGGCAACCTGGGATTCAGCGCGGGCGCGTCCACGGTGTTGTTTCTGATGCTCTTTGGGGTGGCCTATCTATTGATTCGGATCACACGTTTTAAATTGGCGGACAGCAAGTGAAACCCTCGCGACTCCTCGTCTATGGCCTTGCTGCTCTGGTGGTTGTCGTGAGCTGCTTCCCTTTGGTCTATGCGATTGGATCCTCATTGAAGACCGGCAGCGGCATCTTCAGTCCGGCACTCTGGCCGGATGATCCCAGTCTGACGAACTACGTCGGGCTGGTGACGGGCAACCAAGCGTTTGGAAGCTACATCTGGAACTCAATTGCTGTTGCTGTCCTGACCGTTGTGATTGCGATGGTCATCGCTGTCTCTGCAGCCTATGCGCTTGGGCGTATCTCCTTCAAAGGTAGGGGCGCGTTGTTGCTCGCCATCCTTGCCGTCTCCATGTTTCCTCAGGTTGCCATTCTCTCGGGGATGTTTGAGCTGATCCGATGGATGGGCCTCTACAACAAGGCGCTCGGGCTCATTGTTCCCTACACCGTGTTTACGCTGCCGTTTACGGTGTGGGTACTGACCACCTTTATGCGAGAGTTACCGCTCGAACTCCAAGAGGCCGCCATCATGGACGGTTGTGGAGTGGGTCGAATTATTCTCCAGGTATTCATGCCCTTGCTTTGGCCCGCATTGGTCAGTACAGGCCTACTGGCATTTATTGGCGCATGGAATGAGTTCCTCTTCGCCCTGACTTTTGTCATCGACGATACCCAGCGGACGGTGCCTGTCGGCATCTCCTTGATCTCGGGTTCCACAGCCTTTGAGATTCCTTGGGGGTCCATCATGGCCGCCTCGGTTGTCGTTACGCTGCCGCTCTTGCTGTTGGTCTTTGTGTTTCAAAAACGAATTGTCTCCGGGCTCACGGCTGGAGCGGTAAAGGGTTAGAACCAATGAAAGGAATGAGCATGACCCCGTGGTGGAAGTCCGCTGTTTTTTATCAGATCTATCCCCGCTCCTATGCAGATTCGAATGGAGACGGAATTGGTGATTTGCAAGGCATTCGCTCGCGCTTGCCCTACCTCGCACGATTAGGTGTTCAGGCTGTGTGGCTCTCCCCATTCTTTAAGAGCCCCATGAAAGATTTCGGCTATGACGTGAGCGACTACAAAGATGTCGACCCCATGTTTGGCACCGTCTCAGACTTCAAGTCCTTGGTTGAGGAGTCCCATCGCCTGGGCCTCAAGGTCATGATTGACCAAGTGCTCTCCCACACGTCTGATCAACACCCTTGGTTCAAAGAGAGTCGAGCAAGTCGCTCAAATCCCCGAGCAGATTGGTATGTGTGGGCTGATGCAAAGCCCGATGGCACCCCCCCCAATAACTGGCTTTCCATTTTCGGCGGGAGTGCATGGCAGTGGGATACAGGCCGCAACCAGTATTACATGCATAACTTCTTGGTCAGCCAGCCTGACCTTAACTTTCACTGCCCCGAGGTGCAGGATGCCATCCTCGATGCTGTGCAGTTCTGGTGCGAACTCGGAGTAGATGGGTTCCGGCTTGATACTGCGAATTTTTACTTCCATGACGCGCAGCTCAGAGACAACCCTGGCCGTGGGGGGGCATCGGGGAATCCTGCGGTTCAAGACTTCAATCCCTACTCCTGGCAGAAGCATCAGTTCGATAAGTCTCAGCCCGAAAATCTGGCCTTCCTCAAGCGTCTGCGCGAGCGGGTTAATCAGTTTGGTGAGATTGCACTTTTGGGCGAAATCGGCGACGACGATGGCTTAGCCCGCATGATGGAGTACACCGCGGGAACAGAGCGACTCCATATGGCCTACAGCTTCGATCTGCTGGGGCCCGATCGCAGCGCGCCGTTCTTTCATGACGTCTTCTCGAAGGTCGAGTCGTATGGGGATGGATGGGCCTGCTGGGCCATTGCAAACCACGACATTGAGCGGGTCGCAACCCGTTGGAAGGCCGCTGAGACTGGCGGCGCACTGCTGCCGCTGGTCGCCGCGATGCAGCTCACTGTGAAGGGGACGCCATGCCTCTATCAAGGCGATGAACTCGGCCTGCCTGAGGGGGTGCTGAGGTTTGAGGACCTGCAAGACCCATACGGCATCACCATGTGGCCAAAATTTCAAGGCCGTGATGGCTGTAGAACCCCAATGCCCTGGGCCGGTTCGGCTTCGGATCTCGGGTTTGGAAGTCAAGCGGCCAAGCCATGGCTGCCCGTGCAGGAATCCCACCGAGCGCTCGCTGTCGATCAGCAAGAGGGCAAGGAGGGCAGCACACTTGAGCAGTACAGGAGCATGCTGGCGTGGCGACTGACGCGTCCGGAATTGCGCGCTGGTGCGATGGCGTTGCTCCCGGTCCATGAGCAGGTGCTTGGCTATGTCCGTACCGGCGATACGCATGACATGCTCTGCCTGTTGAATTTGTCGGGGCAGGCTGTGACCTTGCATGCACCCTCTGGATTTGACTCGGCCATCGATGACACACCCGCTCCATTTGCCAGGCCCTTGAGGCAAGGGGATGAAATCACACTCCTGCCTTGGAGTGCTGGCTTCTTCAGAAGGGCCCACTGATGTCACGACTCCAGTTCAATCATGTCCACAAACGCTACGGCGACGCACCGGAAACCCCGGACACCATAAGAGACCTGCACCTCGAGCTTCCCGCTGGCGCGTTCAGCGTTTTTATTGGGCCCTCCGGCTGTGGAAAGTCGACTGTTCTGCGCATGATTGCTGGGCTAGAAGAGATCTCCGACGGAGAGATCTTGATCGATGGGGTTCGGGTCAATGAACGCCCGCCGGCGGAACGAGGGGTCGCAATGGTGTTTCAGAGCTATGCACTCTATCCGCACATGACGGTTGCAGAGAACATGGCATTCGGGTTGAAGGTCATGAAATTGCCTGCTGCACAGGTCACTGCTCGCGTCAACGAGGCGGCACGCATGCTTCAGTTGGAGTCCTTACTCGATCGCTTGCCCAAGGCTTTGTCCGGTGGGCAGCGACAGCGCGTGGCGATTGGGCGGGCCATCGTGAAGGAGCCCAAGGTGTTTCTATTCGATGAGCCGCTCTCCAACCTCGATGCGGGGTTGAGGGGTCAGACGCGTGTAGAGATTGCCAAGCTGCATAAGCAGCTTGGACAAGTTGCTGCAGTGTATGTGACTCACGACCAGGTCGAGGCCATGACGCTTGCCGATCAGATTGTCTTGCTTCGTGCGGGTGACGATGCGCGCAGGCACGGCAGTGTGGCTCAGGTGGGCAGTCCGATGCGGCTCTACCACCGGCCTAACAGTCGCTTTGTAGCCGAATTTATTGGCTCTCCGCCCATGAACTTTTTTTCGGTTCAACTCAGTTCCGCGGAGGACCGCTTGGCGCGTTTGAAGTTTGGCGACCACCTCATTGATGCATGCGTTGACGCCCGTAAGCTTGCGCCCGATGCATCTGCTTGGCTTGGCATTCGGCCCGAACACATGCGACTGGGGGCAATGCCTGGAGCAGCCCAATTCGAGGCACGCGTTGATCATGTTGAGCGCCTAGGAGATGCCAGCCTTGTGTATGCCCGCGTTGCTGAGGCTGAATCGGCTTGGGTGGTGAAGACCGATCGACCTGCGCCCGCGCCCGGCACGCTAATCACGCTGAGTTTGCTGCCTCAAGACCTGCATCTCTTTGATGGAGATGGGTGGGCCTGCGAGCGGACCGTGGAGTTGACGGAGCTGATGTGAACGTTGTTCTCGAGCGCCTCATCGTCGATATCGGCGGCAGCTTTGCGGACTTGGCTGTTGACGATGGCACTCGAGAGTTTCGTGACACCCAGCGGCTTGGATATAAGGATATTGACGGGCCAGAGGCGCTGCTCAGAGCCTACCTGAAGGGGCGCCGTGGAGAGCAGCCGCGGGTTGCAGCGATGGCAGTTCGAGGCCCGGTCAATGGAGACTGGATCTCTATGCCAGAGCCCGCATGGAGTTTCTCGGTCGAGCAGACGCGTCGCTCGCTTGGCCTCGATAGTCTGGTTGTAGTCAACGACTTCTCGGCATTGGCGATGGCATTGCCCATGCTGCACCGTTCCGATGTGCGGCAAGTGGGGGGCGGGGAGGCTCGCGCACGCGGCGTACTTGGCGTTCTAGGCGCTGGAACGGGCTTAGGGGTGTCGGGGCTCATACCCGCGGCGGAGGGCTGGGTGCCACTGAGCACAGAGGGCGGACACGCAAGCTTCGCGCCGCGCAACGCGCTTGAGAAGGCTGTTCTCGCCGAGGCCGAGCGGCGATTTGATCACGTCTCGTTTGAGCGCGTTGTCTCGGGGGCTGGGCTGGAGCTGATTTATGAGGTCCACATGTCGACCGGGCGAAGAGCGCGTAAGGCGCCCATTCCCGAGGCCCGCACCATTACCGAGAGAGCGTTATCGGGCGATCCCGATGCCTGGGTTGCGCTCAATTGCTTTTGTGAGATGTTGGGCTCAGCTGCAGCAAACCTCGCGCTGACCTTGGGTGCACGAGGGGGTATCTACATCGGCGGAGCCATTGTCCGGGGCATTGGGGCGGCGCTTGACCGTTCAGGCTTTCGGGCGAGATTTGAATCACACGGCCGCTTCAGCGATTACCTCTCTGAGATTCCGACGACTGTCATCCTCAACGAGCGCGCAACGATGTTTGGTGTCTCGGCCATTCTCGAGATGGATCTGAGAAGAAGCGGGCGATTGCAATCGACCGAGTTCTTGGATTTTGTCCGGCGTATGCGCGATGACCTCTCTAAGGCGGAGCGCAGCGTGGCGGACTTGGTGCTTTCGAGGCCTCGTCAGGTGCTCTCGATGCCGGTGAAGGATATCGCACGTGAGGCCAAGGTCAGTGAGCCCACGGTGATTCGGCTCTGTCGAACCCTTGGCTGCCTGGGCCTACATGACTTCAAGCTTCGGCTTGCTGCGGGGCTGGCAAGCTCTGCTGCGCTCGGCCCTCAGTCCTCTCAGGCTGATCCTGAGAACGTGGTCGACCGCGGTGTGCAGGCTCTGGAGGACACTGCATCTGCGCTTTTGAATCTGCGTGGTCGGCTTCAGGCCGACACACTGCGTGAGGCCATTGCTCACCTTAAAGCTGCTGATCGCATCTGCGTCGCTGGCCTTGGCCACTATGGCCATCTGGCGCGGGAGTTTGAGCTTCGACTCATTCGATTGGGATACCGAACGGCCTGCTTCACGGATGATTGGGGGCTGACTGCGGGTGTGCTGGCCCTGAGTGCTGGAGATGTCTTACTGGTGATGAGCAATACAGGGCGCGTGAAATCCTTGATCCAGAGTGCGCAGCGCGCACGGGACCAGGGCGTGCCCGTAGTGGCCATTACGACAGCGGGCTCACCTCTGGCTAAAATGGTGAACTGTGCGTTGGTTGCAGAGCACGAGGAAGACGTCTCGCAAACCATCCCCATGACGAGCCGGTCATTGCATCTCATGCTGACCGACGTGCTGTTAATTGGGTTGGAGGGGCGCTATCCGCTCAGGCTTCTGGAGACAGATACGAGTCCTGACTAGTCCCAATGAGGGTTGTGAAAAGGGTTAACCCTATGTATCTTTATTACAGAATATTTGACAAAATTTAGTAACAAACCAACATTGCTGAGCGATTTAGGGTAGAAAGTCACCGATGAGTTATATCGATACCGACGACAAGGCCAAACGGCGGAAAATGATTGGCCTTGCCTCTGTGGTTGGCTTGCACGTGCTGCTTGCCATCGGCTTCCAGATCGCCACTCACCGTGACGGGCAAAAGAAGGAAGAGAAGAAGGTTGAGGCCGTTCTGATCGAGGAGATCAAGCCGCCCCCGCCACCCCCGCCTCCACCGCCACCGAAGACCCCGCCACCGCCCACGCCACCCCCCCCGCCCGCTTATGTGCCGCCGGTCGAGGTGCCCGTGAACCGTCCACCTCCAGTGAATGCGGTGCAGGCCACGTCGCCTAAGCCCGTGCCTGTGCCCCCACCGCCGCCGCCGGCCCCACCTGCGCCTGCGCGCATCAGCGCGAAGCTCAATGCTTCCGTGCAATGCACGCCTCCAGAGTACCCCGCCCGATCGCTTCGCGAGAACGAGGAGGGCGCAGTTGTCCTGCGTTTTCTGATCAGCGAGGCTGGCCAGGTCTTGGAATCCCAGATTCAGGAGTCCTCCGGCTTCCGCCGTCTGGACCGCGCAGCGGAGGCTGCGTTGTCCCAGTGCATGTTCTCGCCAGAAATGGTGGATGGAAAGCCTCAGCGCGGCTGGGCGACCATTCGCTATGTTTGGAAGATTCAGTAGTCTTTTGCTAACCCCCACCAACGGTACTAACAGGAGTGCAGTGAAATGAAGCGATTGATCTCAACAGTGATGGCAGCCGTGGTCATGGCGGTCATGGCCTTTGCCAGCCTGACCCCAGTCGTCGCCACTGCCCAGCAGACAGCAGCACCCGCCGCAGCGCCCGCTGCTGCCCCAGCAGCAGATGCAGCTGCGCCCGCCGCTCCCCAGACGGTAGAGCCTGTCGAGAACCCATACGGCCTGAAGGCACTCTGGAACCAGGGCGACGCAGTCGCGAAAGTGACCTTGGTCATTCTGGTCATCATGAGTATCGGGTCTTGGTACATCATCATCGTGAAGCTGCTCGAGCAGAACAAAGCCATGAAGTTTCGCAAGGAAGCGGACGAGCAGTTCTGGCCTGCTAAGACCATCAAGGACGGTGTGGCAGCAATGCACGAGGACAGCCCATTCCGGTATGTCGCTGAGCAGGGCCTCGAGGGCCTCGCCAAGCACGATGGTGTGCGTGCAAATATCGACCTGCACACCTGGGTGTCGATGGGCGTTTCCCGTGCCTCCAATGCCATCTCCAGCAAGCTTCAAGGGGGCCTCTCTTTCCTGGCTACTGTGGGTTCCACTGCGCCCTTCGTAGGCCTGTTTGGTACGGTGTGGGGCATCTACCACGCACTCGTCAAGATTGGTGTATCTGGCCAGGCGTCTATCGACAAGGTTGCTGGCCCAGTGGGCGAGGCGCTCATCATGACCGCAATCGGTCTTGCCGTTGCCGTTCCAGCCGTGCTGGGCTACAACTGGCTGGTCCGTCGCAATAAGGCCGTCATGGAGAGCGTGCACGACTTCTCCACCGAGCTGCATGCAGCGTTGCTTGGCCAGGCTGGCAAGTAATCCCGCAACCCGTTACGACGAATAGCGAGTCCCACTATGGGCATGAATGTAGGCCCCTCCGAGGGCGGAGAAGACGAAGTCGTCAGTGCCATCAACACGACGCCCCTCGTGGACGTCATGTTGGTGCTGCTGATCATCTTCCTGATTACCATTCCCGTGGTGACGACGTCTGTGAAGGTTGAACTCCCGAAAGAGACGAACACGGTTCGCGAGACCAAGCCTGAGAACCTCATCATCTCGGTCAACGCGAAGGGCAGCATTTTTCTCTACGACACGCCAATTCCCAACTCGCAAGCGCTCTTTCAGAAGCTCAAGCCCTTCGCCGTGATGGAGCCTCAGCCCGAGGTCCAGATTCGCGGTGACATGGATGCGAAATTCGAGGCCGTGGGCAAGGTGATGTTTGCCCTCCAGCGTGCAGGCATCGCGAAGGTTGGATTCATCACCGAGCCTGCTACGGCTCCCGGTGCGCAGTAAGGAGGCTCAAGATGGGAATGAATGTAGGCAATAGCTCGTCGCAAGAACCCGAAGTCATGATGGACATCAACACGACGCCGCTGATCGACGTCATGCTGGTGCTGCTCATCATGCTCATCATCACCATTCCAGTCCAGTTGCACTCCGTGAATCTGGATATGCCTGTGAGTACGCCTCCCAAGCAGAATGTGGAGCCTCTGGTGGTTCGGGTCGATATTGAGGCGGGCGGCATTGTGCGCTGGAATGGCCGCATTGCAACGTCCAGAGAAGACCTCCTTGAGCTCGCGAAGACCGCTGCTGCCATGAGCCCGCAGCCGGAGATTCATATCCGGGCCAAGGGTGACTCCCGCTACGGAACGACTGCGACTGTGCTCTCGACGGCAAACACTGCCGGACTCACGAAGATCGGTATTGTCGGCGCGGAGCAGTTCGCCGACTAAGCACGTATGTATCTCTCCGCTACTGGCGCAGATCCTCAGGTCTGCGCCTTTCCTCGTGTTGTTGGAGACATTGGAGGGACCAACGCTCGATTTGCTTTGCAAGCTGTGCAAGGTGGCCCGCTAGAGCAGGTTCAGAAGTTCGCTTGTAAGGACTTTCCAAGCTTTTCCGCTGCGCTGACCCGGTACCGAACCGACCTTGGCCACGCTGTGAGAGCCGGGGCCTTTGGCATTGCGAACCCTGTGACCGGCCCTGATCTGCGGATGACCAATCATCCATGGGCGTTTTCCATCGAGTCGGTCCGTGCCGAGCAGGGTCTGGAGGCGCTCTTATTTCTGAATGACTTTACTGCCCTCTCACTTGGGTTGGGTCGCATACGGCGTGAAGGGCTCACCCAGATTGGCGGGGGCATGGGTGATCCGCACGCCCCGCTAGCCATCCTCGGGCCAGGAACGGGCCTAGGGGTTTCAGGTCTGATCCCCTCAGCCGATCATGGTCCTCACATCCCTATATCGGGTGAGGGCGGCCATGTGTCATTGGCTGCGGGCTCCGATGAAGAAGCCGCCTTGTTGGCCCTGATACGTGCAACCTTTGGGCATGTGTCTGCTGAGCGTGTGCTCAGTGGGGCTGGACTGGTGCTGCTGCACAACACCATCCAGAAGCGCACAGTCGGTGCGCAAGGCCTCCCCGTGCTACCGGTTCTAACGGACCCATCAAGCGTGCTCGAAGCTGCCGCACAGCACGATCGGCTGGCACTCGCGACCGTGCGTCAGTTTTGCCAATTCCTGGCCAGTGTCGCAGGTGACCTTGCGCTGACCTTGGGGGCCCGGGGAGGTGTTTACCTGGCTGGTGGTATTTCTCCTCGCATACAGTCCTATTTGCTCGAACCCGCGTTTCGCGCCCGCTTTGAGGCGAAGGGCCGCTTTCAGAGTTACCTCTCGCATATTCCCATTTGGCTCATCAATGACTCGCTCGAGCCCGCGCTTATGGGGGCGTCTGAAGCACTCAGCCGTCAATGGTTGCGGTCCTGACCCAGCCCACGTCGCGCCATTACCAGCAGAAGCGCAACCCCAATCAGTGTTGAGGCAATCCCCAGGCGAAGGCTGCTGATTTCAGCCATAAAGCCCACCAGCGGGGGACCCAGCATGAATCCGGCTGTGCCGAGTGCCGAGACCACGGCAATGTTGTGCGCAGGTGAGGGGCCCTTGGCACGGCTCGCTGCTGCGAAGAGAATGGGCACGACATTAGAGAGGCCCAGGCCTGCAACTGCATAACCCACAATGCCCACCATCGGCTCGTCGGTGAGCACAACAGCCCCCATCCCCAGCATTGTCGTGACAGCACTCAGACGCAGTAGCGCCAGACTAGAGCACTTCGCGCGCAGCCAATCCCCACTGAACCGACCAGCGGCCATACATCCCGAAAATGCTGCAAACGCCATCACGGAGATCGACTCACTGGCACCCAGGGTTTCGCGCACGTACAGCACGCTCCAGTCATAAGCAGCTCCCTCGGTTAAGAGGCCCAGACCGATCAGCAGGCCCAGAGCGGCAAGTGGTCGCCAGTGGTCGAGCAGGGACGGCCTGGCAGCTCCAGCAGCAGGAAGGGCAGAGGCCCAGGTCTTGGTCATTCGGAAGGCTTTCCAGCAAGCGGCTGCAATGAAGATACCTGCCAGAACCATCTGCGAGAGTGGCGGGATCTGCAGCGAGAACAGCCCTGAGACCACGCCAGCACCCAGCATGCCGCCAAGACTGAACACGCCATGAAAGCCTGACATGAGTGGCCGCTGCTGCTGATGTTCCAGCTCACTCGCCATCGTGTTGATGGCGATATCGAAACAACAGGCGACGAAGCCGAAAATGGCCAAGGCAATAAACAGCAGAGGGAGCCAGGGGGTGAGCAAGGTGAGCACAAGGCACCCTGCCATGACTGACCCTGTGAGCCAAGCGGCCCGAGGTGGTCCCAGGTGATTCACCATTCGCCCAGCCTGAGATAGACCGAGGATGCCCGCGAGGCCGGCTGTAATCAGTGCCGTCGCCAGCATGCCCTCATCAATGGCGTAGAGGCTCTTTGCGCTGGGCACATGTGCACCCCAAAAACCCATCGAGAGCCCAAGACATAAAAAAAGGGCGCGCAGGCCCCAGGTGATGGACGGGTGTGAGTTGGACATTGACGCAGGGGTCTAGAACTTCTCAAAGGGGCCAAGCACGCGCCACTGTCCAAGCGGAAGTGCGCCCAACGGTATACGTCCCATCCGAACGCGCTTGAGCGCAAGCACCTTCAGACCTACCGCTTCACACATGCGTCGAATCTGTCGCTTCTTGCCCTCACGCAGCACAAACCGGAGTTGATCTTCATTCTGCCAAGAGACCTTTGCGGGTTTGAGCGCCTTCCCATCGAGAGAGAGCCCGTGTTGAAGCAACCGCAGGCCGTCTGGGCTGAGGCTGCCCTCAATTCGAACCAGATACTCTTTCTCGATGATGGAGTCTTCGCCAATCAGTACCCTTGCGATACGACCATCCTGGGTGAGCACCAGGAGGCCTGTGGAGTCGATGTCGAGCCTCCCTGCTGGGGCAAGGCCTCGGGTCTGAATGCGGGGGCCTCTCGCAGCGG
This sequence comes from Pseudomonadota bacterium, assembly GCA_046047855.1. Lineage (GTDB taxonomy): Bacteria > Pseudomonadota > Gammaproteobacteria > Burkholderiales > Burkholderiaceae_A > Hahnella. The sequence goes on along the minus strand of JBJOHF010000039.1, from coordinate 18,202 downwards.
CAGGGGGTGCCTTAGGGTCAAACCACTGCCGATCGGGGGTAATCAGGCTCACCGCGGGTGGGTAGGCATTGTCATCATCAGCATGGGACACATACCCAATGGGTTTGTGCAGCAGTACTGTCACCCGCTGGGACTGCTGGAGCTTTGCTCCCTTGGCGAGCTCCACAGTCTGGGTTGGAAATGCCCGTGTCCCGAGTTGGGTTACCGGCTGTCCGTCTAACAGCACCAGGCCTTGTTCAATATACTGGTCAGCCTCTCGGCGAGAACATAAGCCGCGATCCGCGAGCAGTTTAGAAACGCGGATTTTTCCGTCGTGATCTGAAGAGGCAGGGGCGTTGGTATTCATGTCCGAACGTGAGCATACGCAAGTTCAAGTGGTTTGGCTCAAGCGGGATCTTCGACTGGAAGATCACCCCGCGCTGACTGCTGCTGCGCAGGCGGGCCCAGTTCTCATCCTCATTTTGTATGAGCCCTCTCAGTGGGATGCGGCAGACGCCAGTGGGCGACATGCGGCCTTCTACCTGGAGACTCTCAAGGAGCTTGTTGCGGCATGCATGAAGCGAGGTATTGCTTGCCTCATCCAGCGCGGTGAGGCGGTAGACCGTCTTGCGGCATTGCTTGAGCGCTTGGGCCGGTTCACGCTCTGGAGTCATCAGGAAACCGGTAATGATTTGAGCTACAGCCGTGACCGTGCAGTCCAAGCCTGGTGCCGTGCGCGAGGGCTGGTCTGGAACGAGTTGCCTCAGAATGGCGTGGTGCGCGGGCCGCTCGATCGCGACGCTTGGGGGCGAATATGGGTTGAGCGCTTTGAGGCGCCTCGGCTTCCATCCGCTCAGGCGATGCACCCGCAACAGGGTAGCCTTTTCAGACAGTGGCAGCGAGACGCGTCCGATTTCTCAGGATGGGTGCTCAAGGCTGCAGAGGATTCCTGTTCCGGACGTCAGAAGGGTGGACGTTCGCAGGGCTTGTCATTGCTTCAGAGTTTCCTCAATGGACGGGGTCTGCACTATCGTAAGCATATGAGCGCACCTGTAACAGGTGAACTCGCCTGTTCGCGGCTCTCTCCCTTTTTGGCCTGGGGAGCGCTTTCGATCGGCGAGGTGGTACACGCGGTATGGCAGGCCCGTCGTGATTGGCTTCAGGAGCGCGGTAATCCAGATCAGACGCAGATGCTCGCGAGCCTCAAGAGCTTTGAGAGCCGGTTGCATTGGCGCTGTCATTTCATTCAGAAGCTAGAGTCTGAGCCAGCGCTTGAGTTCCATTGCCTGCACAGTGCATACGAGGGGCTGCGGCCTGCTGAGCCCCAAATGGACCGCCTGCAGGCGTGGATGCAAGGGCAAACGGGCGTGCCATTTGTGGATGCATGTATGCGTTCGCTGCAGGCGACGGGGTGGCTCAACTTTCGGATGCGCGCCATGCTCGTGAGCTTCGCGAGTCATCACCTCTGGCTGCACTGGCGTGCACCTGGGCTTCATTTGGCCCGCCTTTATACCGACTATGAGCCCGGCATCCATTGGCCCCAGATGCAGATGCAGGCGGGGACGACCGGCATCAACACCATTCGCATGTACAACCCGATCAAGCAAGCGCTTGATCAGGACCCAGATGGTGGCTTTGTGCGACGTTGGGTGCCTGAGCTCGGCACGCCGAAGTACCCTTCGCCGATTGTTGATATTGCTGAGGCGGCGCGTATCGCAAGAGACCGGGTTTGGTCTGCCCGAAAAGGCGCAGTCGCTGCTGCGGAAGCCCGTGCAATTTTCATCAAGCATGGCAGTCGAGCGCCCAGCCGAGACCGCAGTCCCGGCCGAAACAAAGCACCAACCAAGCAGCTTGATCTGTTCGAGTTGCCCTGATTTATCGGTTTACGTCTACCACCAGCCGCCCGCGAATGTCTCCCGCAAGAATGCGGGGCGCAGCTTCAAGGGCCTGTTCAAGCGCAATCTCTGTGGTCATGGCATCAAGCTTCTGCAGGTTCAGGTCCTTGACCAGCTGGTTCCATGCAGATTCACGCTTCTCGCGTGAGATGGTGACGCTGTTGATGCCATAGAGGCACACGCCTCTCAGGATGAAAGGTGCGACCGTAGCGGGAAAGTCTAGACCCTGAGCAAGGCCACAGGCCGCCACGGCTCCGCCCGAGCGGGTTGCAGCGCAGGCATTGGCTAGGGTGTGGCTCCCTACGCTGTCGACAACCGCTGCCCAGCGCTCCTTCTGCAAGGGCTTGCCTGGGGCCGAGAGCAGCGCTCGGTCCATCACTTCAGATGCGCCGAGCGTGGTCAGATAATCGGTCTCTGCAAGACGTCCTGTGGAGGCCACCACACGAAAGCCGAGGTCCGCGAGCAGCGCAATGGCGACACTACCCACGCCACCCGCAGCACCTGTAACCAGCACCTCCCCATCCGACGGGGAGAGTCCGTGTCGTTGAAGTGCCTGCACACAGAGCATGGCGGTATAACCAGCGGTCCCGATGGCCATGGCCTGGCGACTCGTGAGTGCCGCAGGGCGATGGATGAGCCAGTCCCCTTTGACCCTTGCCCGTTGGGCAAGCCCGCCCCAGTGCCCTTCACCAACGCCCCACCCATTCAGGATGACGCCCTGACCGGGCGAGAAGTCTGGATGATCGCTCTCGAGCACCGTGCCGGAAAAATCAATGCCCGGAACCATGGGGTAGCTGCGCACGACGGGCGCGCGACCGGCGGGTGTGCCGCCAGTGATGGCAAGTCCGTCTTTAAAGTTGATGGTGGAATAGTCAACAGAGACCAGAACATCACGATCACCCGTCTGAGGCAGCGCGCCTGTCTCAAGGGCGGTCAGTTTGGCTTGCGGTGTTGCGTCTGGATTGTCTTTCGTCAGCAGTATGGCGTTAAACATTCTGGCCCTCGTTTGAAAAAGGTAGGATGTCATCACTATGCCAGAGCAAAGCCGCGTTTCATTTGAATTCCCCCAGCAGAATGCCCTTGGTCGCGTCTGCACGGCCTCCGCGTGGGCCAAGGTGCCTCATGCAGTTGAGGCCGAACAGAGACGTCCCCTGATGGACGAGATTGCCCAGCTGCTCAAGGCGCGAGGCGCTACGCTGGTCGCCCATTACTATGTAGATGGCTGGATTCAAGACCTCGCTTGGGAGACCGGTGGGTTTGTCGGTGACTCCCTTGAGATGGCCCGCTTTGGTCGCGACGCCTCCAGTGACACACTGGTCGTGGCAGGGGTTCGATTCATGGGCGAGACGGCCAAGATTCTCTCGCCAAATAAGACCGTACTCATGCCCGATCTCGAGGCAACCTGTTCTCTAGACCTCGGCTGCCCGCCAGCGGATTTCGCAGCCTTCTGTGATGCGCATCCCGATCGAACCGTACTCGTTTATGCCAACACCAGTGCAGCGGTCAAGGCGCGTGCTGACTGGATGGTCACCAGCTCCTGTGCGTTGGCAATTGTTCGGCATCTTCAGGAGCAGGGCGAGAAGATCTTGTTTGCTCCCGATCGTCACCTCGGCCGTTACATTTCAGAGCAAACAGGCGCAGACATGCTGCTCTGGGAGGGTCACTGCGTGGTGCACGATGAGTTCAAGGCGGCTGAATTGGCGGCGATGAAGCAAAGGCATCCTGACGCAAAGGTGCTGGTCCATCCCGAGTCGCCCGCATCCGTGACAGCGCTTGCCGATGTGGTTGGTTCCACCACAGCACTCATTAAGGCTGTGTCAGAGAGTGAGCATCAAACCTTCATTGTGGCCACCGACCAAGGCATCCTGCATCGCATGCGGCAGCTTGCGCCAGGTAAAACGCTTCTTGAGGCCCCGACAGCGGGAGCCAGCGCCACCTGCAAGAGTTGCGCGAATTGCCCCTGGATGGCCATGAATGGCTTGGTTGGTATCAAGGCTTGCCTCGCATATGAAGGAGCGCGAAGCCCATTTGAAGTCATGCTCGATCCATCCATTGGCGCTCAGGCCTTGCGCTGTGTTGACCGCATGCTGGCCTTTACGGCCGCTCATCCCGAGCGGCTCGCCCAGGCTCAGCATGGGTTTGTCCGCAACCTGGGCAGCGCCTGAAGACACCTGATGACACCTGAGGAGCGGTTCATGCAGACGATCTGGGATGAGAATGAAGATCTGCATCGTGCACGGGCGCGCAACATTACCGACGCCCTGCGTGAAGACCTTGGAACGGGAGACTGGACCGCGATGCTGGTTCCGCAGCGTCTCGTTCGGGCGCAGCTGGTGGTTCGTGAAGATGCCGTGCTTTGCGGACAAGAATGGTTTGCGGACTGCATGCTTGCGCTCGACCCTCAGGCGCATCTCAGTTGGGCTGCACAGGATGGGGCTGAAATGACTGCCGGGCAGGTGGTCTGTACCATCACGGCGCAGTCAAGAGCGCTGCTCTCTGCCGAGCGCGCTGCGCTCAATTTTCTGCAGACCCTCTCGGCTACTGCAACCCAAACGGCGCGGTATGTCTCTGCAATTGCAGGGGTGTCGCCTAACCCTCGTGGCTGTCTGGTGCTCGATACGCGAAAGACCCTTCCCGGATTGCGACAGGCCCAAAAGTACGCTGTTCGCATGGGGGGAGGAGCCAACCAGCGCATGGCGCTCTGGGATGGAATTCTTATAAAGGAGAATCACATCGCGGCTGCAGGCGGTGTTGCCCAGGCGATGCATGCGGCACAGGCCCTATTGGCTGAGCGGGGTGTTGCAGCACAGGTGAGTCTTCAGATTGAGGTGGAGACGCTCGAGCAGCTCGATGAGGCCCTCAGGGCAGGTGCGCGGAGTGTGTTGCTCGACAACTTTTCACTCGAAGGACTTCGCGCGGCGGTTGCACAGACGTGGGCTTATGCCGAAGCCCATGGCAGCGCACCAGCCTTGCTCGAGGCCTCTGGCGGCCTATCTTTGGATCAGCTGCGTTCGGTCGCGCAGACGGGAGTGGACCGGATCTCGATTGGTCGGCTCACCAAGGACGTTACCGCCATTGACTATTCTCTGCGCGTCGTTTGATGGGCGTGAGAATGGTGGGGTAGCTCACCCCCCAGGGCTCGGGGTAGTCTCGGCTGAAGTGCAGTCCACGACTCTCTTTCCGTGTGAGTGCCGATCGAACAATGAGCTCTGCGCACTCGAGTAGGTTTCGGAGTTCGAGGAGGTCCCGACTGATACGGAAGTTTCGGTAGTACTCGTTCACCTCTTCTTTGAGCAGGTCGATTCGGTGCAGGGCCCGCTCAAGCCTTCGGGTGGTGCGCACAATGCCAACGTAGTTCCACATGAGCAGTCTTAACTCATCCCAGTTGTGTGAAATGACTACCGCCTCATCAGCGTCCTCGACCAGGCTTTCATCCCAGGCGAGCAACTCAGGCTCATCGGTGCGCAGATGTGAACGAATATGTTGAGCGGCCGCCTTTCCAACCACCACGCACTCAAGCAATGAGTTACTGGCCAGGCGATTTGCTCCGTGCAGCCCCGTGTAACCGGTCTCACCCACGGCGTAGAGACCGGGCAGATCTGAGAGCCCGCAAAGGTCTGTGACGACGCCTCCGCAGGTGTAATGCGCAGCGGGCACGACTGGAATGCATTGCTCGGCCATATCAATACCCAAGGCCATACAACGCGCATAAATGGTTGGGAAGTGCTCCTGCAGGAAGGGGCGACCCAAGTGTGTTGCGTTCAAGTGCACGAAGTCTAGACCGTGCCGCTTCATCTCGAAGTCGATCGCTCGGGCGACAACGTCGCGCGGTGCCAGTTCTGCCCTTGCGTCATGTTGGGGCATGAATCGGGTGCCATCTGGTAATTCCAGGAGCGCACCCTCGCCACGCAAGGCCTCCGTGATGAGAAATGTGCGGTCGTCCGGGTGGTAGAGACAGGTGGGGTGGAACTGGATGAACTCCATATTGGCCACCCGGCAGCCCGCCCTCCATGCCATGGCAATACCATCTCCCGTGGCAGTTTCGGGGTTGCTGGTGTAGCGATAGACTTTGCCAGCACCCCCTGTGGCCAGTACGACCGCACCTGCTGCAATAGCCTCCACCTGCTGGGTGGCGAGGTTAAGCGCATATACGCCGAAACAGCCCTGCGCAGGTTTTGGTTTTCCCGCCTCGCGGCGCCCTGCAAGGTGCTTTCGAATGATGAGGTCAACGGCCATCCAGCCTTCCATCAGCTCGATGTTGGGGTGTGCCTTCGCCTTCGCAAGGAGCACATCATGAATCGCCTTGCCGGTCGCGTCGGCTGCATGAGCAATACGCCGATGGCTATGTCCGCCTTCCTTGACCAAATGTAAGCCCTCAGGACCCTGGGGGTCTGCTGTGAAGGGCACCCCTTGGTCGATGAGCCAGTGGATGGCGGCTGCACTCTGCTCTGCGATGTGTCGCGCCACGGGCTCAACAACCAGACCGGCACCCGCAACGAGGGTGTCGTGTACGTGAGACTCAATATCGTCTGACTCATCGATGACGCCGACGATTCCGCCCTGCGCCCAGGCCGTAGCCGATTCCTCGAGGCTGCGCTTCGCCAGTATCTTGACCGGCATATGGTCAGCGGCCTCGAGTGCAACGGTCAGGCCAGCGAGGCCGGAGCCAATGATGATGAGTGGTGGAGTCATAGTGGAGGAGAGAGAAGGAGGCCTGCAGCACCGAGGGCTGCTCCCTGAACCGAGGGTTCAGGTGGGCGAGGTCAGAACGGTTTCGGGTTCATCCGACGAGGGACGCTCACGCCCACCGCACAATTTCCAAGCCCTGCACACAATTATTGGTTCAGAGAAATAAGACCCCCGAGCCACAGGCCAAATCAGGATAGCAGAAGGGCGTGGAGTTCAGCACTGTTTCTCGCAAGGGCATCGGCTCCCCAGTCGTGCACGGGACGCTCGCTTGAACAAAACCCGAAAGCAGCTGCAATGGTGTGGCAGCCGGCATGGTAGCCACTGAGAATGTCTCGGTAGTCATCTCCGATGTAGACCACTGACTCGGGCCTCACACCCAGTCGCTCACAAGCAAATCGGAGTGGCTCTGGGTGTGGCTTTGGGTATGCCGTGGTGTCGCCAGAGACGCAGATCGCCATGCGCACATCGAGGCCCAAGGCTTTCACCAGTGGCTGAGTGAAACGCTCGAACTTATTGGTGACGACCCCCCAGGGCATTCCAAGTTGCTCGAGATCATTGACGATGGGCTCCAGGCCCTCCATGAACTGAGTTTGAACCGCAAGCGCGGATTCGTATCGCTGGAGAAATTCCTCTTTGAGGGGCTCGAACTCCGGGGTGTTCCACTCGATGCCGAAGGCCTTCTGGATGAGGCCTCTCGCGCCCCGCGAGGCGCATGGGCGCAGCTCTGCAATGGGAAGGGGGTCGAGGCCGCGTGCAATCCGCATCGCGTTTGCAGCGCCGCCGAGGTCTGCAGCCGTGTCGAGTAATGTGCCATCGAGGTCGAACAACACGGCGCGCTGTGCTTGTTGCGACCAAACGGCCTTCCAGTTGCTGCGCGGTGTGGGGTGAGAGAGCTGATCCGCCAGGAGGTCTGGATTCATGCTTTGCGAAAGGCCATCAGGTAGTTCACGTCGGTGTCGCGCCCCAGAGCATAGACTTGGGTGATGGGGTTGTAGGTCATGCCGATAAGCTCAACCAGTTCGAGCCCAGCGTTGCGCGCCGCTCGGGCGAGTTCAGCTGGCTTGATGAATTTGTTGTACTCATGGGTGCCACGGGGCAGCAGACGCAAGATGTATTCGGCTCCCACAATCGCAAACAAAAAGCTCTTTGGGTTTCGATTGAGTGTGGAGAACACCACCCATGCGCCTGGCTTTGCCAGTCTTGCACAAGCCTCCACCACGGACTGCGGCTCGGGAACGTGTTCGAGCATTTCCATGCAGGTCACCACATCGAACTGCTCGGCTTCGCGTGCTGCCATGTCCTCGGTTGAAATCTGCTCATATCTCACGGATACGCCGGACTCGAGGCCGTGAAGCTGCGCGACCTTGAGGCTCTTTTCTGCCAAGTCGATGCCTGTGACGTTTGCGCCCTTTTTGGCCATGGCCTCTGCCAGTATGCCGCCGCCACAGCCGACGTCGATTACGTGCTTCCCATGCAAAGGCGTAAGCCCGTCAATCCACTCGAGCCGCAAAGGGTTGATCTGGTGCAGCGGCTTGAACTCGCTGGTGGGATCCCACCAGCGACTGGCAAGTGCGCTGAACTTCTCGAGCTCGGCCGGATCGAAGTTGGTGCTTCCGCTCATTTGCTCAGTCGACTCCCAAGCAATTCAACCTCGACCCGACGATTCTGAGCCCGGCCTTCGCGGGTCTTATTGGTGGCGATGGGTTTATCTTCTCCGAAAGACTCCGTCACGATGACCGCGGGCGAGATGCCTTGGGAAACCAGGAAAGCTTTGACTGCATCTGCCCGACGCTCGGAGAGCTTTTGGTTGTATTGCTGCGTGCCCACAGCGTCTGTGTGTCCCTCCACGCGCACCTGTTCGATGGTGGCGCCGCGTGCCTGATCGGTCATGGCCTTGAGCGCGGCTTCGCCTTGGGGCTTGAGCGCGCTGCGATCGAAGTCAAACAGGGTGTCTGCGCTGAGCTTGAGCGCTTGTGGTGTGGGCGCAACCACAGGAATTTGTGGCCCTGGTGGGAGCGAAGCTTTCGGTGTAGGCGCGGCCGCGGGTGCAGCCATGACTGTCTTCGGTGCGGGCGGTGGTGCGGGCTTTTTGATGAGCTGAGGATCGCAGTCCTCAGAGGCGAGCGCCGCTGTGAAGTAGCCTGCGCGCACACATTGGCCTGATGCATCACGTACCACAAGCCCCTGGCTGTCTCGCCAGTAGGCACTGCCTGGCTTGGGCTCGGGCGCGCTTGCAATCGCATTTGAAGCACAGAGGCTTAAAAGCCCCGCGAGCAACACATGAGATGGATGTGGCAGGTTCATGTTGAGAGCACCTTGTTCGGGTTAAAGAGATTCTGAGGATCCAAAGCGGTTTTGATCTGTCTCATCAAGTCCAGTTCCAGTTTACTCTTGAGCCGCGCCGCCTCGTCACGCCTGAGTTGTCCCAATCCGTGTTCTGCACTGATGGACCCCGACATAGCATTGACCTGGTCGTGCACGCAGACGCGAATTGCATCTTCATGGGTGTTGACGTAGTCCGCGAAGACCGCGTGTCGTTGTGCCCGGGCGAGGCCACTGCCCAGCGCCTCGGGCACTGCAATATTGAAGTGCAGGTTCCCGTCGCCCAGGTGTCCGAAGTTCGATAGGCGAAGGCCTGGCCATTGGGCTTGGAGATCTGATTTCATGCGATCGCAGAACGCGGCGATTGCAGAAATGGGCAGTGAGATGTCGAACTTCACCTGAGGCCCATCCTCAGCTCCAGCGAAGGTAATGTGCTCGCGCAGGTCCCAGAAGGACTGCGCCTGAGAGAGACTCTGGGCCACAATTGCATCACTGACCAGGCCCTCTTCAATTGCATCTGAGAGTACTTGCTCGAGTTGAGCTCGTCCCTCGGCCTCTGATCGTGGATGGGAGATTTCAAGCAGCACACAGCAGTCCTGTTCAGTGCCGAGCGTGCTGGGCTTGGCAAACTGAGGAAAGTAGACGCTGACCGGCTGCATGGACTCAGGGGTCATGAACTCAAAGCCCGTCAGGTTGGCGTCGCATTGCGCTTGCGCACGTTGAAGCAGCTGCACTGCAGTCTGAGCGTTGGGTACACAGGCGAGGGCTGTGACCTGCGCTGCGGGCTTGGGGTGAAGGGCGAGCACAGCACCCGTGATGATGCCCAGCGTCCCTTCCGCGCCAATAAAGAGATCTTTCAGGCTGTACCCCGTGTTGTCTTTGCGAAGACCGCGCAGGCCGTTCCAGATCTCGCCGGAGGGCGTCACGACCTCAAGGCCAAGGCAGAGTGCGCGGGCGTTGCCGTATCGCAGCACGGCGGTTCCGCCAGCATTAGTCGAGAGGTTACCGCCGATCGTGGCTGTGCCCTTCGCTGTGAGGCTCAGCGGAAAGAGAAGGCCGTATTGGTCTGCGGCCTCATGCACCGACTGCATGGTGACACCTGCATCGACAGTAATGGTCTTGTTGTCTGGGTCGATGGATCGAACCCGATTCATTCGTGAGAGATTGAGAATGAGCTGCTGGCCTGATGCGTCTGGCGTTGCACCCCCCGAGAGACCCGTGTTCCCTCCCTGCGGCACGATGGGGATCTGATGCGCGCAGGCAAGCCTCACAAGGACGGCTACCTCCTGGGCGGTCCGTGGGAAGAAAACCCCAAGTGTTTTCCCCCTGAACTTATTTCGCCAGTCTTGGCAATAGGGCGCAGCATCCTCCCCAAGAGACAGAGGGATATTGGGGTGAAGCTGCGTGACAATATCAATAAAAGATCCCATGATTCGGCCTGTGCAAGTCTTCCTACCAAAATGGCCATCTTCGCATGGTGTCCTCTGGGTGCTGGGCATCGGCCTCGCTTATGTGGTGGTTTGGTGGCTCAACTCATTGACACCCGCGTTCTTGGAGGTCGTCGAGGACCGCGTATCGCTTATTCACCTTCCCGCCTTCATTCGGGTCGCAGCGGTCATGATTGGCGGGGTCGCTGGCTGGTTGGGTGTCTGGCTGGGCGCCTTTTTTATTTCCGCACAGTTGGTGGGTGATGCGCCTCTTGCTGCCTTGATGCAGGCATCTGCCACAACCATGTCTGTCGGAATAGCCGCGGTGTTGGTGGCGACAGCCCAGGGCAAACGTTCGGGCTGCTTAAACTCGATTAACTTGAAGAGCATGTTGCTCATAGCGCTGTTTGCAGCGATCCTCAATGCAGCACTGCACAGTCTGGTGTGGGCGGCGCACGAGGTCACCCTGACCCATGCGCAGTTCTGGATGATGGTGGCCGGAGACCTTGGCGGTGTAGCCTTGGGATACCTCATCCTGCGCTGGACTGTGCGGCAATTCAGGAGACGCGCGGCCTAAGCTGTGCAACACTTGGGCTCATGACTTTGGAGCCAAGAACCCTCGAAGAACTCAGCCGAGAACGGCAGAACACCCACGTGCAGCATGAGGAGCCGCCCGAGGGAGGCGCGCTCTCCATACTGAATCCGCCGCAGGCGCCTCCATCACCCGAGGTGCCGAACGAATCTTCTGCATCTACCATTCCGCGGCCTTCTCTCTGGGGTCGGGTGCTCCTGGTCTTGCAGGTGTTGCGAGGGACGGGCCGAAACGGCCTCATCGCGGCGGGTGCTCTGGCTTTCTTTGCCGGCTTGGTCCTCATGAGCGACTCGGTGAGAAGCGGCTATCAGGCCCTGATTGAAGCCATAACGCCGCCTCCCGAGCAGATGACTGTTTTGGTCACGCTCAAGAATGAGTGCCCATACGCGGACGAGGCCTTCATGGTGCAGGTGCTCCCAGACGGTCCGTCTGCAGAATTCCTACAAAAGCGCGCGCGCGTGAAGGCCTTTGAGGGACAAAAACTTCAGGTCGTCGCCAATAGCCGGTATCCGGGCTTTCACTACGAGAGCAAGTGGGAACTGGCGGCTCCTGAGCTGACCTTGGTAGCAAACTGTGACAGCCCGGAAGAGCGCCTCAAGGCGACCGCAGAAGCCCTCCGTCAGGGGTTTAAGAAGTAAGCTCTGCGATCATTTCGATTTCGACGCAGGCGCCGAGCGGAATCTGAACCGCTCCGAAAGCACTGCGTGCATGGCTGCCAACCTCTGGGCCGAAGACTTCGGACACCAACAGGCTGCAGCCATTGATGACCAGATGCTGGTCGGTAAATGTCGTGGTGGAGTTGACGAGCCCCATGAGTTTCACAATGCGTTTGACCCTTCGGAGGTCACCACCGGCCGCGACCTGAAGCGTTCCCATGAGATCAATGGCGACTGCGCGCGCAGCCGCCTGGCCATCTTCCAGGGAGAGGCCTGCCCCGAGCTGGCCCACCCAAGGCTTGCCGTCTTGCTTGGCTATGTGCCCAGAGAGAAACACGAGTGAGCCAGATTGCACAAAAGGCAAGTAGGCTGCCGCGGGAATCGAGACTGGGGGGAGGGTAATGCCGAGCTCGGCAAGTTTGTCATATGGGTTGTGCATGGTTTTAGTTGACCCGCAACTCTGCAGGCCCCTCGATGATGCGACCGATTTCAACTGCGATAAAGCCCTCTCGATTGAAGCATTCGAGTACCTGTTCCTTGGCTTGAGATGAACAGGATACAAGTAAACCGCCACTGGTCTGTGGGTCGGTGAGTAACGCCTGATCGACAGCATCCATTTTCGGTCCGATCTTAACCGCGTCTCCGTAGCTTGACCAATTTCGTCTCGAGGCCCCAGTGATGTGGCCGGCCTCTGCAAGCGCATAAGCCTTCGACAGAAGGGGAACCTGGGACCATTGAATATCAACCGTGACGCCTGCACCACGGGCCATTTCTAGCGCATGTCCCGCAAGACCAAATCCGGTGACGTCGGTCATGGCGTGGACTCCATCCATATGAGCCAGAGCAGTGCCCGGTGTATTGAGTTGGGTTGTCGTGCTGACCATAAGGTCGTAGTCGGGATCAGATAGCAGCCCCTTCTTGAGCGCTGCTGAATACACGCCCACCCCAATTGGCTTGCCCAAGATCAGTACATCACCAGGCTGGGCGTCTGCATTTCGCTTGAGATGTTTCGGATGCACCAGCCCCATGACGACCAGTCCGTAAATGGCCTCGACGGAATCGATGGTGTGGCCGCCTGCGATGGGGATGCCGGCCCCCCTGCAGGCCGTCTGGCCTCCGTCAAGGATTTTGCCAATGGTTGCGGTGCTCAGTACGTTGATCGGCATGCCCACCAGTGCCAGGGCCATGATTGGCGTTCCTCCCATGGCATAGACATCTGAGATGGCGTTCGTCGCTGCAATGCGGCCAAAGTCGAATGGGTCGTCCACGATGGGCATGAAAAAGTCTGTGGTGGCGACCAGGGCCTGTTCTTCATTGATCTGGTATACGGCGGCATCGTCTGCGGTGCCAATGCCAACAAGCAGCTCTTTGGGGATGGGCATGGAGGCCGTCCCTTTGAGAATGTCCGAGAGCACACCAGGGGCGATTTTGCAGCCACAACCGCCCCCGTGAGAGAGGCTGGTGAGAAGAGGTTCTTTCAATTTTGGAGCCTTCTTATCGGATGAAGTAGCCCGAGACTCGCCAGCCGCGGCTGCTTTCGAGCTGCAGTACAACCGTTTCAATGGCGGCCTGCTTTCGGGCAAAGCGCGTGTCGAACTGCAGAATGCGGTAGTCCCCATCTGGGGCCCCTGGCAATGTCGTGCGGGCCTCACTTGATTTGAGCGATCTAGAGACAACAGCGCCAAGGGGATTTCTTACACTGGGGATGAGCGAGCGCCATTGGTCCTTACTCACACTCTGCTTGAATAGGCTAGAGGCCTCCGCCCATGTCTGATCAATTTCGTGAGCGTCAATCATTTCCACCCATCTCAGGGCGACCTGTGCTTCAGACTCGGATGCATACGCTGGTGAGGCCATGCAACATGTCACTGCCAAGCATTGCAGGAACAGTGTGCGCAATCGCGCCATTTGGGAGTAGGCTTTCAGCATGATGCGATCTCGAAACCTTTGGGGTTTGGTTGGCGTGTTGATCTTGGTGGGGTGCGCAACCCCGCAAGAGCGCGCCATCCACCGATATTGTAGTGGTCTAGCGAATACGCAGGTCCCGGCCCAGATCGTGATTGAAGAAGTGCTGCGTCAAGTGCAAGTGGGCGATCGAATCGCGGGCTACCGCGAGAAATGCACCACCACTAAGCGATCAAAGACCGAGCGCGACAAGGATGGCAAAGAGAGAGAGGTGGTTGTTGAGGAGCGGGTATGCCGCCAAGTTCCGATTCTTGTGCCCATCTACGAGCCCAGGTTTGTTCGGGAAGAAAGGGACCTCAATGCCGCTGAACGACGGCGTGTTCGCTCGCTCTGCGAGGCTGACGCCCTGAGCGCGGGTATGTTTAAAGACCTACGCGACTAAACCAGAGACGGGCTCGGAGACCCCAGGGGGTCGTAAAGCCCGAGGTGCTGCTGAGGATTCGCCCTCGTCGGTCTACGACCAGAAAGTAGGGCACAACCGATGCCCCCAAAGCACGGCTCATTTCTGCATGGGGGTCGGCGAGCGTGAGCCACTGAATCCCGCGTTGGCTCAATGTTTGGTGCACCCGATCGGATGTTCCCGATTGCATGGCAATGGTGACGACAGGGCTCTCGGCTTGCAGTGCGTCGATGGTGCCCTCCTGAAGCTTGCAGATCGAACACCATTCCGCCCAGACATACACACCGAAAACTGGCTGGGATGCGTCGATGGGCTGTGTGGCGAGCCATTCCATGAGCGCTGTGGGGGCCTGCTCCGGGGTGCCGCGAGTTTGCCAGGCGTGAATGCCGAGGAACAATGCAAGGGCAAGGAGTGCCGTTGGGAGATGGCGCTTGAGCATTGTTAAGACAGGGAGATGGTGGGGTGGGAGGGACTCGAACCCTCGACCAACGGATTAAAAGTCCGCTGCTCTACCGACTGAGCTACCGCCCCGACGCAAGTGAAGCCCACGATTCTAAGCAACTCGGGGTTTGAGGTCAAACCGGAGTGCGAGCGCCATCGCAAACAGGACAAAAGCCATGATGTTCATGGGTGCGGTGGAGCCAAGGCTCTGTGTAAGCATGGCAAAGATTAATGGCATGCCAACCGTGCCCATGTGCATCATGAACATCCGCAGTCCGAGGGCTTGCCCTCGCAGACCCTCTGGCGTGACCTGGTGAATAGCAGAGAGAAGCATGGGTTGCACGCTCCCGAGCGCGAGTCCGATGACCGCAGAGCCAACCATGAGTGTGAGTGTCGTTGGGAGCCATTGATAGGTGGCAAATCCGGCGCCAGCAACCAGGGCCGCGGCTTGAATCACGCGGGTCTCCGTGATGTGCTGAGACCATCGAATGATGACAACCCGCACGAGCACCGTCGCTGCAGAAAAGGATGAGAGCACGAGGCCAATCTCTGTTGCCGAGAGTGACCGGAAGTGACCGACGATAGGAACCACAAAGCTATGCGCGTCCCAGGAGACAGCCATGAGCAGGTTCACCAAAAGCACCATGCGGACGGGGCCCACCCGAAAAAGCCTAAAGGCCGACCAGACCGATGTCGCCGGGCGTGTCTCATGAGTGATAGACGACGACGGTACTTCAACGTTCACGAGCCAGAGGGCCATCGCGGGGAGAATCGCGGCGCAGAAGAAGGCCGCTGAGAACCCAATGTGATCAATCAATAGCCCCGCGGAGACCCCAACAGTTGCACCAGCCAGGGCCGGTGCCAGGGCAACCCAGCCGTAGATGCGTCGCAGGTCTGCGTCGCCCTGCGACAGGCTACCGATGACATGCTGAAGCGCCACCGCGTTCATGGATACCCCGCCTCCCACGATCAGGCAGGCCAGGGCAAGACTCCAGATGTTGGTGGACATGACGGGCAACAGGGCCCCCACGACCGTCAGCACAATCGCGATCTGAGAGGGGCGCTTAAAGCCGATCCGATCGGTGAGGTGTCCTGCCCAGATGGACAACCAGAGCGGAGCAAGGCTCATGGTCATCAGCAGCAGGCCAACCGCCCACTCACCCATCCCCGCTTGGAGCACCCAAAGGCTCGCCGTGATGCGAAGGGTCACAATGCAGGCGCTCATCAGCAGCAGGCAGGCGATCAGGCGAGTGATGGTGGCTTGGCGCATAGGGAATGTTGCGCAGGCTAGCAGAGCCTGGCACTTTTTGGGTTTGATCTGGTCAGACCGCCATGAACATACCCACTCCCTACATTCCAAATCGCGGCCGCCGAGCGGCGCTCGTTTCCGCAACAAAACTCAGCTTCGGCGTTGCCGTTGCAGGCGCGTACTCCCCCGTTCTGCAGGCTCAACAAACACCGCTTCCCGCTCAAACGCTTGCCGATAGCCTGGAGCATCCTTGGGCGGTTGCATCATTGCCTGATGGTGCATTCTTGATTTCGGAGCGGCCCGGACGTCTCGTCCTCATTGACGCCAAGAGACAGCGCAGGGTGATTTCGGGTTTGCCAGCAGTTCACGCCTCGGGGCAAGGAGGGCTGCTTGATGTGATGCTCTCCCCCGCGTTTTCCACCAACCGGGTTGTCTTTTGGTCGTGCTCAGAAAAAACCGATTCAGGCGCTCGCACCGCTGTTTTTCGGGCGGAGTTGGATGGGACCCATCTGCGCCAAGTTCAGCGTGTGTTTGGCCAAAAGCAAGATCCGTCAGGGCGCCTGCACTTTGGTTCACGACTTGCTTTTTCGCCCTCAGGCCATCTGCTCATCAGCACGGGCGATCGGTACAGCGAGCGTGATCAGGCGCAGAACCCGAACAGTCACCTTGGCAAAATCATTCGCATTCACGCGGATGGTGCAATCCCACAGGACAACCCTTTCGCTCACGGTGGTGGGGCCCCAGAGGTCTTCAGCCTAGGGCACCGGAACGTGCAAGGGCTCGCTGTGCATCCCGTCACGGGTGAGGTGTGGGCGCATGAGCATGGGCCACAGGGAGGAGACGAGGTGAACCGCATCGAGGCCGGACAGAACTATGGCTGGCCGAGGGCAACCTTCGGAAAGGAATACGTGACCGGATTCTCAATCGGGGAGGGCACAAAGCTCCCCGGCATGAGGGACCCCAGTCACGTCTGGGTTCCGTCCATCGCGCCTTCTGGATTGGCTTGGCTCTCCCCCGAGTCCCCGGGTCCTTGGGCGTCTGCCATGGTGGTGGGTGCGCTCAAGGCCAGAGCGCTCGTTCGCCTGAGTCCAAATGCAGCCGGTGGTTTTGCGGAGATGCGATTCAAGTTTGAAGGGGAGCCGCGTGTTCGCGACGTCCGATCCTTGGGTGCCAACGCGTTGCTGGTCCTCACAGACGAGTCGAAAGGTCGGCTGCTGAGAGTAGAGTTGCCGGCATGAACCCCACAGCAGAACTGGCTGCCTTTGCAGCGAACCTCTCCCCAACAGACATCCCCGAACATGTGTTTCGTCGGTGCGAAGATCTCCTTGTCGACTGGGCCGCTTCAACGCTGGCCGGATTCAATGCCCGCCCGGTTACAGCCATTCGCGAGATTGTGCTCTCCCAAGGCCCCGCGAATGGTCCGAGCGAGGTGCTGGGCAGTGCATCGTCGTCTTCGCCCTACTGCGCGGCGATGGTCAATGCGGCGGCCTCACATGTGGTTGAACAAGACGATCTGCACAACGCCTCTGTCTTGCACCCCGCCACGGTGGTCTTCCCCCCAGCGCTTGCTGCTGCCCAGGCGCATGGTGTGTCCGGCCGTGCATTTCTAACGGCCTGTATCGCGGGCTACGAGGTTGGTATTCGAGTCGGCGAATTTTTGGGGCGCTCGCACTACAAGATCTTCCACACCACGGCCACGGCCG
This sequence comes from Pseudomonadota bacterium, assembly GCA_046047855.1. Classification (GTDB taxonomy): domain Bacteria; phylum Pseudomonadota; class Gammaproteobacteria; order Burkholderiales; family Burkholderiaceae_A; genus Hahnella. Next base: position 884 of record JBJOHF010000039.1, on the reverse strand, counting down.
GAACGCTTGCTGCGGCAGCTACTGTGGGTCACGTTTTGAAGCTCTCGCCGGAGCAGATGCTTCATGCCTTTGGCTCTGCGGGCACTCAGGCCGCGGGGCTTTGGGCCTTCCTGAGAGACGCAGCAGACTCCAAGCAGCTGCATACCGCGCACGCCAGTGGTGCAGGCCTTATGTCAGCGTACTTGGCCCAACGCGGGCTCACAGGCGCGCGAGACATTCTGGCCGGAAAGCAGGGTATGGCCGAGGGGATGTCCTCTGATGCAGACCCGGGCAGGCTCAATGATGGATTGGGCGCGCGATGGGCTCTGCTGGAGACCTCGTTCAAGTACCACGCCTCTTGCCGACATACCCACCCGGCTGTTGATGCGCTCCTGCAGGTCATGCAGGTTCATGGCCTGACGCCGAGCGACATCGAGTCGGTCGTGACACACGTTCACCAAGGTGCGCTCGACGTGCTTGGTCCCGTCACAAACCCCCAGACGGTGCATCAGAGTAAGTTCTCGATGGGCACTGTGCTGGCGCTGGCCGCTCACTTTGGGTTTGCTGGCCTCGATGAATTTGAGGCGCATTTTCAAGATGCCGATACCCTAAGCTTCCGTGATCGGGTGCGCATGGTGCTCGATGAAGAAGTCGACGCAGCCTACCCAGTCCGATGGATTGGGAAGGTCACGGTGGTGACGCGCGATGGGCGAACGCTCCATGGTCGGGTAGACGATCCCAAGGGGGACCCGGGGAACACGCTCTCTCGCCCCGAGTTGGAATCCAAAATGTTTCGGCTGTCTGAATACGGTGGGCGCATTACGGTTGAAGAGACTCGGGCGCTCCTCAATCAGCTCTGGAAGATTGAGACGGTTGAACGGGTGGGGCGATTGCTGCATCCAGCA
>JBJOHF010000038.1:0-13036 GCA_046047855.1 Pseudomonadota bacterium | reverse complement strand
GAAGTCGACGTGCTTACCCTCACCGCAACACCCATCCCGCGAACCCTCGCCATGAGCATGGAGGGCATTCGAGACTTCTCGGTCATTGCAACCGCGCCACAGAAGCGACTCGCCATTAAGACCTTTGTTCGGCGAGAGACCAATGATGCCGTGCGCGAGGCATTGCTCAGAGAACTGAAGCGCGGCGGCCAAGCCTACGTGCTGCACAACGAGGTGGAGACCATTCAGAACCGTCTCGAGCACCTCGCTGAACTGGTGCCCGAGGCCCGAATTGGCGTCGCTCACGGTCAGTTAGGGGAGCGCGACCTCGAGCGCGTCATGCGCGACTTTAACCAGCAGCGGATCAATGTGCTTCTCTGCAGCACGATTATTGAGACCGGCATCAATGTGCCCACAGCGAACACCATCGTCATCTACCGGGCGGATAAGTTTGGGCTGGCGCAATTGCACCAGCTTCGCGGACGGGTTGGCCGATCACACCACCAGGCCTATGCCTACCTCTTGGTGCCAGATGAGCAAGCCCTCTCAAAGGATGCGGCCAAGCGGCTGGAGGCCATTCAGGCGATGGAGGAACTTGGCAGTGGCTTCTTCCTCGCCATGCATGATTTGGAGATTCGCGGCGCTGGCGAAGTGCTTGGAGACAATCAGTCTGGAAACATGACCGAAGTGGGATTCCAGCTCTACAACGATATGCTCTCAGAGGCTGTATCAGCGCTCAAGGCTGGACGGGAGCCCGACATGGACGCCCCCCTGCGGGCGACGGTCGAAATCAATCTTCACCTCCCGGCGCTGCTGCCTGCCGACTACTGTGGCGATATTCATGAGCGGCTCATGCTCTACAAGCGACTTGCCAGCGCCGAAGACTCAGAGTCCCTACAGGCCCTGCAGGAGGAACTGATCGACCGATTCGGGCAGCTACCCGAGCCGGTTCGCACGCTGATCGAGACCCACCGGCTGCGCATCAGCGTCAAACCCATCGGTGTTCAGAAGCTCGACGCGACGGCCGAAAACATCAGTATTCAACTTCGGCCGGACTCACCGATTGACCCCAGCCGAGTGATTGTCCTCATTCAGAAAGACAAGCGATTTAAACTCGGCGGGCAAGATAAAGTGCGATTCGCCGCAGAGTCTAAAGATCTCGCCCAACGCCTCATGCAAATTCGCGAAGCCCTCTCCAACCTGTTTCCCAAGAAGGGATAGCCAGTGAACCTGAAATTACCGCATCGACTCGTACTCAGCCCAGGCACAGATGCACGCGGCATGGTGGCGAGCCGCCCCGATGCGTTCAAGGCTGAACTGGATGCACTGATCTCACGCGCGCTCATTCCTGCAGGCCCCGTCCTGCCCGCTGCGGCCCGAAGTCCCACGCGACACATGCCGCTGACTGCGGCCGAAACCCTCGGGCACGCAGGGACCCTCGTTTGGGGACCAGCGCCCGGAGACCTCGCCGCGAGAGCCTTCAAGGCCCTCAAAGACACCTGCGAGCAGCAGCGCTATGACCTCGCCCTCATTCCAGAGGGCGAGGAAATGGGAGATTTCGCCGTCTTGGCCATGGACATGGACTCCACCGTGATCACCATCGAGTGCATCGACGAGCTCGCAGCCTTTGCGGGTAAGAAGGCTGAGGTTGCGGCCATCACGGAGGCCGCGATGCGGGGGGAGATTTCGGACTACGCCGAGAGCTTGCGTCAACGCGTAGCGCTACTGGCAGGTGTGCCCGTTGAGGCGGCACAGGAAGTCATCGACCAGTCGCTTCGACTCACGCCTGGCGCACGCCAGCTGCTCGCAGGAGCCAAGGCAGCAGGTCTCACCACGTTATTGGTATCAGGTGGATTCACGCTCTTCACCACCCCGGTCTCTGAGACGCTCGGCTTCGACCGGGTCCGATCCAATGTGCTGGAAGTCCAGCATGGACTCCTCACGGGCCGGCTTGTAGGAGAGATCGTCGATGGAGAAGCCAAGGCCAGTGCCCTCAAGGCACTCTGCGCAGAATTGGGGGTGCCGCCCAATAAGTCGATTGCCATTGGTGATGGCGCGAACGACCTGCCGATGATGGCGCTGGCGGGTCTGAGCGTGGCCCATAAGGCAAAGCCAGCGGTTCGGAGCAAGGCGATGCGGGCTATCCAGTACAGCCGCCTTGATAGTCTATTGGTGGGCTGGAAATCCTTAGATGAGACGCTCTAGCCTGCCACGATCTTGATGGTGGGCCGCTTAGCGGACTTCTCGAGCCGCGCCGTTAAGTCAGACCAGAGTCTCTCGGCAATCTCTGAGTAGAGCTTCGCTTCAGGGCTTTCTGGGTATGCGGCAACCGTGGGTACGCCCTTATCAGACTGCTCCATGATGCTCGCCACCAAAGGCAGGCTGCCCAGGAGGGGGACACCTGTCTGATCGGCAAGCTGCTGACCCCCGCCTTGGCCAAACAAGTGCGATACGCCCTTACAGCAAGGACATGCGAAAACGGCCATGTTCTCCACAACGCCAAGGACCGGCACGGAGACGCGTTCGAACATGCGTAGCCCCTTTAAGGCGTCGGCCAGCGCCATCCTCTGGGGTGTCGTCACAATGACTGCCCCCTGAAGCGGGATCTGCTGGGCCAAGGTGAGATGAACATCTCCCGTTCCTGGGGGCATATCGATCAGCAGAACATCAAGGGCGTCCCAGGCAGTCTGTTTCACGATCTGCTGAAGTGCGCCAGAGGCCATTGGCCCGCGCCAGGCAACGGCCTGCTCGGGAGGAACCAGAAATCCAATCGAGTTCACCTGAAGACCAAGCTTACGCAGGGGCAGCATGCGCTTGTCCTCGGTGATCTCGGGCTTGTCGTGCAAGTCAAGGAGCGTGGGGAGACTGGGACCGTAAATGTCTGCGTCGGCCACCCCAACCTTGAGGCCCATCTTCAAGAGCGCGAGGGCCAGGTTGATGGTGGTGGTGGACTTCCCAACGCCGCCCTTTCCCGAGGCAATCGCAACAACAGCCTTGACGCCCGGAATGGGCTCATGCGTATGCGCCATGGCTAAACCTCCAGACCCTGACTGGTCAGGAACTCATCATAAGTTCCTTTAAAATCAATAACTTTTCCGTCACCCTTCATGTAAAAAATGCGGTTTGCGACGGCGTTCACAAACTCACGGTCGTGGGACACGACCAGCAGCGTTCCTTGATACTTCTCCAGCGCCATCTGCAGAGACTCAATAGACTCCATGTCGAGATGGTTGGTGGGCTCGTCCATGATGAGCACATTAGAACGCTCCAGCATGAGCCGCCCGAACGTCATTCGGTGCTTCTCCCCCCCGGATAGCACCCTGACTGGCTTGTGCACCTCATCACCGGAAAAGAGAAGCCGACCGAGAATGGAACGCAGAGCCTGGTCATCATCGCCGTCCTGGGCGAAGCGCTGTAGCCAGGTGGTGAGGCTTGTCTCTTGCTCGAAGTCGGGGTAGACATCCTGAGCCATGTATCCAATCTGGGCATTCTCGGCCCACTTCACCAGCCCTGCGTCTGCATCGTAACCCCCGAGTGCAGCGCCCACCATGGTCTTCACCAAGGTCGATTTACCGGCCCCATTTGCGCCCACGATGGCAATCTTCTCGCCCGCCTCGATCATCAGAGAGACCTTGTCGAGCACACGCTGTCCCTCGAAAGCCTTCTCAACACTCTGCAGGTGAACGGCTTGTCGATAGAGCTGCTTGGCCTGCTCGAATCGAATGTATGGGTTTTGGCGCGATGAGGGGCGCACCTCAACCGCATCGGCTTGAATCTTCTCGATAAGCTTTCGCCGAGAGGTGGCCTGCTTGGCTTTAGATTTATTGGCCGAGAATCGGCGAACGAAGTCTTGCAGCTCGGCGACCCGCTCTTTGCCCTTCGCGTTTGCAGCCATGAGCCGCGCGCGCGACTCCGTGGCCGCCAGCATGTAGTCGTCGTAGTTGCCCGGGTAGATCCGAATCTCACCGTAGTCGACATCGGCCATATGGGTGCAGACCGAGTTGAGGAAGTGCCGGTCGTGCGAAATGATGATCATGGTGCTGTCGCGCTCATTGAGCAGATCTTCCAACCAGCGAATCGTGTCAATGTCGAGGTTGTTGGTGGGCTCATCGAGCAGCAAAACATCGGGATTCGAGAACATCGCCTGGGCGAGGAGCACCCGAAGCTTCCAGCCGGGGGCGATTTCACTCATCGGGCCATTGTGCTGCTCGAGCGGAATGCCCGCACCCAATAGCAGCTCTCCTGCGCGAGACTCTGCCGTGTATCCGTCGTACTCAGCGAATTTGGCCTCCAGATCGGCCGCCTTCATGTAGTCCTCTTCAGTCGCATCGGGGTTGGCGTAAATGGCGTCACGCTCGGTCATAGCAGCCCACATTTCCTCGTGCCCCATCATGACCACATCAAGCACGCGCACATCCTCGTAGGCGAACTGATCTTGACGGAGCTTGCCGAGACGAACCCCGGGCTCTTTCATGACCACGCCGTTGGTCTGCTCGAGGTCTCCACCGAGAATTTTCATGAAAGTGGACTTGCCACAGCCATTCGCGCCGATAAGGCCGTAACGATTGCCGTCAGTGAACTTGACCGAGACATTCTCGAAGAGGGGCTTGGCCCCGAACTGCATGGTGATATTTGCGGTTGACAGCATGGTTATTGAACCCAGTCGTAAGCGTTACGGAACATCTGAAGCCATGGCGACGCGTCGCCATGGGTAGACCATTCCTGAGGAGCCCAGGAGAGCTGTACCCCCCGAAAGGTACGCTCCGGATGTGGCATGAGTATGGTGATGCGGCCATCCGCATTCGTGAGGCCCGTGATGCCAGCAGGCGACCCGTTCGGGTTATGAGGATAGCGCTCAGCGGCCTGACCATCCGGCTGGATGAACCGCATCGCAACCTGCGCCTGAGCGAGGCTGTGCTGCCCTTGGGGGAGCATACCGAAGTCCGCTCGGCCCTCCCCATGAGAGACCACCACCGGCAGGCGTGCACCCTGCATATCCTTAAAAAACAGGGAGGGTGAGGGCTGAATCTCGACAAAACTGAGCCGCGCCTCAAACTGCTCCGATCGATTGCGTTCGAAACGCGGCCAATGCTCTGCGCCGGGAATGATGGGGGCAAGTGCGCTCATCATCTGGCAGCCATTACACACCCCCAGGGCAAACTTTGATGAATCCGAAAAGAAGGCTGAGAACAGATCGCGAAGTCGGGGCTGAAAGAGAATGGACCGAGCCCAGCCGCGACCCGCGCCAAGGACATCGCCATAGGAGAAGCCGCCACATGCGGCAAGCCCGGCAAAGGTGGAAAGTTCGACCCGACCATCCGCCAGGTCTGACATATGGACATCCCAAGGCTCAAAGCCTGCGGCCTCAAAGGCTGCTGCCATTTCAACCTGTCCGTTTACGCCCTGCTCGCGCAGAATCGCAACCCGCGGCTTGACGGACTTCAGAACCTGCGGCGCAGTCAGTGCCGTGACCAAAGACGGGGGCAAGACCGTGGGCATCGGATGGGTCGCGGATCGAAGCGCACCGAAGGCCTCCTCGACACATTCCGGATGATCTCGGCCCAGCGCAATCTGCCGAGAGGTCTCAGCCCAAGCCTGTTGCAGGTCTGCCCGTGGCAGGCTGAGGACGCACTTTGCGTCGCGGTAGAGCTCCACGACATCACGTGCATTCAGCGTTGCGATCTCGTGGGCGAGAGCAGAGAGCCCATGCCGCCTGAGGACATCCATAAGCTCGGTCCTGCGGGCCTTAGAGACCTGGACCACCACGCCCAACTCCTCAGCGAAAAGCGCTCTCAGCGTGAGCTCTTGGCGTTGCACGGCGACTTGCTCGGGGCGAATCTTAAAATCCCCCCAATCCGCTGCGACAGGGTCGATGGTCAGCAGATCGAGATTCACGGTGAGGCCACAGCGCCCAGCAAACGCCATTTCGGACAAGCAAGCCCAGAGGCCGCCATCAGAGCGATCGTGATAAGCCTGAATGAGATTGGGGATGTCGTGGAGCTCACTCAGGGCCGAGTGCAGCTGGCGCAGCAAGATTGGATTGTCTAGATCGGCAGGTGCGCCACCAAACACACCCTGGAGCTGGGCCAGCACTGAGCCACCCAGGCGATTTCGACCACCGCCCAAGTCAATCAACACCAAAATGCCATCTGACTGCTCACGATTGAGCTGAGGCGTCCACGATTGACGCACGTCGGCGACAGGCGCGACGGCCGTCAAGTTCAAACTCACGGGTGAAATGACGGACTGCTCGCCAGTGCTGTCCTCCCATCGGGTGCGCATGCTCAGCGAATCCTTCCCGACGGGAATGGACAGACCCAAGGCTGGACAGGCCTGCAAGGCTAAGGCTTCGACCGCTTCATAGAGCGCAGCGTCTTGACCTGACTCTCCACACGCTGCCATCCAGTTGGCGCAGAGCTTGATTTGCTCCAGCGCCGGGAGCTTCACTGCGAACAGGTTGGTCAGTGCCTCACCAAGGGCAAGGCGAACGGAGGCGGCGGGACTGACAATCGCAACGGGAGGACGCTCACCCAACGCCATCGCCTGACCGCCTACACCGGAATAGTCCCAGAGGGTCACGGCAACGTCAGAGACGGGCGTCTGCCAGGGGCCAACCATTTGGTCGCGCGCGGATAATCCCCCAACGGTTCGGTCTCCGATGGTGATCAGGAACTCCTTGCTACCGACCGTCGAGTGCTTCAGTACATCCAAGACGGCTTGCTCGAGGTCGATGGACGTGAGGTCGATTTCTCCGGCGTCGACCGGGACACGCTCAACATCGCGATGCATTTTGGGCGGCTTACCCAGAAGCACACTGATGGGCATGTCGACCGGCTGCTGACCCTGAGGATACTGGGCATCCGCCACCACCAACCGATCCTCCTTCACCGCACGACCGACGACGGAGAATGGGCAACGCTCGCGCAGACAGAGGGCCTCAAACCGGTCGAGATCCTCGGCACGAATCGCCAGGACGTATCGCTCTTGTGACTCGTTACACCATATTTCGGCGGGCGACAGGCCGTCTTCATCAAGCAAAATATCGCGCAGCTCGAAATGGCCCCCGAGATCCGCGCCATGCACCAACTCAGGAAACGCGTTAGAGAGACCACCCGCCCCGACATCGTGGATCGAAATGATGGGGTTATCAGAGCCGAGCGCAACGCAGGCATCGATGACCTCTTGCGCGCGGCGCTGCATTTCGGGATTACCGCGTTGCACCGAATCAAAGTCGAGTGCTTCGTGGTTGTGCCCCGTTTGAAGTGAAGATGCCGCACCACCACCCATGCCAATGCGCATGCCTGGGCCGCCCAACTGGATCAGCAGGGCCTCAGCGGGGATGGCGTCCTTCTGGACCATATCCCCTTCAATGGCGCCTACACCACCCGCCAACATGATGGGCTTGTGATACCCCCACCGTTGATTGGCATGTGTCAGCTCAAATGAACGGAAGTATCCCAGCAGCCCTGGCCGCCCAAACTCATTATTGAATGCAGCGGCGCCCAAGGGCCCCTCCGTCATGATCGCTAAGGCGGAGGCAATGCGACTCGGGGCATGCGACTGGCCTGAGAAATCAAGCGTGGATACCGAGAAGCCCGTGAGGCCAGCCCTGGGCTCGGCACCCCGACCGGTTGCGCCTTCATCCCGGATCTCTCCGCCAGCACCCGTGGCAGCACCTGGAAAGGGTGAGATTGCAGTGGGGTGATTATGCGTCTCGGCCTTGAGCACAGTGTGCAGGTCTGTAAGCCGACGGGTGTAGGGTCCTGGACGCCCTGCCGGGGGCACGAAACGGGTCGCCTGAGCCCCCTGAAGGACGGCTGCGTTGTCAGAGTAGGCCGAGAGCGTGAACTGAGGCGTCACGCTGTGCGTGTGTCGAATCATGCCGAAGAGCGAATGGGACTGCGCCTCTCCGTCGATCGTAAAACTGGCATTGAAGATTTTGTGGCGACAGTGCTCGGAGTTCGCCTGAGCAAACATCAGCAGTTCCACATCTGTGGGATCACGCCCAAGGCGATCGTATGCCTGTTGAAGATAATTCAATTCATCTGTCGAGAGCGCAAGCCCGAGGCGACTGTTGGCCAAGGCGAGCTGGGTGCGGTCCATCTGCTCAAGCACCTGGGCCGCGCGCGCATCGAAGAGATTCAGGGGGGCTTCACCCACAAACACCTGCTCGACCATCCGGTCGAAGACCAGCCCGAGCAGCGGTTCTATTCGATCCGGCGCAAGCGGAATCTCAAAACAGATCCCGCGCTCGATGCGGCTGAGCCCAACCACGCCGCAAGACCGAAGAATATCGGACGCCTTGGAGGACCATGGGCTTCGGGTACCCTGCCGTGGAAACACCCACACCCGCGTCGTGCCTCGCGCAGCAGGAGGCCACTGCGACGAAGTGAGATCGAGGAGCTGTGCGAGCTCGGTGGGCGGCGAGCCGCTTGAGAGCCACTCGGCAGAGCCGGACAGCAGATAAGCCCAATGCGTGTTCAAGGATTGGGCATGGAGCCGAAGACCAGGAACCCGAGCATGGAATTGGGAAATGAGGCGGGCCTTGCGAAAATCGGAGAGCGCCTGCAGACCCGGCAGGCAACGAATATGGCGCATGCGCCTATTATACGAGTCGGCCTGCTCTCAGTTCGATCCGATGATCGCAACGCGCAGCAAGCGCCGCATCGTGGGTGACGATAATGACGGTTGTACCGAGCTTGGCTTGGAGTTCGAAAATCAGCTCCATCACCCGGCTGCCACTTGCGGAGTCCAGACTCCCCGTAGGCTCGTCGGCAAATAACACTTTCGGTGCGAGCGCGAAGGCGCGTGCAACAGCCACCCGCTGTTGCTCGCCGCCCGATAGAGTCGAGGGAAAATGACGCAAGCGACTGCCCAGACCAACCGCCTCGAGCATAGACGTGGCGGCAACCTCAGGGGCATCACGGCCCGCAAGCTCAAGCGGGAGCATGACATTCTCAAGTGCGTTCAGCTGGGGCATCAGTTGAAAGGACTGAAAGACGAAGCCTAGGGTCCCGTTGCGCTTTTTTGCACGCGCCTCTTCCGACAACGAGGAAATGTCCTCACCGAACCATCGAACCGCACCGGAGGTAGGGACATCCAGGCCAGCCAGCAGGCCAAGCAAGGTAGACTTTCCACAACCAGATGGGCCCCAGATGGCCATGGATTCACCCTCCGGCAAACACAGGCTCACCTGATCCAGAATGGTGAGCGCCTCTGTACCGTCTGAAACCTGCTTGACCAACTGAACTGCCTCAATTGCACAACTCAAAATCTCACTCCTTTTTCATTCGACGGCGCGTGATGCTTGGCACCCTAGCATGCTTGCTGAGCGCCACCGTCGATGCACAGACTCAGACCGCAGCCCCACCCGCTCGCCCCATCGTGATGATTTATGGCGACAGCCTATCGGCAGCCTATGGACTGCCAACCTCGCTCGGATGGGCCTCCCTTCTTCAGAAGCGTCTTGAAGCGGAGAAGTTCCCCCACCAAGTAATCAATCGAAGCCTCTCGGGTGAGACGAGCTTTGGCGGACTTCAGCGCCTGCCTGCAGCGCTTAAGCGGCAAAGACCTGCTGTCACGCTCCTTGCACTTGGAGCGAATGATGGACTGCGAGGCCTCTCCATGGCCCAGACAGAGAAGAACCTGGAGCAGATCATCCTTCAGCTCAAGCAGGCGGGTTCAAGGGTCGTACTCCTGGGCATTCGCCTGCCACCGAACTACGGACCACAGAGCGCAAAGGATTTTGAGCGCCTCTACCGATCTCTCGCGCTTAGACACAACACTGCGCTGGTGCCGCTTTTGCTCGCGGGCTTTGAGACGAATGAATCCTTGTTTCAGGCTGATCGCATTCACCCCAACGCAAACGCGCAACCCCTCATGCTGGAGAACTTATGGCCCACGCTGCGCCCCCTGCTCGGACCCTCCTGACCCTCATCGCGGGCCTTCTTCTCACAAGCGCCCACGCCCAGTCGCAAAGCGGCCTGGACTTTGAGCATATTGCCCGGGAAGGCGAGATGAAATACTTCGCCGAGCGCCCTGACCCCAATGGATATCGATATGAATCCAACGTCTTCATCGACGAGAGCAGTCTGCGCACAGGGATCGTCAGCCTGTCGACCTGTCACTTCCAGCTCGACCCTATCCGAAAAGTCGTGATCGCCTTCAATCGAAACCGACTCATTTCACTCACCGTCGTCTCCCACAAGGGCATGGCCTCTGTTCAGAACGACGGCCAGCACATCACCCTTGAAGGCGTTGAGCGGGGCGCTGAGATCTGCATCAATCTAGAGTCCAAGGCGCTTGAGGTGACACAGGAGCAAGAATGGAAGCTTTACGCAGGCCCCTTGATGCGTCGCTATCTCGACGGGTATCTGCCCATGCAGGCCGATCTGCGTATTTTCTGGCCGTCAGGGCTCTTAAAGTTGAAGGACTCAAGCCCCCAGAAACGAGCAGGTGTCGTGGTGGAGTCACACCCCGATGGCGCCTTGATGCAACTGATTTTTGCAGGGCGGTTTGCGGGCCACTTCATTCTCCATCGCCCATTAGCGCCCTAATCAAGCCACAGCGTCGGCGCGTTATTTCAGCTTGTAGTAGGTGTCGTTGAGGTAGCGCGACACACTCACGATCTCCTCATCGAACCATCCGCTCTTGGTGCGATTTGCACAAAACTCAACCATGCCCTTGAGCTGAGCGGTGGTTTTCATCTTGCGATTGAACTCGTCATAGAGTTCCTCACCTTTGTTGCCCGGCATCATGGAGTTATGACAAGACACACATTTCGCCTCGTGCAGCGCCTTTCCCTGTTGCAAATTTCCCTTCGCAAAAGGGTTCGCAAGCGCGCCAACAGCGGGGGCAAACACGATGAGGGCCAGAATGGGGCGCACCATCTGTAGCGTAAATCTCATGCCAAGTCTCCATAAAAAAAGGCGCTGAGGACCTATTCACTCAGCGCCTTGATGCTAACCCAAACATGGGTCGGCGTTATGCAATCCCGGCATTTCCCTTCACACCAATGAGGCGAGGGGTATTGAGCTTGCGAGGCGTGACCCGCTTCTTGTCCTTCAGCCAGGTCTCCACCACATCCCACACGGGCTCACCGGTTGCTCCCTCAGCCACGGGTGCCCAGCCGGCCACCTTGTATTTCTTGCTTGCTTCGATCGGCTTGCCCTTGAGACGCATGTCTTGAATGCGGCTGCCCATTTTTTCACCAGGCGCACACGCGTACTCAAGTCCACCGACACGCACCATATCCCCACCTTGCTGGTAATAGGGATCGGGGTTAAAGAGGTTATCGCAGACATCCTCGAGCACGGTTTTGATCATCTCGCCTGTCATCTCGGTGAGCGTGCTGTACGAGTACGTGGTGGCTGTCTGATCCATGACGTGTTCACGGGTAATCGCCTGCCCGGGCAGCAGCGAGGTGCCCCAACGGAAGCCGGGCGAGAAGGCCAGATCGGCGCCCTTCACATCCATGAGCGCATCGACAATGAGCTGGTCGAAAGTCCCGTTGAAGTTACCGCGGCGGTAGAGCATGCCGTCGGTAATGGCGAGTTTCTCCTCGAGCTTGCTCTTAAAGGGCGCACGCACCTTATCAATGAACGCCTGCATCTCAGCGTCGGCTGGGAGCATGTTTGCGAAGACCGGCAAGAGCTTGTAGCGATAGTCGGAGACCTTGCCATTCTTGACGTCGAAGTCGAGCACACCCAAGAACTTGGTATTCGAGCCTGCGTTGGTGACCAAGGTAACGCCACCTGCATTCTTCACTTTAATCGGCTGGATGACACCGTCGTGGGTGTGGCCCCCGAGAATGGCATCAATGCCGCGTACACGGGATGCCATTTTGAGGTCGACGTCCATGCCGTTGTGCGAAATGACCACGACCACCTGGGCCCCCTTCGCGCGACATTCATCAACCATCTTCTGCATGTTGTCGTCCTGGATACCGAAGCTCCAGTCGGGTACAAAGTACCGAGGGTTTGCAATCGGGGTATAGGGGAACGCTTGCCCAATAACCGCCACCGGAATGCCATTCTGTTGGCGGATGACATAGGGCTTGAATACGGGATCGCCGAAGTCCGTCGTCTTCACGTTCTGGGCAAGAAACTCAATCTTGCCCGCGAGCTCTTTCTGCACAATCTCCATGACGCGATCGGCGCCATAAGTAAATTCCCAGTGCGGGCACATCATGTCAACACCAAGCAGCTTGGTTGCGTCGACCATGTCTTGACCCTTGGTCCAAAGGGCAGTGGCTGAACCCTGCCAGGTATCTCCACCATCGACCAAAAATGCATGTGGGCGCGCCGCCCGCATCATCTTGACCAAGGTCGCCATGTGGGCAAACCCGCCGACCTTGCCGTAAGTCTGGGCAGCCTTCTCAAAGTCGAGATAGGTGTATGCATGCGCCAAGGGCGAGTTCTTGGGAATACCGTACATCTTGAGCAATTGCTCGCCCACGATATGAGGCACCTGCCCCTGCATGCTCCCAATGCCAAGATTGACGTTGGGCTCACGGAAATAAACGGGCATGAGCTGGGCATGGCAGTCGGTGAAATGCAGAAAGCTCACATTGCCAAACTTGGGCACTTCGTAAAGCTTGGATCCTTTGGCAGCAGCCACAGCGGCGTCTCCCCAGCTGCCGAACAATCCGGCAGCTGCGCCTGCAGCCATCACGCCCATAAATTCGCGACGATTCAGTTCCATTTGTTTATACCTATTGATGAATATAGTGAAAACCAAAAAAGCCTCTTCCTTGGAGAGAGGCTTTTTTGGGACAACATCATTCGCTGATCAACGCAGACTAATCCTTGTTAACTGGCGAATTGGGGTCGAGCAATAGCGCCATGATGTCCTTCATCTGCTTCTCCGTGAGCAGCTTTTCATGACCGAAGCGCGGCATGTTGGTGCAGAGATTGTATGCCTTCGCATTGTAGATCTTGCCCCAGGTGTACTTCACGATGTCATCGGAGTAGCCGCGCAGTTTGCCATACTGATACAAGGACGGGCCAAGCGTGCCATAAGAGATCTCTGCCTTGGTGATCTGGTGGCAGTTGTAGCA
>JBJOHF010000037.1:0-5124 GCA_046047855.1 Pseudomonadota bacterium | reverse complement strand
CGATGGCCTCGGGTTACGCGGGCCTCGACAACGACCTCTTCTACATGGACAAGACCATGATGGTCTTTGGCGATGCGAAGAAGGTCGTTGAGGACATGCTCAAAGCAGTGGAGTAAGCGCTACACCGAAAAGCTGGAGCCGCAGCCGCAGGTTGTGGTGGCGTTGGGGTTCTTGATGACGAACTGGGCGCCCTCAAGGTCGTCCTTGTAATCGATCTCTGCGCCCATGAGGTACTGCAGGCTCATGCTGTCGATGAGCAGCTTCACTCCGCCCTTATCGAGTGTGGTGTCGTCCTCGTTGACGTCCTCGTCGAAGGTGAAGCCGTACTGAAATCCTGAACAGCCACCACCCTGCACGAACACGCGCAGCTTGAGGTCGGGGTTGCCCTCTTCATCGATGAGGGCCTTGACCTTACTGGCCGCAGAGTCGGTGAAGACCAAGGGGTCGGGCATGCCCATGGGAGGGGCCTGGAGGTTTTCGGTGTGTACAGTTGCGGTCATGGTCATTCCTGACTGAAATACTGAGGATTTCATTATTCTACGCTCGGGTATGCTCCTCGGCGTCAATAAGACTATTGAAAGGCAGGGCATGAGTCGGAAACACCTGGTCTATGTAGACGGACAAGAGGGCACCACAGGCTTGCGTATTCATGAGGTGCTCTCGGCACGTTCCGATATTGAGGTGCTCAAGATCGACCCCGACAAGCGCAAGGATGCCGCCGAGCGTGCACGCCTGCTCAATGCATCCGACCTCTCATTCCTCTGCCTGCCTGATGCAGCTTCCAAAGAAGCCGCCGAGATGGTGACCAACCCCAAGACGTGTCTCATTGATGCCAGCACGGCCTTTCGAACGGACCCGACTTGGGCGTTTGGACTGCCTGAGCTTGCGCCAAGCCAGCGCGATGCCATCCGAAAGAACACCCGGATTGCCAATCCCGGCTGCCATGCCACCGCCTTCATCCTGCTCATGCGCCCTCTGGTGGATGCAGGATTGATCTCCCCAGCACAAGCCCTGAGCGCAACCTCCATTACTGGTTACTCAGGCGGCGGGAAGAAGATGATCGAGCAGTACGAAGCGGGTGGCGACCCCGAGCTGATGGCGCCCAGGCCCTATGCACTCAGTCTTGGCCATAAGCACCTGCCCGAAATGACCATGCATAGCCGGCTTCAGGCGACGCCCATTTTCATGCCCATTGTGGGCCCCTTCTACAAGGGCCTGACCGTGAGCATCCCACTGCCGATGACGGCACTGAAGGCCGGCAGTTCGGGAGAAGCCTTGCATGGGTGTCTCTCAGCACGGTATTCGGAGGAGGCCTTCATACGGGTCATGCCATTGAGCGACCCTGAGGTGCTCGCCCATGGCTTTTTCAATAGCCAACGCTGTAATGACACCAACCGGGTTGAGCTCTTCGTGTTCGCCAGTCAGACCCAGGCCATCCTGATGGCCTGCCTGGACAATCTGGGCAAGGGCGCAAGTGGCGCTGCCGTGCAGAATATGAATCTGCACCTGGGCTGCGACGAGCGCGCCGGCCTTACCGCTTAAAAGAACCCGCAGAAACAAAAAACCCCAGGCGTAGGCACTGGGGTTTTCTGGCGCACAGGCGTTGAATTAACGCTTGGAGAACTGCTTGCGCTTACGTGCTTTATGCAGACCCACCTTCTTACGCTCAACCTCACGGGCATCGCGCGTAACCAAACCGGCCTTGGAGAGCGCGGGCTTGAGGGTTTCGTCGTAGTCGATGAGTGCGCGGGTGAGGCCATGGCGCACTGCACCTGCCTGACCTGTCTCGCCACCACCATGCACGTTGACCATGATGTCGAAGGTGCCGAGGTGATTGGTGAGGTTCAGTGGCTGGCGAACCATCATGCGACCGGTCTCGCGAGCGAAATACTCGTCGAGGGGTTTGCCATTGACCAGAAACTTGCCTGAACCAGATTTAATGAACACACGGGCTACTGAGCTCTTGCGCCGACCCGTTCCGTAGTTGTATTCGCCGACCATGTGATTGTCCTTTGCTGTCGGTTATTTGATGGTGATCTGGGTGGGCTGCTGGGCCGAGTGCGGATGGCTATCACCCGCATAGACCTTGAGCTTCTTGATCATGGCGTAACCGAGCGGACCCTTAGGCAACATGCCCTTCACGGCGATCTCAAGTGCGCGGCCGGGAAACTTGGCCTGCATCTTGCCGAAGGTGGTCTCGTAGATTCCGCCTGGGTAGCCCGAGTGACGGAAATACTTCTTGTCGGTTTCTTTGGAGCCTGTGACGCGAATCTTGTCCGCGTTGACCACCACCACATAGTCGCCGGTGTCGACGTGGGGGGTAAATTCAGGCTTATGCTTGCCGCGCAGGCGGTGCGCGATTTCAGAGGCCAGACGGCCGAGCACGAGATCGGTGGCATCAACAACCACCCAGTCGTGCACCACTTCCAGTGGCTTTGCGACGAAGGTCTTCACAGTTTTCCTTTTCCTGGGTTTTTGGCCCAGCCCTTGTGTTTGTATTTCCTCCAACCATTGGAGGAAAGCCCTCAATTATGCGGTATCCAATAGAAACTGCAAGCACCCAGCGTGTTGCAAATACACCACAAACTGGCCTTTACATGTCATCGAAAAGGAATCGGCATGAACAATCTTCTCTGAAGGCATGCATACTCACCTTCACCACGTCGTAAGTGACGCCCCCGGCGTTGCCGTGTGGTGCGTGAATCACAAATAAACCTCTTAGGAGAATATTGAATGAAAAAGCATCTGATCGCTGCCGCAGTTGCTGGCCTGATCGCCGCTCCCGCAATGGCTCAAGTGACCGTCTACGGTAACCTCGAGACCGGCATTATCAATACCGACACCGATGGCAAGGCATCCACCACCAAGCTCCAGTCCAGCGTGGTGAACTCTTCCCGCCTCGGCTTCCGTGGCGCTGAAGATCTCGGCGGCGGCCTGAAGGCATTCTTCCGCCTCGAGGCTTCGATGGACGCTTCTACCGGTGCTGGCGTGTCCGCTTTCAACCGTGGTTCTGAAGTCGGCCTTGAGGGCTCCTTCGGTGCGATCAAGGTTGGTAAGTTCGACATCACCAACGCTGAGGGCATCGACAACATGAGCCAGATCGGCAACATCGGTCTGTTCTCCAGCCTCGACATCGGCTCCGACATCAACCACGCTATCCAGTACAAGTCACCCAAGATCGGCGGCTTCGAAGTGCAGATCGGTACGGCTCTGAAAGACGGCGGCGTGAACGAGACCACCTCCTTCTACGTTGGCGGCGAAGTTGCTAAGGTCGACCTCCAGTTTGGTACCACCACCGACAAGTCTGCTGCTGGTGTTGAGCGCACGGCCACCACCATGGGCGCACGTTACAACTTCGGCCCCATGGCTGCCACCATCGTTTACGGCACCCTGGAAACCGACGGCAAGGGCGACGTGACTCAGACGATCGTGTCCGCATCTGCTCCCCTGGGCAATGGCCTGACGGTTCATGGCATGTACGGCAACTTCGAGACCGATGCTTTTGGCTCCGCCAAAGCTTCTGAGACCGACAAGATGGCCGTTGCGCTCTCCAAAGCATTCTCCAAGCGCACCACCGGTTACCTCGGCTATATTTCGACCGACAAAGACGGCACCGAGACCAACCAGCTGTACCTGGCTGTTAACCACAAGTTCTAATCAAATGCAGCCTCTCGGCTGCATTTGATTCAGAACAGAGAACCCCCGCCCCGTGCGGGGGTTTTTCTTTTTAGAATGCTGCCATGACTACGCAAGTTATACGCGACCCCAGGTCTGCTGAGGCCGCATCGCTCTTTTCGGCGATCCTCACCTTTCTCAAGACCGGCCTCGCCGATCAGGAGCAGGTCTTTCAGCTCGCGCCTGGCCTTCTGCCAGAGAACGCGCTCTTTTCAATTGAGCGGCTTGAGACACTCCTGGCCAACCCACTGCTGAGCCCAGAATGGCTTCAAGTGAGCCTCAAGGGTCACGTCGTGCCGGTGGCTGACGATCAGATGTGGAAGACCGTTCAGAAGAAGCGGCTTCAATTCATTGACAAGCGTCGCTTGGTTCAGGCGCTCGAGCAGGGTGCATCGGTTGTGCTTGAGGGCTTAGACCTGCAGGATCAGACGATCAACGCACTCGTGCGGCAGATCGACCAGCTGATGCCTTGTGCGCTGAGTAACTGCGAGGCCTTTTTCTCAAGGCAGAGCAATGAGGCCTACGGTGGGCATCGGGACAGCGACGATGTGCTGGTCATCCAGGTTTCCGGACAGAAGCGATGGCGTGTGCATCAGCCGCAGCGCAGGCGGTATCACGGTAACTCGCCCCTCACCGAACAGCAGATGGGACCCGTGCTCAAGGAGTTCGTCATGAACCCAGGTGATGTGCTTTACCTGCGTGCTGGGGTTCCGCATCGGTGCACCACGCCTGGCGCCCATAGTCTGCACCTGTCTTTCGATCTCTGCGACCGCACGCCTAACATCGAGCAGATCTCGGCTGCGGGGATGTCGCTCTACAACCAAGGTGCTGCAGACTGCCATGCGGAGCCTGCAGCCGTCGTACGTCGTTACGTGGAGCTGGTCAGCGACCCAGGCTTTATTCGTGAACTCGAGTCTGCGCGTGCCAGCATCAGGCGCGAGGCCACCGCCTTTCGTGATCGCATTCACGCCGCGGGACTACGCCCGCGGCTCAAGCCTTAACGGCCAAACACGCCTTAGCGGGTAGCCGCTTTCAACAGAGGCTGAATGTTGGCGGATGTCGCAAGACTCATTGCGGCAGACCAGGCAGCTTTGGCCTTCTCGTCACCGATTTCGGCTGCGGCCTGGTCCGTGAACTTAGCCTTGAGTTGCTCCGCAGACATGGGGCGCTCAAGGCTGCCAATGGCATGCTCGACAAACACATGGAGCGTACGGCCATCGGTGGTCTGAATGGTGACGTCGGCCG
Organism: Pseudomonadota bacterium; assembly: GCA_046047855.1. GTDB lineage: Bacteria > Pseudomonadota > Gammaproteobacteria > Burkholderiales > Burkholderiaceae_A > Hahnella. Next base: position 204 of record JBJOHF010000037.1, on the reverse strand, counting down.
AGGCCTCGCTGATGGTGTCATCGACCACAGCCGTGATTTTGTCGCGAAGCGTAATGACGCGCGGGTCTTGAACGCAGGCATCTGCATACTCGTGCTCGCCTGCTCGGCCATAGATGATGCCGGCAGCGCAGGAGTGGTAGACGCTGAACTTGCCCTCCAGGCCCAGCTGCGGCGTCTTCTTTCCCGTGAGCTCGATAACCAGTG
>JBJOHF010000036.1:0-5289 GCA_046047855.1 Pseudomonadota bacterium | reverse complement strand
TGTGGTCCACCACGGCCAGGTTTGCAGAATTGCGCCAGAGTGGGCGGCCAGCCATTTCCAAGCCCTCGAAGGCCTGCGGGCTGGTGACCTCATGAACGAGGTGTCGGTCGATGTAGACAATGCAGGTGCCATCGTCTTGGCGATGGACCACATGTTCTTCGAAGAGTTTGTCGTAAAGCGTGGGCATGGTCGGCTCGATCGTTTTGACACGAAACCGTCATTATGCCTTGCGGTCGCCCCCCACGCTGGCCAGAAACAGGCCCACCAGCGCGAATCCGGCTGCCAAGAAGAAGGTGGCCTCCGGCGAGACCCACTCAAAAACCCAGCCCGCTGCAATGCCCCCCAGGCTGCCGCCAATGCCATACGAAGACATGGTGTAGAGCGCCTGACCACGGGCCTGCGCCTCACGCGGGAACCACTGCCGCACCAACGACATGGACGCGCTGTGATGGGCGCCGAACGTGATCGCGTGCATCAACTGAGTGATCACAATGACCGCCAGATTGCCGCCCGAAAGCGCCAAGAGTGCAAACCGAAGCGCGGCGACCCCATACGAGAGCCTCCAGCTCAAGACCACACCCAGTCGCTCAAACAAGGGGCGCTGCACCCGAAAGAACGCAATCTCCGCAAGCACCCCAACCGTCCAGAGCACCCCAATCTCGGTGCGGCTATAGCCCTGCTGCTCCAGCCAGAGCGAAAAGAGCGTGTAGAGCGGGGCGTGGGCCAGCAGCATGAAGCAAGAGGCCAGCAGAAACCGACGCACGCGCGGCTCCTTGAGCGCCTGCCCAAAAGCGCCTGCCTGGGGTGCGAGCGCATGCACCTCGCGCGCTGGAAGCCAAAAGGCGACGATTCCCGCCACGAAGAGCAAGGCCATGAGGGTGAGCGGCAATGCCTCCATGCCCACCCAGTCGAACCAGATGCCGCCCAGCAGCACCGCCACAACAAAGCCCAGCGAGCCCCAGACCCGCATGCGGCCATATTGGCCGAGGTCTCCCCTGCTCTCTTGCATGGCGAGTGCCTCGGTAATGGGCACATGGCCACTCAGAAAAAGCGCCATGATGAAGAGCACCGTGAAGAGCCCCCAGAACGGCAGGTCCAGCAGCAGAAACCCGCCCGAGATCAGCGCCCCAAAGGCAGACCACTGAATGATGCGGGGCACACGCTCGGGTGGGGAATGATCGGCCAGATAGCCCCAGGCCGGAGGCCCAATCACGCGCGTCCATTGCATGGGCGAAATGAGCACCCCAATCTCGGAGGGCGAGAAGCCCCGGCCATTGAGCCAGAGCGAGAGAAAGGGCGCGAACAGTCCAACGTAGGCAAAGTAGGTGGCAAAGAATGCCGAGATCCGACGAACGGGCGTCGAGAACATGCGCGCGCGCGAGGCTTACTGAGGGGCGAGGCCAGCGATGACCGGCGTGGTCACCTGCACATCTGCGTTCTGAGCACGGTGGCGAAGCGCGTGATCGATGAGGACCAGCGCCAGCATGGCCTCGGCAATAGGTGTGGCGCGAATGCCCACGCACGGGTCGTGGCGGCCATGCGTCTCGACCTGCGTGGGCGCACCGGTCGTGTCGATCGAGCGACGCGGCGTGCGAATGCTGGACGTGGGCTTGATGGCGATGGCCACGGTAATGGGCTGGCCCGTGGAGATGCCGCCCAGCACGCCTCCTGCGTGATTGGTGAGAAAGCCCTGCGGCGTGAGCTCATCGCCGTGGACTGAGCCGCGCTGGGCCACACTGGCAAAGCCTGCGCCAATCTCGACACCCTTGACTGCATTGATGCCCATCATGGCGTGGGCAATATCTGCATCGAGCCGATCGAACACCGGCTCGCCCCAGCCCACGGGCACCCCAGAGGCTTCGACGCAGATCTTGGCGCCGCAGGAATCGCCACCGCGGCGCAGCTGATCCATGTAGGCCTCAAGCGACGGGATCTGCGAGGCATTGGGTGCGAAGAAAGGGTTGTTGGGCACATGCGCCCAGTCCTCGAATGCGATTGGCATGTCGCCAAGCTGAGCCATATAGCCCCGGATCTGAATGCCAAACCGCTCGGCCAGCCACTTCTTTGCAATGGCCGCAGCCGCCACACGCACCGCCGTCTCGCGGGCAGACGAGCGCCCGCCTCCACGGTAGTCGCGAATGCCGTACTTGTGCAGGTAGGTGTAGTCGGCATGGCCCGGCCGAAAGGTATTGGCGATGTTGCCGTAGTCCTTGCTGCGCTGGTCTTGGTTGCGAATGAGCAACGCAATGGGTGCACCGGTGGTCTTGCCCTCGAACACGCCCGAGAGAATCTCGACGGTGTCGGGCTCCTGGCGCTGGGTGACATGGCGCGAGGTGCCTGGGCGCCTGCGGTCGAGCTCGGGCTGAATATCGGCCTCACTGATCGACAAGCCCGGAGGGCAGCCGTCAACCACGCAGCCAATGGCCGGCCCGTGTGACTCCCCGAATGAGGTCACGCTAAATAGATGGCCAAAGGTGTTTCCGGACATGTTGCAAGAGGCTTTCTGGGTTAAGGGAGGTGGCGGGCCACGGCCGCACGCACGCGTGCCTGACCCAGCACCGACAGAACCTGGTCTATGGAGGGCGTCTCGGTTCGGCCCATGAGCACCAGTCGCAGGGCCATGGCGAGTTGCGGCATTTTGAGGCCAAAGTCGGCCAAGACCTGCTTCATGAGGGCAGATGCCTGGGCGGCGTCAAAGGCCTCGGGAAGCCGATCCGCGAGCGCACGCAGAGCATCGGGCACTGCGCCTTGTAGCCGCTCGGCCAAGGCCGCGGGATCGGGCTTGGATTCCTCGTAGAACATGTGTGCAGACTGAGCCAATTCAATGAGCGTGTTGGCGCGGTCCTTAAGAAGGTTGCAGACCAGGATGAGGTCTGGCCCCGACTCCACAGGCATGCCCTGGCCCTTGAGCCTTGCCCCCACCCACTGGGCAAGGGACTCGCCCGACTGCTGTCGCAGGTAGTGGTTGTTGAGCCACTTGAGCTTGTCGAAGTCGAACTGGGCGGCCGACTTGCTGCAGTTCTCTAGGGTGAACCATTCAACGAGCTGGTCCATAGAGAAAATCTCGTCGTCACCATGGCTCCAGCCCAGGCGCGCCAGGTAATTGAGAAGCGCCTCGGGCAGGTATCCATCTTCGTCGTACTGAATGACAGAAACCGCCCCATGCCGCTTGGAGAGCTTTTCGCCATCGGGCCCGTGGATCATGGGCAGGTGGGCATACTCGGGCAGCTCGGCGCCCAGCGCCTTCATGATGTTGATCTGGCGCGGGGTGTTGTTGATGTGATCGTCGCCGCGAATGACGTGGCTGATCTGCATGTCGACGTCGTCCACCACCACGCAGAAGTTGTAAGTGGGCGTGCCATCGGGCCGGGCAATGATGAGATCGTCGAGCTCCTCATTGCTGATGGAGATGCGGCCTTTCACGCCATCTACCCAGCTCACCACGCCTTCATCGGGGTTGCGAAACCGAATGACAGGCTGCACACCCTCTGGTGGCACCAGGCCCTTGCGGGCCGCGTTCTCAGGCCTCCAGCGGCCATCGTATCGGGGCTTGAGGCCGCGTGCGCGCTGGTCTTCGCGCAAGGCGTCGAGCTCGGCAGGACTGGTGTAGCAGGGATAGGCCAAGCCCTTGGCGACAAGCTCTGCGAGCACCGCTTTATAGCGGTCCATACGCTGCATTTGGTAGAAAGGGCCCTCATCGGGATGCAGGCCAAGCCAACGCATGCCATCGAGAATGGCCTGAACCGCCTCGGGGGTGGAACGCTCGAGGTCGGTGTCTTCAATACGCAGAATGAACTGGCCTTGGTGGTGGCGGGCAAAGGCCCAGCAATAGAGCGCCGTGCGAGCTCCCCCCACATGGAGATAGCCCGTTGGGCTTGGCGCAAAGCGCGTGCGAACGGGCCTCATTTAGGACTGAACGCGGCCGATGGCGCAGCTTACAAAGGATTTTGCCGTTGCGAGGCCCGCGGTGAATCCTGTCACGGAGCCTTGTTCGGGGTAGCCCATAGCGGCGAGCTTTTCTTTCACGGCGGCCAGGTGCTGGGGATCTGCCATGAATCGGACCGCGCTCTGGTCGTGGTCCACCTCCACCTGCGTGACGCCACCCAGGGCCGTGAGCCCTTTGACAATGGTGTTGGCGCAGCCACCGCACTTGAGGTTTTCAATGTTGATGGAATGTTTCATGCCTCTAGTTTAGTCCCGCTAGAGCCCGTGCGATACTCGGCCCGTGTCGCTCTCTGCAAATGCCATGGTCTGGCTGACCGCACTTGGGATCGGCCTGCTGATCGGGCTGGTTCGCGAGCGCGCCCACCCCAACACCCCCGCCGTTGCCGGGATTCGAACCCACACGCTGGTGGCCCTGGCGGGCTCCGTGGCCTGGGCCCTTGGGCCGTGGGTTTTCGTGGCATCGCTATGTGCTGTTGCCACGCTGGTCTGGACTGGGTATCGAGCCCGTGCCCAGACCTCGCCCGGCCTCACGGGCGAGGTCGCGCTGCTGTCGACCTGTCTGCTCGCGGGCCTCGCCCATGAATCAACAGCCTTGGCGGCTGCGCTGGCAGTGGGCATTGCCGTGTTGCTCCGAGCCAAGGTGCATGTACACCGATTCAGCCGCGAGGCCATCCGCGAGGAGGAAGTAACCGGCGGACTGATGCTGGCCGCCTCTGCGCTGATTGCCCTGCCCCTCTTGCCCGAGCGACCGATCGACCCCTGGGGCGCCTTGAACCTTGCCGCCCTCTGGCGCGTGGTGGTGCTGGTGATGGCCGTGAATTTTCTGGGCCATGTGGCGACCCGCGTCTTCGGGCATCGGTGGGGACTCGCGTTCGCTGGCCTTTTTGCGGGGTTTGTATCGTCCGTGGTGGCCGTCGTAGAGATGGGACGGCGCTATCGGCAGATGCACCAGCCGCTGCTGCCTTGCCTTGGCGCCGCGCTGCTAGCGAACCTTGCATCGCTTGCGCTCTTGCTCCTGGTGATTCTGGCCACCTCGCCAAGCCTGGCGGGGCGCATGGCGCTTCCCCTGCTGTCTGGCGCATTGGTGCTGGTCTTGGCCGCGTCGCTGGGTATGGGCCATCGTGGTGATGCAGTTGAGCCACAAAAGCCCGCTGCAGCCATTCAGATTGGCCAGGCCTTTGGGCTTGCAGGACTGATTGGGGGCAGCTCATTGCTGGCCATTGCCCTGCGCAATTGGGTGGGCGAAGAGAGCGCGCTTCTGACGGCGGTGATTATTGGTGCGGCCGAGGCCCATTCCGCTGCAGCCAGCGTTGCGCAGTTAAGCCTTGCCGAAGGGACCTCCAT
>JBJOHF010000035.1:0-10646 GCA_046047855.1 Pseudomonadota bacterium | reverse complement strand
GCCGATTGGCGAGTCGCCTGGGGCGCGCCCTCAGACGCCCCACTGGCCGATCTTCCCCTGCGTTGCATTCCCGAGCTGCAGTCCCAGCTCAGCAGCCTCGAGCGCATGGGGCTCTCTACCCTGGGGCCGCTGCTGCGCCTGCCTCGCGCCGGGCTCACCCGCAGGCTCGGCCCCACAACCCTTCAAGCCCTCGATGCCGGGCTCGGGCGCAGACCAGACCTACGCACACCCCTGCAGCCCCCCAAGATCTTCGAGCAGGCCATTGAACTGGCCCAGCCCAGTCACGACCTTGCATGCCTAGCAGAAGGCTGTCGGCGGCTTTTGCAAGGCTGTGTGGCCTGGCTACAGGCCCAGCAGTGTGGGCTGCGGGAGGCTCAGTTTTATTTTCACTCTGGCCATCGCGAACAGCATCTCGTGCGCATTGGCCTGGCCGATCCCAGCTGCCAGATCACCCGCATCCAGTCCTTGCTCTACCAACGGCTCGAGAAAGAGGCCCTGCCTGCTGCGGCCCATCTCATTCGGCTTCAGGTCTCATCCATCGAGCCCCTCGCCCTCGAGACCCTCGATTTTTTTGGCGGAGCCCACAGGCAATCCGACCAGCTGCGCATGCTCTGTGAGCGCCTGCAGGCTCGTCTCGGCGATCACCAGGTGCTGCGCATCCACCTGCACGACAGCCATCAGCCCGAATCAGCCAGCCAGCTTGTTGCACTTCAGGCCCAGGCCCCGCGCGGCACACAGTCCCTTACAGCCCCGCCCCCTAGCGCACTCCCCCCACGACCGCTCTGGCTGCTTGAGGCTCCCGTGGCACTGCCCATTCGTGGAAACAAGCCCTTCTATGAAGGGCCCCTGCGGCTGCGGGCAGGACCCGAGCGCATTGAAACCGACTGGTGGACTTCCCCACTGCGGCGCGACTACTTCGTAGCCGAGACCCAAGATCAGCGACTGCTCTGGGTCTTTCGAAACCCAAGCCACGAGTGGTTCCTGCATGGCCTCTTTGGCTAGCCCACACCCATGGACTATGCCGAGCTCGTCTGCCGCAGCAACTTCAGTTTTCTGCAGGCCGCCTCTCACCCCGAAGACTTAGTCGCACGCGCGCATGCACTGGGCTATAAGGCATTGGCCCTCACCGATGAGGCCAGTGTCTCAGGCAGCGTGCGGGCCCATCTGGCCGGTGAATCCCTGGGCATACAGGTCATTCACGGCGCACAGTTTGTGCTCACCACAGGGCTGCGGCTTTCTTTCCTGGTGCGCAATCGCACCGGATGGGCCGAGCTCTGCCGGCTCATTACCCTAGGCCGCAGACGGGCTGAAAAGGGCCGCTATGCGCTCAGCCCAGAGGACTTCCAGTCTCATGCCATGACCAACTGCCTGGCCCTCTGGCTGCCCAGCCCCAACCAGTCAGAGTCTGACCTCCACCCCGAGGGCCGCTGGATGAAAGCCCAGTTCGGCGACCGGGTGTCGCTGGCCTACAGCCTCTCCCTCCGAGCAGACGACCGCGCCTGGCAGCAGCAGCTCATGACCCTCGGTGCGCTGCTGCGTATGCCGCTGGTGGCCACCGGCGATGTACTCATGCACCGCCGCAGCCAGAAGCCGCTCGCCGATCTGCTCACGGCCATTCGCATGGGCTGCTCGGTGGCCGAGTGCGGACAGGCTCTCACCGCCAACGCCGAGCGAGCCCTGCAGCCGCGTCTGCGCATGTCTCGCCGCTATCCCCCTGAGCACCTGCAGGCCAGCCTCCTGCTGGCTGAGCAATGTCAGTTCTCGTTAAGCGAGCTGCGCTACGAATACCCTGACGAAATCGTGCCTGCAGGCCTAACGCCAGCCCAGTGGCTGCGTCATCTCACCGAGGAAGGCGCACGCCAGCGATTTCCCCTGCACCAGTTTCCCGAGGGCATGCCCGCAAAGGTGCGCCAGCAGATTGAGCACGAGCTCAGTCTGATTGCCGACCTGCAGTACGAGCCCTACTTCTTAACGGTCTACGACATTGTGGCCTTCGCGCGTTCGCGCGGCATTCTCTGCCAAGGTCGTGGGTCTGCGGCCAACTCTGCGGTCTGCTACTGCCTGGGCATTACCGAGGTCGACCCCTCACGCATGAGCATGCTCTTTGAGCGTTTCATCTCTAAAGAACGCAACGAGCCCCCCGACATCGATGTGGACTTCGAACATCAGCGACGCGAAGAGGTCATTCAGTACCTCTACACCAAATATGGCCGCGAGCGAGCGGCCCTCACCGCAGCCCTCATTCGCTATCGACCGCGCTCGGCCTTGCGAGACAGTGGCAAGGCGCTCGGGGTCGACCCTGTTGTGGTCGACCTTGCCGCCAAAGGCCGCAGCTGGTGGGAGGGAAAATCAATTGTGGCACCGGGCCTCAAGGTCTCCATTGACGAAGGCCTAGCCCGCCTGGCTCAGCTGCAACCCAATCAGACACTGCCCAGCACGCCCAGTGAGGCCGCCCTACAGCAGTGGGCAGACATGGCCAACCATCTGCTGGGCTTTCCGCGTCATCTCTCGCAACATGTGGGCGGCTTTGTCATTGCCCGCCATAGCCTCAGCGAGCTCGTACCCATTGAGAACGCGGCCATGCCCGAGCGCAGCATCATTCAATGGGACAAGGACGACATCGATGCCCTCGGCCTGCTCAAGGTGGATGTGTTGGCACTGGGCATGCTGTCCGCCATTCAACGGGCACTGCAGTTTGTCGGCCAGAAGATGGGCCGCACAACCCCGCTGCCCATGCAGGAGGTTCCCGCAGAAGACGAGGCCACCTACCAGATGATTCAGGCCGCCGACACAGTGGGGGTCTTTCAGATCGAGTCTCGAGCCCAGATGAGCATGCTGCCGCGGCTCAAACCCGCCTGCTTCTACGACCTGGTCATCGAGGTCGCCATTGTGCGCCCCGGCCCCATTCAGGGCGGTATGGTCCACCCTTACCTGCGCCGCCGACAGGGCCTCGAGCCCGTAGACTTTCCCAGCCCCGCAGTACGCCAGGCGCTTGAGCGCACCTTGGGTGTGCCCATCTTTCAAGAGCAGGTGATGCAGCTGGCCATTCTGGCCGCGGGCTTCACCCCAGGCGAAGCCGACCAGCTCCGACGCGCCATGGCCGCCTGGAAGCGCAGAGGCAGCCTTGGCCCCTTCGAAGATCGTCTCATCAGCGGCATGCTCATGCGCGGCTACAGCCGCGACTTTGCCGAGCGGGTGTTCGCCCAGATTCAAGGCTTTGGTGAATACGGCTTCCCCGAGTCTCATGCCGCGAGCTTTGCGCTGTTGGTCTATGTCAGCTGTTGGCTCAAGTGTCATCACCCCGATGCCTTTCTGGTGGCGCTGCTCAACAGTCAGCCTATGGGGTTTTATGCCCCCGCTCAGTTGGTGCGCGATGCCCGTGCCCATGGGGTAGAGGTGCGTGGTGTAGACATACAGGCCAGCGCAGTCGACAGCAGCCTGGAGCCGCCCACGCCCGCAGCCCAGCCGCTCACAGCCCATCCGCGCGCGTCGCTCTGGCCCGTACGTCTGGGCCTCAACCGCGTGGCCCAGCTCTCCCAAGAGGCCATGCATCGTGTGGTTCAGGCCCGTACAGCGCGCGGCCGCTTTCAGTCCATTGAAGACTTGGCCCAGCGCGCGCAGCTCAGCCGCGTCGACCTACAGGCCCTGGCCGCAGCCAATGCACTTGAAAGCCTGACGGGCCATCGCCATGCCGCCAGCTGGGCGGCTGCCGGGCATGAGCCCATGAAGGGGGTGCTGCATGCCACACAGGTACAAGAGCCCGAGCTGGCCCAAGACCTTCTGCCCGCGCCCACGGAGGCCGCCAACCTGGTGTCTGATTATGCAAGCCTGGGGCTCACGCTCGGCCGTCATCCCATTGCCCTGATTCGGGATCAGCTGCGTGAGCGGTTCAAGAGCGTGCCCGCCATTGAGCTGCGGCAGATGCCCAATGACCGCCTGGCCCGTGCCACCGGCCTGGTCACCCACCGCCAACGCCCAGGGACAGCCAAGGGTGTGGTGTTTATGACGCTTGAAGACGAGACAGGCAGCGTGAACCTGATTGTCTGGCCCGATGTGCTGGCGCGGTTTAAGCAAGCCTGCCTACAAGGCCAGGTCATTACCGCCTATGGCCGTTGGCAGACCCATCATTTGGTGAGCCTGCGCATTGAAGATCACACTGCACTGCTGGCCCAGGCCCTCGGGGGTGTGGTGCAGAGAAAGTCGAGAGACTTTCATTAGCAGGGCTTAAGTCCCTACCCTGCGAAACCCCGTGATACGCGGCCCCCAGTAGCCACTGATCAGACTCTCAAGCCGCACGGTTCCGCCCTTCGCCGGTGCATGCACGAAACGGTTCTGGCCGATATAAATGCCCACATGGGAGTAGGTTTCACCGGTGGTGTTGAAGAAGACGAGGTCTCCGGGCAATCGATCGGCGGCATCGATCTCCCGCCCCACTCGGCTCATCTGGTCTACCGTGCGGGGCAGACGGGCTCCGAGCGAGCGCTGCATGACATAGACCACCAGGCCGCTGCAATCGAAACCACTCGCAGGTGTGTTGCCTCCCCATTTGTAGGGCGTGCCGACCAGCGAGAAGGCCTGAATGGCGGGCTCGGCAAGGCCGCGCACTTCTGACTCGAGCCTTGCCTCTGGAAGATAGGCTGATGCGGCAGGCGGTGGGGTGGGGCCAGTCGATGAAGGGCCTCGGGTTGCACAGCCGGAGAGCCACACCACCAGAAGCAGCAGCAGAATGCGCACGGTGCAGGCCCTCCAGTCCTAGAGTGCTCGAGCCCTAGAGCCCTCGAGCCAAGTCCTGCATCAGGTCTTCGACATCCTCAAGGCCAACCGCAAGGCGAATCAGGCCCTGACCAATGCCCGCCCTCTGCCGAGCTTCTTCCGAGATTCGCCCGTGGGTGGTTGAGGCCGGGTGCGTGATGATGGACCGTGTATCGCCCAGATTGCCTGTGCGAGAGAAGACCTCTACGGCATTGACGAGCCGGAATGCAGCCTGCTGAAGGGCATCGGGGCCATCGCCCTTGATCTCGAACGAGACCACTGCCCCGCCACTGGACTGCTGCCGCATGGCTAGGGCGTGCTGAGGATGCGAGGGCAGTCCAGGGTAGAGAACCCGCGCAACCGAAGGCTGCTGCTCGAGCCATTGGGCCAAGGCTAAGGCCGAGGCGGAATGGGCCTGCATGCGAATTTTGAGGGTCTCGAGTGACTTGTGCAGCACCCATGCATTGAATGGCGAAAGCGAGGGACCGCAGGTGCGCACCACCTGGCGGACAGGGTCGACCAAGGCCTTAGGTCCGGCGACGGCACCCCCTAACACCCTGCCCTGGCCATCGATGTATTTTGTTGCAGAGTGCAAGACCAGGTCGATGGGGAAATCGAGCGGACGCTGCAGCGCAGGCGTACAAAAACAGTTGTCGACAACGGTCAGTACCCCAGCGCTGCGTGCTGCCTCTCCAATGGCTTGGAGGTCGGCAATCTCGAGCAGCGGGTTGGAGGGCGTCTCGAGGTAGATGAGCTTGGTCTTGGGGCCAATCGCATCGGCCCACGCCGCTGGATCGGTCAGCGGCACCATCCATACGCTCACGCCAAACTTGGTGAGATAGTTTTCAAAGAGCTGCAGCGTGGCCCCAAAAAGGCTGGGGGTTGTGAGCACCTCATCGCCTGCCTTTAAGTGCCCAAGGCAGACCGCAAGAATGGCTGACATGCCAGAGGCCGTCGCCACGCAGTCCTCAGCGCCCTCGAGCGCGGCAAGACGTTCCTCGAACATCTGAACCGAGGGATTGGTGAACCGCGAGTAAACCGTGCCGGGCTCCTGGTTCTGGAATCGACGGGCGGCCTGCTCGGCGTCATCGAATACAAAACTGGAGGTGAGGTACATGGCCTCGCTGTGCTCACCGAACTGCGAGCGCTCTGTCCCCGCACGCACGGCAAGCGTGCTAAACCCCAGGCCGGGCCGTCGCTTGGTCTTATCCACGAGCGGCTTCCAGTCGATCGAGCAGTGCAGGCGTCACATCACCCGTGATGTAGTGCCCATCGAAGCAAGAGGCCTCCAGGCATTTCACGGATGGGTTAAAGCCCTGCACATCGTCACGCATCTCCGAGATGCCCTGATAGATCAGTGCATCGGCCCCAATGGCCTGACAGATTTCTTCATCGCTTCTGCCATGGGCAATCAGCTCATGCCGCGTCGGCATATCAATGCCATAGACATTCGGGAATCGAACCGGAGGCGCCGCAGAGGCGAAGATAACGCCCTTGGCGCCAGACTCTCGGGCCATGCTCACAATTTCACGACTGGTTGTGCCACGCACGATGGAGTCGTCCACGATGAGCACGTTCTTGCCTTTGAACTCCGTTGCCATCGCATTGAGCTTCTGGCGAACCGACTTTCGGCGCACCTCCTGGCCGGGCATGATGAAGGTGCGGCCCACATAACGGTTCTTAATAAACCCCTCTCGGTAGGGCACATTGAGATGCATGGCGAGCTGCAGGGCGGCCGGGCGACTGGAGTCTGGAATGGGCATGACGACATCGATATCGCCTTTGGGGAAGCGCTTGACCACCTCGAGCGCGAGCGTCTCCCCCATTTTGAGGCGTGCGTCGTAGACCGAGATGCCGTCCATGAGTGAGTCGGGCCGAGCAAAGTAGACATACTCAAACACGCAGGGGTTGAGCCCTTGGGGCTGACCACAGATCTTCGACGAGAAGGTTCGGTCTTCGGTCAGCACCACACACTCGCCAGGGGCCACATCGCGCAGCAGCCTAAAGCCCAAGGCCTCAAGTGCGACAGACTCAGACGCCAGCATATATTCCTTGCCCTTGGGCCCATCGAGCACGCCAAGCACGAGAGGACGAATGCCGTAGGGGTCGCGAAAGCCAACCACGCCAAACCCAGGGATCATGGCCACACAGGCATAGGCACCCTTCACCCGCTGGTGAAGCACTGTGACCGCGGCGAATACTGCATCCGGGTCGAGCGTGAGCCCGCTAACGGCTTGTTGCAGCTCGTGGGCAAGCACATTGAGCAACACCTCAGAGTCGCTCTCGGTGTTGATGTGACGTCGGTCCCGCTGGTACATATCCTCTTGCAGTTCTGCTGCATTGGTGAGGTTTCCGTTGTGGCCCAGCACAATCCCGAAAGGGGCGTTTACGTAGAAGGGCTGTGCCTCCTCTGCGCTCAGGGCGCTGCCCGCTGTGGGATAACGGACATGGCCAATGCCCATGTCTCCGGTGAGGTTGCGCATGTCGCGGGTACGAAAGACATCTCGGACCAGACCATTGCCACGCGCAAGATTGATGCGCTTGCCCTGGGCCGTCGCAATGCCCGCTGCGTCCTGCCCGCGATGCTGCAGCAACAAAAGCGCGTCGTAGAGCATTTGATTGACGGGACCGGTCGAGACTATGCCAACGACACCGCACATGATTAGGAACCTTTCAGAAGTTCAGACGGAATACGACTCGACACAAAATTTGGCATCCAAGGGGTGAGCACTTGGATGGACCACTCAAGTGCAGGACGCGCATAGGCGTTCTGCCACTCAGGCTGAGCGGGTAGCGGGGTCATGGCCCCGAGCACAGCAAGAATAGCCATGATGACGACACCACGAACCGCCCCAAATATCGCGCCCATGGCACGATCGAGCACACTGGCCCCAGAGGCCTTCACAAGCTCTTTCAGCGTGGCCGTTACCAGACGCCCCAGCAGCAGCACAATCACCACAATGAGCAGGAACGCGAGCGTGAGTGCCAGCGGTTCGGCGAGCCACTCCGTGAATGGCTCTGCGGCCATATGCGCGAGTCGGCTACCCGCCACAATCGCCAAGACCCAGACGGCCAGAGAGGCCACCTCTTGAAGCAGACCGCGCAGAACCGAGAGCAGTGCCGACGAGAACACCACCACCAGGCAGACCCAGTCGATCCAGGTGAAGGCATGCATCATGGCGCCGCCACCCTCACCACCGCAGCGTCGTAGCCTTGCAGCTTGGCGCGGGCAACCACCCCGCTGGCATCCTCTTCAGACAACGGCCCAATGCGAACCCGATGACGCTGCGCACTGCCCGTGCCCACGGCACTGATGGCCACCTTATGGCCAGCGGACTCCAGTCGCTTCTTGACCTGATCTGCTGTTGAGCGACTGCTGTAAGCCCCCACCTGCACAAAGACCTGACGCGTCTGCACTGGGGGTGCGGCAGCAGGGGCCGCTTCTGGAGCGGAAGGCGTCGCAACGGGCGGCGCCGGAACAACGGGAGCAGGCGCGGGGTCAGGTTCGGGCGCAGAAGCTGGCGCAGGAGCAGACGCTGGCGCTGACGGGGGCGCGGGTTCAGGGGCGGGCGCCTCGGCCTTCTGGTTCGGCATGATCACCACGAAATCGCGTGCCAACGGCCGCGGGGTGTCATGCAGCACGCTGTAGGCCACCATGGATGCAAGGACTGCAAAAATGAACGCGCCAATGAGGCGCCAGCGCGCCTTCTGGCGGTGCTCCGCCATGGGGTCTGCTCTTTGGCCGTCTTCAGTGGGCATCGGGGGCATGAGGCGCTTGACCAATCGTTCGGGCTTGATGCCAAGCCTGGGCAACGGTGATGAAAGATCCAAAGACTGCGATCCTATCACTGGCCGATGCCCTTGCCGCGGCACCCGTGAGCGCCTGCTGGACATCTGGGAAGAGATAGACCTCGACTGGCGGGAGCCCCTTTCGCCCACCCTCGGGCTGCGTGGCCAAGGCCGAATCGAGTGCTTCGCGCAGCCGCTCAGCGGACTGCGCCCGCGCGCCAGCCACCTCGGGCCCAAGACTGGCCAAACACCAGATGTCTACGCGGCTCATCAGGCGCTCAAACACGGCCTGCGCATCTTTATCGGCCAGCATGCCCACCACCGCAATGGTCTGCGGAAAGAAGCCCATCTGATCGAGATTGGCAGCCAGTACGCCGGCCGCATGCGGGTTATGTGCCACGTCCAGCAAGACGGCGGGCTGGCCCGGCAGGACCTGGAAGCGACCAGGCAGCTCGACCAGGGCAAGGCCTTGCCGAACCGCACCTTGTGAGATGGGGATGCGATCGACCAGCGCGGCGAATACGGCAAGCGCCGCCGATGCATTGAGCAGCTGATTGGTGCCCCGGAGCGCCGGGTAGGCCAGGGCATTGCGACGCCCGTTGCGGCCGGACCATCCCCACTGTTGGCGATCGCCTTGAAAATTGAAGTCGCGGCCAAACTGCCAGATGTCGGCGCCGATCTCGCGCGCGACCGTGAGTGCAGTCTCAGGGGGGACCGGATCAGCCACAATAAAGGGGCGACCCCTGCGTGCCACATGCGCCTTCTCCCAGCCAATCTGCTCACGCGTATCACCGAGCAATGCCTGGTGGTCCAGATCTACGGAGGTGAGTACCGCTGCATCGGAGGCGAGGAGGTTCACGGCATCGAGCCGACCACCCAGGCCAATCTCGGCCACGAAGAGGTCGACGCCCTGGTCCTGCACCATCTTGAAAGCAGCCAATGTGACCCACTCAAAATACGTGAGGGTTGTGAGGGCCTGATCGCAGCCCGCGGCCACCCGCTCGAAAGCCGATACCCAGTCCTGGGCGTCGCTCAGTTCGCCATTGAAGGTGAGGCGCTCCTCAAACCGCAAGAGATGGGGAGAGGCATAGACTGCAACCCGGTATCCCCCTTGATGCGCGATGCTGGCAATGAGCGCACATGTGGATCCCTTGCCATTGGTGCCCGCAACCACAACCGTCGGCATGTCCAGGCGAACCTCGTAACCCTGCATGGGCAATCCCATGGCTGCAGCAACAACACGAACCCGATCGAGACCGAGCTCGATGCGAGACTCACTCGATTGTTGCTCGAGCCAGGTGAGCCATTCTGAAAGCGAAGCACCCGGCGCAGGGCCCTGAGGCCCTTTAGGCATGTCGCTCGCTTGGGGTCAGGAGACGCAGCAGATCTGCCAAGTCCTGCTTCATTCTGCGCCGGTCTACGATGCGATCGACAGCGCCCTTCTGCAGGAGAAACTCTGCGCGCTGGAAACCCTCAGGGAGCTTCTCACGCACGGTCTGCTCGATGACCCGGGGGCCGGCAAAGCCGATGAGTGCCTTGGGCTCGGCAATGACCACATCGGCCACAAAGGCAAAACTGGCCGAGACACCGCCCATGGTTGGGTCGGTGAGCACCGATATGTAAGGCAGCCCGTCTCGCGCCAGCTGCTCGAGTGCGCCCGTGGTCTTGGCCATTTGCATCAGCGAGAGCAGGCCCTCCTGCATGCGCGCCCCACCACTCGCAGCGACCGAGATAAACCCGCAGCGCGCCGCACGCGCCGCCTCAACGGCCCGAACAAATCGCTCGCCCACGACGGACCCCATGGAGCCGCCCATAAACTCGAACTCGAAACAGGCAATGACCACCGGGACACCATCCATACGACCCTGCATGGCTATTAGGGCGTCTTTCTCTCCGGTTTCAGACTGGGCCTCGGAGAGCCGCTCGGTGTACTTGCGGCTGTCTTTGAACTTCAAGCTATCGACTGGCTGCACCTCGGCGCCGATCTCGACGCGGTCCTCGGCATCGAGCAACAAGTCGAGCCGAACACGCGCGCGAATGCGCATGTGATGACTGCAGCTGGGGCAGACCTGTAGATTGCGCTCGAGCTCGGTCTTATAGAGCAC
>JBJOHF010000034.1:0-6137 GCA_046047855.1 Pseudomonadota bacterium | reverse complement strand
CAGAAATCATCAGATCGAGCGTTCCGGCCATCACATCCAGGCGAATCAGGTCTCCCGATCGCACCCAAGCCAGGGGTCCACCGACAGCAGCCTCCGGGCTGATATGAAGCACGATGGTTCCGAATGCAGTCCCGCTCATGCGGCCGTCCGAGATCCGAACCATGTCTTTGACCCCCTTGGCCGCCAGCTGCTTTGGAATGGGAATGAGGCCCGCCTCCGGCATGCCTGCCGCTCGCGGACCAATACCCCTGAGCACAAGGACATCCGTGGCCTGCACGTCCAGCGCAGGGTCATCAATGCGCCGAGAGAGATCCTCCAAGCCGTCAAATACAACCGCCCGCCCCGTGTGCTGGAGCAGGGCCTGGCTGGCTGCAACGGGCTTGATGACCGCTCCATTCGGCGCGAGATTTCCCGTAAGCCATTTCAAGCCCGTGTGGGGATAGACGGGGTCGTTGATTGCACGAATGACCTGTTGGGGAGCGCCATCCTCAATGGTGTCGAGGCCATCCGCCAGTCGGCCGCCCCAGGCCGTCGGCTGGTCAAGGTCCAACATGGGTGCAAGCGTCCGCAACAGGCGAGGCATACCACCCGCCTCATGGAAGTCGGGCATGTAACCCGTCCCGCCGGGTTTGAGATCGACCAGCACGGGAGTGCTCTGCGCAAGGGCATTGAATCGAGCAGGATCAAGCCTGAGCCCTTGTCTTCCCATAATCGCCGCCAGATGGACCAGTGCATTGGTCGACCCGCCTATCGCGAGCAAGACACGCAGCGCATGCTCATAGTGCTGCAGTGAGAGCGCCATGGCCGGAGCCCTGCGTTGAGCCAGCCCAGCAGCGGCCTCTCCCGTAGCCTCAGCAATACGGATACGATCCGCGCTCACGGCAGGTGCACTTGCAGCGCCAGGAACAGACAAGCCCATGGCCTCAACCATGCAGGCCATCGTGCTCGCGGTTCCCATCACGGAACAGGTGCCCACCGAGGGGACGAGCTTGGCATTGGCCTGAGTGATTTGAATGGTGTTGAGCCTACCCGCACGAAAATCCGCCCAGAGCCGTCGACAGTCTGTGCACGCGCCGACGCGCTCACCGGCCCATGTGGATGACAGCATGGGCCCCGTGGGCAGCACGAGATAGGGACGATTCGCGGAAATGGCCCCCATGATCTGAGCAGGCAATGTCTTATCGCAGCCACCAATCAACACCACTGCATCCATGGGCTGAGCGCGAATCATCTCCTCGGTGTCCATGCTCATTAGATTGCGAAAGAACAGGCTGGTTGGCGATGCAAACGACTCGTGCAGGGAGATGGTTGGGAAGACCATTGGGAGGGCCCCACTCAGCAATACCCCCCGCTTCACAGCATCGACCAGGGCCGGCATGTTTCCGTGACAGGGGTTGAAGTCACTGCCGGTATTGATGATGCCCACGATGGGGCGACTTAAATCGGCGTCCGAATAGCCGGCCCCCTTAATAAACGCCTTGCGCAGGAACAACGCAAACTCGGGGTCTCCGTACTGGACGGTGTTGGCTGCTAAGCCACTAGGGTCTGCCATAAGTGTCTCTTCTCATTGCTTTGAATAGGATGCTTGAAAAAGATCGGAGCACATTCCATGGCCTTTGCATCAACCCTGCCCGCTGTACTCTCACCCGTCATTACTCCATTTACCGAACAAGCCCAGCCCGACTTGCCACGCTTGGTGCGCCATTGCCAATGGCTCCAGTCCAATGGCGTGGGGCTTGCAGTCTTTGGCACGAATTCTGAGGCCAACTCCATGAGTGTGCGCCAAAAACGCATTGTGCTTGAGGGCCTTGCCAGCGCTGGCCTTCCCGGGTCGCAGATGATGCCTGGCACGGGTGCCTGTGCAGTGGAAGATGCCGTCGAACTCAGCAAGGCCGCAGTCCAGGCTGGGGCTGCGGGTGTGCTCATGCTGCCCCCCTTTTACTACAAGGGTGTCTCGGATGATGGCTTGTTCGCGTATTACTCGGATGTGATTCAGGGTGTGGGCGATGAGCGACTCAAGATCTATGTCTACAACATTCCGCCTGTGAGCCAAGTAGGACTCTCGCTTGATCTGCTGAAGCGACTCACCGCCCAATACCCGAATACCGTTGTGGGCATCAAAGACAGCTCGGGCGACTGGGCCTACACAGAATCGGTGCTGCGTGCGCTGGCCCCATCGGGCTTTCGGGTCTATGCGGGCAATGAAACCTTCCTGCTGAAGACTCTGGAGCTTGGCGGCGTGGGCTGTATTTCCGCAACTGCGAATGTGCACCCCGGGCCCATGGCTGCGCTTGCCAATCAGCCGAATGCCCTCGACGCCGAGGCGCAGCAAGCCAGGCTCAACCAAGTCCGCGCACTCTTCCAGAAATTTCCCATGATGGCGGCTATGAAGACCACCCTCGCCGCGGCACTTGGCGACCCGGCCTGGGAACGTCTGCTGCCCCCACTGGTGGCGCTCACCGCCGACCAGCGCAGCGCGCTGGAACATGGGCTTCAAGAAATTGATTTCTCGATGCCGGGATTGCCTTCGGCTTGACGCTCTCGCGCTAGCCTAATCTCGTCTGCGAGGAGTTCTGCTGCGGCCAGCAGGAGACGCTGGTAACGCATACGCTCCGCCTGCGTGCTGGCCTCGTCCCACTGGAAAAATCCTCGTCCCGTCTTCATGCCGAAGGCGCCCTCTTCCACCTTCTGTCGCAAAGTGGTGGAGGGAGAGGCCGCATTATTGAGATCGGGGTAGATAGACTCAGCAGCGGCAAGATGCACATCAAGACCCGCATGATCACGCTGCAGGCAAGGACCCGCGGCCAGGTATCGAAACCCAAACCCGAAACGCACCGCCTTGTCGATTTCCTCCGGTGTCGCAATACCCTGATCGACGAGGTAGAACGCTTCACGCGAGATGGCATGCTGGAGCCGATTCACCAAGAAGCCCGGGATATCCCGCTTCACCATGATGGGTACACGACCTGCAGACGCAAGATCAGCCGCCACACGCTGGGCCACCTGTGGATCAGTCTCCACGGAGCTGACCACCTCGACGCCGGGTACCAAATGCGCAGGCATGAAGAAGTGCGTACCCAGCATGCGCGATACGGACTGCAAGCCAGATGCGATTTCGCTAATCGGAATGGCTGAGGAATTACTGCACAGTGGCACATGCACTGGGACCTCCCGGTCCAATATGGCAAACACCTCGCGCTTGAGGTCCAAACGCTCAGGTACGGCCTCAATGACCAGTCTGTAGTCTGAAGACCCAAGCTCTGCTTCGGCGAGGTTCTGCACGAATCGGGCGCGACGAAGCTCAGCGCCCATCGCTCGCAGGCTTGTTTGAAGGTGGGCCTGGCGCTGCTCATGGCCTCGTACCAAAGGCTCAACGATGGTCACATCCCATCCGCCCGCCATAAAGGCGGCAGCGATATCCACGCCCATGGTTCCGCCGCCCACGACGAGCAGCTTGAAAGGAAAGTTCATGGCATCTGGCTCAGAAATACCCATGTGGGCATGCTAATAAGTGCCCGCTGGTTTCCCAATTGCCGCAATCCCTCTCCGTGGAATTACTGATTCAAAGCTTCGCCCTTCAATGGGACCCTTTGGATCTCTTTCCTCAAGGAGCCTGTTCATGACCCTCAAGAAATCTCTATCGGCCCTCGTCACCTTCGGAGCGATCGCCCTAGCCACTGCTGCGCAAGCCCAGAATATTGCCATTGGAACAGGCGGTACCGGTGGCGTGTATTACCCCATGGGCGGCGGCATTGCCGCAGCGCTCTCCAAGCACGTACCTGGTATGCAGGCGACTGCTGAGGTCACGGGTGGCTCTGTTTCGAACCTACAGCTCATCGCTACCGGCAAGCCCTATATCGGCTTCACCATGGTCGATGCTGCCAAAGACGCAGCCAACGGCGAAGGCAAATTCAAGGAGAAAGTGCCCCTCCGCACGCTGCTCATTCTGTACCCCAATCGCATGCACATCGTGAGCACCACCGCGACTGGCATCAAATCGCTCAAGGACCTGGAAGGCAAGCGCGTATCCGTAGGATCCATTGGCTCTGCCACAGAGGTCATGACGACCCGCGTGCTCGAAGCGGGTGGCGTCAACGTTCAGCGCGAGCGCCTGAGCGTTGCTGAGTCCGTGAACGCGATTAAGGACCGCAAGATTGACGCCTTCACATGGGTGGGCGGGCTTCCAACCGCAGCAGTGAATGACCTGGCCAATACACCAGGAACCACCATTCAGATGATTGATCATGCCGAGGTGGTCCCCGCGATGAACAAGAAGTACGGGAACCTCTATTACGCAGACGCGATTTCGAAGGACGTCTACAAGGGAATGGCTGCGGATAACAAGATTGCTTCCATCGCCAACATCCTGGTTGCTTCGGCAGACATGTCCGACGAAACTGCATACAAAATCGTGAAGACCATTCTGGAGAAGCGCGAGGATCTGAAGGCCGTTCACAGTGAGGCTGCAAACATCAAGCCCGAGAATCAGAAGCAGGCTGCATCGCCGGTTCCTTTCCACCCTGGCGCCATGAAGTACTTCAAAGAGAAGGGCATCAAGGTCGACTGAGTCTTCCTGGAATCCTTTCGCACTGTCTGACCTCAGACCCGCCACGTGCGGGTCTGTTTTTATGAAAGTTGCCGAGCACTATGTCCAATCCAACCACCCCCTCATCTGACCAAGACCTCGAAGCCCAAGCGCTTCAGCGCAAGCTTGACGCCCTCATTGAAGAGGAGGAAGGCACGCAGAGCCGATTCAAGGGGATCGTGGGCGTCTTCGTGACGCTGGCGCTGGTGGGTATGTCGCTGGTTCACCTCTACGCAGCCTATGGCATCGTTCCCGCCTCTACCCTGCGGCCTCTGCATGTGGCTATGGTGATTGCCTTGGTCTTTCTCATCTTTCCCGTCTCGCGTCGTTTTCGCGATCGGATTATGTGGTGGGACCTCATCGCCGCAGGCCTCTCCCTGTTTGCGATTTACTACCTGTGGACCGGTGGCGAGGATTTGCTCGAGCGCAATACCGCCCCAAGTACAGTCGATCTCATCGTTGGCCTCGGCGTGATATTTACGATCCTTGAGGCACTGCGCAGAACGAATGGCTGGATCTTGCTGAGCATCACCTTGCTGTTCTTGGCTTATGCGCTGTTTGGCGATCAGCTGCCTGAGCCGTGGACCCATCGTGGCTATTCCATCGACCGGTTGGTGGGCCACATGTTCATGACCCTTGAAGGCATCTATGGCTCAGCCATCGACGTTTCTTCATCGCTCATCATTCTGTTCACCATCTTCGGTGCATTCCTGCAGTTCACAGGGGCCGGCAAGTTCTTTATTGACTGGTCCTTCTCCGTGCTGGGGGGGCGTCCCTCCAACGTCGGTCGGACCATTGTGCTGTCCTCATTTTTATTGGGTGGCCCCTCCGGCTCTGGCGTTGCCACAACGGTGACCGTTGGCTCCGTGGCGGGGAAAATGCTGCAGCAGATGGGCTACGAGAAGAACGCAGCGGGCGGACTGCTGGCTGCAGGCGGCCTTGGAGCCATTATTTCGCCACCGGTGCTGGGTGCTGCCGCCTTCCTCATCGCAGATTTCTTGGGCATCACCTACCTCGATGTCTTGGTGATGGCGACCATTCCAACCATTCTGTTTTACGCAGGTTTGTTTGTGATGGTGGAGATCGACAGTCAGAAATACGGTATGTCCACCACCGCGGGCCAGGTCACTGAACGTGCGCTCACGCTCGCTCTGCGTTACTGGTATCACTTCCTGTCACTCATCTCGATTGTGGTCTTCATGCTCATGGGCTTTTCGCCCATTGCCAGTGTGTTCTGGGCAACGGTCCTGTCCGGGGTCACGAGCATGCTTCGACGCGAAACCGCGATCCTGCCCTGGGAGCTCTTTACGGGAAAAATCTCGCCACTCAAGGGCCTCTATGAGTCGCGTTTGGTGCAGGCACTCGCTGGCGGCACCCGCGAGGTCTTGGGCATCGCGACGGTCTGCGCGGGCGCGGGCCTCATTGTAGGCGTGGTGACGCTCACCGGGCTTGGCCTCAAGTTCTCCAGCATTGTGCTGGACTTAGCGGGAGGCAGCCTCTTTCTCACAACCCTCTACACCGCACTCATTGTCTGGATTGTGGGCCTCGCCGT
>JBJOHF010000033.1:0-23099 GCA_046047855.1 Pseudomonadota bacterium | reverse complement strand
TCATGGGCTTGAGGTTAACGGCCTTGTAGTCCAAACGGTTGCCCTCTGAGAACCAGAGCGAGTGCTTCATCCAGGTGGCGTCGTCGCGCTCAGGGAAGTCTCGGTGGGCGTGCGCCCCACGACTCTCTTGACGCGCCTCAGCAGAGACGATGGTTGCCTTTGCTGTCTCAACAAGATTGGCGAGCTCGAGGGCCTCTACGCGGGCCGTGTTGAAAACCTGCGATTTATCCTTGAGGTGGACATGCTCCGCACGGTCGGCGAGGGCCATGATTTTTCCAACCCCCTCTTTAAGGAGCTCGGACGTTCTGAACACCCCGCAGAAGTTCTGCATCGTGTTGCGAATGTCATTTGCGACATCCTGGGTCTTCTCGCCCGAGGCCGACGCATTGAGCTTGGAGAGCCGCTCCAGTGAGACGTCAGCACCATTGACAGGAAAGTCCCTGTGCTCCTGGGCCTTGAGCTTCTGCTCAACAATATGATTGCCTGCAGCACGGCCAAAGACGACCAGATCAAGCAGTGAATTCGTACCGAGTCGGTTGGCACCATGGACAGACACGCACGCACATTCCCCAATGGCATACAAGCCAGGAACCACGGTGTTGGAGTTGCCGTTCTTGGGCACGACGACTTGCCCATAGACATTGGTGGGGATGCCGCCCATCTGGTAATGAATCGTGGGCACGACGGGAATCGGCTCCTTGATGGGATCGACGTTGGCGAACTTGATTGCGATCTCGCGAATGGACGGCAACTTTTTGAGGATCTTGTCTGCGCCAAGATGGTCTAGCTTGAGCAAGACATGATCTTTGTTCGGGCCACATCCCCTGCCCTCCTTGATCTCTTGGTCCATCGAGCGCGAGACAAAATCACGCGGGGCAAGATCTTTGAGGGTCGGCGCATAGCGCTCCATGAATCGCTCACCATTGGAGTTCAGCAGAATGCCGCCCTCGCCTCGAACGCCCTCTGTAATCAGCACGCCAGCGCCTGCGACACCCGTGGGGTGGAACTGCCAGAACTCCATATCCTCGAGCGGAATACCAGCGCGTGCGGCCATGCCCATGCCGTCGCCCGTGTTGATGAACGCGTTTGTTGAGGCAGCCCAGATGCGGCCTGCGCCACCAGTCGCAAATACGGTGGTCTTGGCCTCGAACACCATGACCTCGCCCGTCTCCATTTCGAGTGCGACAACCCCCACGCAGGCGCCTTCGCTATCCATGATGAGGTCGAGCGCCATCCACTCCACAAAGAACTGGGTTCTTGCGCGCACATTTCGCTGATACAGCGTGTGCAGAAGTGCGTGCCCGGTTCGATCGGCCGCCGCGCAGGCACGCTGGACGGGCTTCTCACCTAAATTGGCTGTGTGGCCACCGAATGGGCGCTGGTAGATCGTGCCGTCGGGGTTGCGGTCGAAGGGCATGCCGAAGTGCTCAAGCTCGTAAACGACCTTTGGGGCCTCACGACACATAAATTCGATGGCGTCTTGGTCTCCGAGGTAGTCGGAGCCTTTGACGGTGTCAAACATGTGCCAGTACCAGTTGTCCTCGCTCATATTTCCGAGCGAAGCGCCAATACCGCCTTGGGCTGCTACGGTATGCGAACGGGTGGGAAAGACTTTGGAGAGCACGGCAACATTGAGTCCGGCCTCTGCGAGCTGCAGCGAGCAGCGCATCCCCGAACCTCCCGCGCCCACAATGACAGCGTCGTATCGGCGACGGGGCAGATTCTGAGTCTGATGCGATTGAAGATTCGACATTTAAACCCTCCAGAGAACATCAATGGCCCAGACTAGACAGCCCAGAAGCCAGACAATCGTGAACACCTGCAGCAACAGCCGGATCCCAACGGGGTTGACATAGTCCATCCAGAGATCGCGAATGCCCACCCAGACGTGATACACGAATGCTATGAAGGCCACCAGCGTGAAGACCTTCATCCAGGTCTGGGCAAAAAGCCCAGCCCAACCGTAATACCCGGGCTCTGCCGTGGTGAGGCCAGCCACCAGCAGAATGATGGAATAGGCTGACAAGACCAGCGCCGTGACCCTCTGCGAGAGCCAGTCACGTAGACCGTAATGGGCACCAACAACCAGGCGCTTGCGTCCGATGTTTTCGCTCATGTCAGATCACTCCAAAAATGGCCAGACAAGCCAGCGCAGTGGTGGCCAGAGACAAAGCAAGGAAGACGCGCGCCATCTTGGGGGCAGCCTCCTTGTCAATACCTATGTGCATGTCATTGATCAGGTGACGAATACCACCCCAGAAGTGGTGAATGAAGGCAAACGCCAGCCCACAAAACACCAGCTTGACGATGGTGAGGTCTGACAGATCGATGAGCTGAGCGTAGCTCAGTTCTGAGGTGAGACTCAGGTCGAGCAGGTACACAAACACGGGAAGCATCAGGAACATGACCGCACCACTGATGCGGTGCAAAATCGACATGATGCCGGCGAGTGGAAGTCGGTACTGCAGGATCTGTGAGACGTGGATGTTGCGGAATTCCCCTTGCCTCTTGCGGGCCGTACTGGTCATTGGACACCTCAGCTAAATTGAAGTGTTCGAATTATAGGCGCTGAACTTTGACAGGGGCTAGGGCCAACCCTAAACTGCGATCACTTCATATTAAGGAGGTCGTATGGCCCAGAAATCCCCCGTTCGTGTTGCCGTCACTGGTGCAGCTGGCCAGATCGGCTACAGCCTTCTGTTCCGCATCGCCAGTGGCGAAATGCTTGGAAAAGACCAACCCGTCATTCTTCAATTGCTCGAAATACCCGACGAAAAGGCCCAAAAGGCGCTCAAAGGCGTCATGATGGAACTCGATGACTGTGCGTTCCCGCTTCTGGCAGGTATGAGCGCGCACGACAACCCGAACGGCGCCTTCAAGGACGCGGATGTGGCCTTGCTCGTCGGTGCACGCCCCCGCGGCCCCGGCATGGAGCGCAAAGACCTGCTCTCGGCAAACGCCCAGATCTTCACGGCGCAGGGCAAAGCGCTGAATGATGTTGCGTCGCGCAATGTACGCGTGCTCGTGGTGGGCAATCCAGCCAACACCAACGCATACATCGCCATGAAGTCTGCCCCAGACCTGCCCCAGAAGAACTTCACGGCCATGCTGCGTCTTGACCACAATCGTGCGGCCTCTCAGATTGCGTCAAAGACCGGCAAATCCGTCGCGAGCATCGAAAAGCTCGCGGTCTGGGGTAACCATTCCCCCACGATGTATGCGGACTATCGGTTTGCAACGATTGAGGGTCACGCTGTCAAGCCCCTCATCAATGATGAAGACTGGAATCGCAATACCTTCCTGCCCACGGTCGGAAAGCGTGGAGCCGCCATCATCGAGGCCCGAGGGCTCTCATCTGCTGCTTCTGCGGCGAATGCAGCCATCGACCATATGCGCGACTGGGTGCTTGGCACCAACGGTCACTGGGTCACCATGGGCATTCCCTCTGACGGGTCTTATGGCATTCCCAAGGACGTCATGTACGGCTTCCCGGTCACCTGTGCAAACGGCGAGTATCAGATTGTTCAGGGTCTCGAGATCGATGATTTTTCGCGTGAGCGCATGACCCACACGCTCAACGAATTGCTCGAAGAGCAAGACGGCGTCAAGCACCTGCTCGCCTAACCCCAACGGAGAATCCGAATATGGCTCACGCATTCGAAAATACGCTTCAGTCGACCAAGACGTCCTCTGGTGCCGAGCTGAAGTTTTTCAGCCTGCCTGCACTCGAGGCCGCTGGTGTCGGCCCCATTTCTAAGCTGCCTGTATCCATCCGCATCGTTCTCGAATCGGTGCTGCGCAACTGCGACGGCAAGAAGGTCTCGGCGGAGCATGTGAAGCAGCTCGCAAACTGGGGGGCCACCGCGCCTCGTGTAGACGAGATCCCCTTTGTGTTGGCCCGCGTTGTCTTGCAAGACTTCACAGGCGTGCCCTTGTTGGCCGACCTGGCCGCCATGCGCAACATAGCCTCCACCATGGGGAAAGACCCCAAGCGCATTGAGCCGCTGGTGCCCGTGGACCTCGTGGTTGACCACTCGGTCATGATTGACCACTTTGGCAACAAGGATGCGCTCGACCTCAACATGAAGCTCGAGTTCCAGCGCAACGAGGAGCGCTACCAGTTCATGAAGTGGGGCATGCAGGCATTCGACACCTTCAAGGTGGTGCCCCCTGGGATTGGAATTGTTCACCAGGTCAACCTGGAGTACCTGGCTCGCGGCGTGCACATGAAGAACGGTGTGGCCTACCCAGACACACTGGTTGGTACCGATAGCCACACCACCATGATCAACGGCATTGGTGTCGTGGGCTGGGGCGTGGGTGGCATTGAGGCCGAGGCAGCCATGCTGGGCCAACCGCTTTATTTCCTCACGCCTGATGTCGTCGGCGTAAACCTCACCGGCAAGCTTCCAGAGGGCTGTACGGCAACGGACTTGGTGCTCACCATCACCGAGATGCTGCGAAAAGAAAAGGTTGTGGGTAAATTCGTTGAATTCTTCGGCGAGGGCACGCGCACGCTTGCGCTGCCTGATCGCGCCACCATTGCAAATATGGCTCCAGAGTACGGCGCCACGATGGGCTTCTTCCCCGTGGACGATGTCACGGTTGACTTCATGCGGGCAACGGGTCGCACGCAAGCCGAAGTAGAAGCCTTTGAGACGTACTTCAAGGCTCAGGGCATGTTCGGTATCCCCACCGAGGGCCAGATCGACTACACCAAGGTGGTCTCCCTCGACCTCTCCAGCATTAAGCCCTCCCTCTCGGGTCCTCGTCGTCCTCAGGACCGCATTGAGCTCACAGCCATGAAGTCCCGGTATGCAGAGCTCTTTGCCAAGCCTGCTGCTGACGGCGGCTTTGGTAAGGCTGCAGACGACCTGGGCAAGCGCGTACCCGCAGGCCACACAGACCTTGGCAATGGCGATGTACTCATTGCAGCCATCACCTCCTGTACCAATACGTCAAACCCTGGCGTGCTGCTCGCAGCAGGCATTCTGGCCAAGAAGGCAGTTGAGAAGGGTCTGACGGTGAACAAGCGGGTCAAGACCTCACTCGCTCCTGGTAGCCGTGTGGTCACCGAGTACCTGACCAAGGCTGGCCTCTTGCCCTACCTGGAGCAACTCGGCTTCAGCGTGGCGGCTTATGGCTGCACCACCTGTATCGGAAACGCAGGTGATCTGCTGCCCGAATTCAACGAAGCCATCACCAGTAACGACCTCATCTGCGCAGCGGTTCTCTCCGGCAATCGCAATTTTGAAGCCCGCATTCACCCCAATCTCAAGGCCAACTACCTTGCCTCACCTCCGCTTGTCGTGGCCTACGCCATCGCGGGCACGGTGCAGAAGGACCTATCCACCGAGCCTGTAGGCCAAGGCAAGGATGGACCGGTGTACCTCAAGGACATCTGGCCCTCGAGCGAGGAAGTCGCTGCTGTCATGGGCTACGCGCGTGACCCCGAAACCTTCCGTCGGCTCTATGGTGACCTGACCAAAGACCACCATCTCTGGAACAACATTCAGGGAACACCCGGTCAGGTCTATGACTGGCCGAAATCGACCTATATTGCTAAGCCCCCCTTCTTCGATGGCTTCAGCATGACCCCAGGGAAGACCAGCAGCATTGCAGGCGCGCGCACGCTGGCCATTCTGGGTGACTCCATCACCACAGACCATATCTCGCCAGCTGGATCCATTAAGGAGGCTTCACCGGCAGGCAGCTTCCTGAAGGATCATGCAGTCCAAAAGGCTGACTTCAACAGCTACGGCGCACGTCGCGGTAATCACGAGGTCATGATGCGCGGCACTTTTGCCAACGTGCGCATCAAGAATCTCATGATGCCTAAGCAGGCTGATGGCTCCCCAGAGGAAGGCGGTGTGACCCTGATGCAGCCCTCAGGCGAGCGCGCATTTATTTACGACGCCGCCATGAAGTATCAGGCTGCAGGTGTGCCGACCATCGTCATCGGCGGTGAGGAATACGGTTCTGGCTCATCACGTGACTGGGCTGCAAAGGGCACACAGCTGCTTGGCGTTCGGGCTGTTATTGCTCGCAGCTATGAGCGGATTCACCGCTCCAACCTCGTTGGCATGGGTGTTCTGGCACTCCAGTTCAAGGGCAATGACTCTGCTCAGTCTCTGGGATTAACGGGAGATGAGTCTTATGACATCGTCATTCCCGAGAACCTACAGCCTCAGCAGGATCTCGACGTTGTCATTACCCGTAAGGATGGCTCCAAACAGACTATCCGTGTGCTGTGCCGAATTGACACCCCCATTGAGGTGGACTATTTCATGCACGGCGGCATTCTGCCGTATGTGCTGCGGGAGTTACTTGCAGCTTAAGCGGGCTGAAGCTCTGCGAGAGGCGCCTCCATAGAGGCGCCTTTTTTTATGCCCGTGCGGTTCTCGACTTGCGGTGCGTCCATTGGTCGAGATAGGTGTAAATGACGGGAACCACAACGAGGGTGAGAAGGGTCGAGGTAATGACCCCGCCAATAATCGCCTGCCCCATCGGCGCCTGTAGCTCGCCGCCCTCATTTAGGGCCAGTGAGAGTGGCAGCATGCCAAAGATCATGGCGAAGCTCGTCATGATGATGGGACGAATGCGCACTTCGCCAGCAACCATAAGCGCCTCCTTCACAGAGAGCCCAGCCCTGCGTTGCTGATTCGCGTAGTCGACCAAAAGAATCGAGTTCTTGGTCACGAGCCCCATGAGCATGACCAATCCAATGATGGAGAACATGTTGAGGGTGGATCCAAAGCTCACCAGTGCAATCGCAACCCCAATCAAGGACAGAGGGAGAGAGACCATGATGGCAATGGGCTGAATGAAGCTTCGGAACAAGCTCGCAATCACAAAATAAATGAACATGATGGCCAAGAGCATGGCGCCAATCATCTGTCCAAAGGCTTCCTGCTGCTCTTGGGTATCACCACCAATATCAAATCGAACGCCCTCTGGCAGTTGATAGGCCTTCGTAAGCTTTTGCACCTCAGCACCCACCTCGCCAGCCGACCTGCCCTCCACATTCGCAGTAACGGTCTCACGACGCAGGAGGTTCTGTCTCACGATGCGCTTGGGGCTATCGACGGCCTTAACGCTTGCAACTGCGCCCAGTCGAATGGGCTGCCGTCCGCTGGTGAATCCCACCGGAAGCTCAAGGATCTGCTCGAGTCGTGCTCGGTCTTGATCCGGCAATCTCACGCGCACATCGACTTGCTCGCCATCGGGGGCCATCCAGTAGCTTGCCGTCGAGCCAAATACGTAAGTGCGAATGCTCTGGGCGAGCCCCTGACTGGTGATACCCATTTCTTTGGCGGCAAGCTCATTCACTTGAATTGCAAAGGTGGGAATGCCAGGCTGGGCGGATGACTCTGGGTCGACCACGCCAGGGATGGCAGCAATCTTGTCCTTCAGCTTGTCCGCAATTTCCTTGAGCTGGTCTGGGTTAGAGCCCAGGATGGCAACCTCGATCGGACGATCCCATCCGAGCACAAACTCTACGCCAGCGACACCCTTGAGGCGCTCTCTGACCTCAGACTCCACCTCGAACTGAGTGCGGGCGCGTTCAGAGCGCGGCTTGAGCACCAATCCAATGCGGGCCTCGTTCCGCCCACCCGAACCGCCACCAATTCGGGTCGAGATCATTTTGACCTCTTTCAGATCGGCGACCACGGCCTCAACCTGTGCCACCTTCTCGTTGGTGCGCTCGAGACTTGAGCCGACTGGGAGCCTGAGCCGAAGCTCGATGTAGCCCTGATCGGTCTTGGGAATAAATTCAGTGCCCGCCATAGCAATGAGGAAAATGGCAGCAACAAAGCTCCCCGCTGCCCCCCAGAGAATGACCCCCCGCGGGGAGAGCGACAACCAGCGCAAGCGGCCCTTCAGACCGTATCTCGCCTCAGAGAATCCCCAGTGAATAAACTGGTTGTACACCTTGGCTAGCCATGCCATGAAGTGATCAACCTGTTCAACAGACCAACGCAAAGGCCTTGGAAGGTTGTCGCCGTCCGGGTGGGTGTCTTTCCAAATGGAGGACAACATAGGGTCTAGGGTAAAGCTCACAAAGAGCGAGACCATCACGGCCACGGCCACAGTGATTCCAAAGGGGTAGAAATAGGCCCCCATCACGCCTTCAAGAAATGCGATGGGCACAAACACCGCGCAGATCGCCAGGGTGGTCGCAAACACGGCGAGCCCGATCTCTTCCGTACCCTCTTGGGCCGCTTGAAAGTGCGTCTTGCCCATGTGGAGATGTCGCACAATGTTCTCTCGAACCACGATGGCATCGTCGATGAGCAAGCCGACACACAGAGACAGTGCCATGACGGTCATAAAATTAAGCGTGAAGCCCAGCGCGTTGACTGCAATAAAGGCCGAAATAATGGAGATGGGCAGCGTCAGTGCCGTGATCACGGTGCTGCGCCACGACTTGAGGAAAAGAAACACAATCACGACCGTCAGCAGTGCACCCTCAATGAGGGTTTTCTGAAGCCCATCAATGGACTGCTTCACCCAGTCACTTGGTGCCCATATGAGGTCGAGCTTCACGTCAGCAGGAAGCTGATCCTGAAGAAGCTTGGCAACCCGTTGCACCTCGGTGCCAGCCGCCACCATATTTCCCCCCTGCTGCTTGAAGATTGCAATGCTGATGGAGGGTTTCCCGTTAATGCGGGCCAGACTGTTGGGCTCTTCGGTCGACTCATACACCTCTGCCAAGTCAGAGACCTGCAGCCGGGTGCCTTGCGCTGAGGACACGGGAATACTTCCGAACCGATAGGCCTCCTGAATGCGTCCATCCACCCGTAAGCCCAAATCGGACACATCGTCCGACAACCGGCCCACGGCACTGTCGAGGTTGCCTTCGCGAATCGATTGAATGATCTGTTGCGGCATCACCCCTGTGGAAATCAGCCGGTCGAGCTTCAGATCCACCCGAAGTTCTCGTGGCTGCGTTCCACCGACTTGCACGGCCGCCACGCCTGGCACTTGACGCAGGCGTCGCGCGACCGTCTGCTCCGCAATGAGGCTGAGCTCTCGCAGCCCGCGCTGATCCGAGTTCAGTGAAAAGAAGGCCAGCGGCTGATCATTCTCGGTATTGACCCGTTTAATTGCAGCGGGCTTCGTGCCTTCGGGTAGCGCCGCTGAGAGCCCACCAATGCGGTCGCGCACGTCCTGCATGGTTGAAGCCACATCGGTGCCCAAATTAAGGTCAATCCAGGTGGACGAATAGCCATCAACAGCCTGTGAATAGATTTTCTTGAGGCCCTCTACCCCACTGACTGCCTCATCGACGCGTCGGGTGATCTCGCGCTCAACGGCCTCCGCGGAGGCGCCCGGGTATTCAATCTGAATCGAGATCACGGGGATCTCGATTTCAGGCATCTGATCAACACCAAGCTTGCTGTATGAAAACAGGCCTAGCACGGTCATCGCGAGCATGACCATCGTCGCAAAGACAGGCTGCGCGATGGATACGCGGGTCATCCACATGAGGCGATGCTCCTTTAGCCCTGTGCGGGCGGACGCGAGCCAACAGGCACGGGCGGCACGACGGGTGCCGCGCCAATGGTGCCGCGTTGGCCTTCCCGGAGGTTGTCAAACTGGCGAGCCAGAATCTGGCTTTTTTCGGTGAGTTCGCCGCGCACTATCAGGCGCTGACCGTCATCCGACTGACCGTCCACAAACACGACGCGCCGCTTGAGTTGACCGTCTGCAAGCTCCCAGACAATGCGATCGGCACCCTCGAGCCCCACGGCATGAATGGGCACGGTGATGCGTGGGCGGTTATCGGCTAGGGTCATGAGCGCGCGACCATACTGGCCGGGCAGGAGCGCACCTGGATTCTGGAACCGCACCACCACGGGCATGGCACGGGCCGCGGCGTCTGAGGCGGGACCCACGCGATGAATGCGACCTTGAACCTTCAGTCCCGCGGCTTCATCGATGGTGACCTGAACGGGTTGACCAACAGAAAGAAGCCCAGCATCTCCAGCCGCAACGGTTGCGCTTAATTCGAGCACAGCAAGATTGAGGACTTGCAGAACGGGTTGGTCTGGGTTGAGCATCTCCCCCACCACCGCCTGACGCTTAGCGATGACGCCTGCAATGGGCGCATTGAGTTCGGCCTCTGAGAGGCGCAGTTTTGCTGTGTCGAGCTGGGCCTGGGCAGACTGCCGCGCTGCACGTGCGGCCTGAAGGGCAGCATCGGAGCCCTTGAGCGCAACGGGCGACAAAAAGCCCTTCTGGGTCAGGGCAAGATTGGCTTCATGCCGCGATTGGGCGTTGGCCTCGTCGGCCTGAGCTGCAGTCAGTGCGGCCTGACGCTCCAGTACACGCGCGCGCGCGTCGGTTAGGTCTAGGTCACCAAGCCTCTGCCCCACCTTGACGCGATCGCCCTCCTGGACTTGCAGAGACAGCAAGCGGCCCGCTACACGGGCCCGAACCGTGACACTGTCGGCAGCTTGAAGGACTCCTGCGAGTTCAATGCCACGCCCCACGGGGCCAATCTGGGGCTGAACAACCTCGCTGGGCAGAAAAGTCAGCGCGGGGGGGCCCTCCGCAGCCTTATCCTGCTTCTTGTCTGAGGAATTCAGTAGCGCAACGAGAACGACCGCAAAGCCTGCGACAATGATGGTGATGAGAAGCTTGCGTCGAGAGAATAATGTTTTAACCAAGGTGTGGCCTTGTTTCAAAGACTCGATGTTACGCCTAGTGTAAAAGATTCAGTACTGTATTTTCAACAATAGCTAACACGCTCGGGATTTGCCATGAAAACCTCACCCTCCTCACGTCGTGGACGCGCCTCTCGAGAGGCTGACCGCCTGGTTGAACTCGCCGAGGGTCTTGCACAGTCCGGCAGTCGCGCGGAAGACCGCTTCTGGGAGGCACAGCTCGATCTTGAGATCGACGGACTGCTATCCAGTTCAGACGAGAGTTCGCTCAACGCTGCCCTCGATCGGCTCGCTGACCGGGAGTCTCGCGCCTATGAGGAGCTCGCAGACGCAATTGAGGGCCGGGTCGAACACGGTCAGGTTGCATCCTCAGACGGAAGTCGCGACATCTTGCTCATCGCTGCGCCCGTCTTGGCATGGTCACGTATGCCGCTTCCAACACGCACGCTCGGCAAGGAGGCCCTCCAAGCCTTGCGGTCTGCCATGGCCGAACACGTTTTCGCACACGGCACCGATATTGTCCTCGCGGATTATTTCTTTTCGCCTGACCAACTTCCAGAGAGCTTCGGAGAGACAGCGGAGCTCCGCCAGACCCTTGTGCAGCACATCTCCGAGGGGCGCATGCCAGTCGATACAAAGTCGCTGAACGAGACCGCGCAGTTTCTCGCAGACCAACGCTATGTCCTTGGGGTTGTCTCCGCCCCGGCAGGTAGCCCCATATTCAAATGGCAAGAGGGGCTGGTCACGCGGGATGAGGTGGGTGCCGCCTGGAAACAGGCCTGCCAAGAGAGCCTCAGCAGCCTGCTGCCGGCGTGTGGGTTTGAGCCCATGATCCCCCGCGCGTACTACGTTGCCTGTCGCGATGCAGACCGCGCTGCTCGGCCCTTCTCGCTCTCAGCCTCTGTTGCCTTCCTGAGCACCACACTATCCATTGCGCCGAATAATCTCGTCGCGGTCATTGCCGGGTGCTACAACCGCCAGCTTGAGGAGTACCGCGTTGGGTTTCAGGTGGCTCAGGAGGAAGAGGTCATTCACGGCGTCATTTGGCCCCTGCTTGGAGCGGAGGATGAGATGAGCGACATCGTTGAAGATATTGAGGCGGTGCTGAAGGAATCGGGCGTTCAGCGCATTGAGTTTTTGCGTGCCCGCATGCCCATGGAGTATTGCGAGGACTGCGGGGCCCCCCTCTATCCCAACCTGGAAGGCGAACTGGTCCATGCAGAATTGCCCGACAGCTCAGAGCCATCGGGCCAACACCTGCACTAACCCAAATCTACCCCCGCCAACGAAGAGACAGCAGCGCACGCCTGCCCATGCCGGGGTAGCCTGCTGCGAGGCTGTACTCGGTGTCGAGCAGGTTATCGAACGTAAGCTGCACACTCAAACCATGTCCAAGCGGCCTCTGTACTCTCAGTGATAGCAATGCGTAGCCATTGAGTTGCCGCGCAGCATGGGCATCCGAGTCCGTATTTCGGCGGGCTCCAGCACCAGAGGCCTTGAATGCAAGGTTATAGCGCTGCCAGCGCCCTTCAAGTGCCAGATCGCCAAACCATCGCGCCCTGCGCGCACTCTGAACCCATACAAGTGGTTCGACCACCGCTCCAAACTCGTTGCGTGGGCTCCTTGGATCCTGAGCGGTAAGCCCGAGCCGCAACTGCCAATTCGAATCGAGCGGCAGTGTCGCATCCATTTCAACGCCCCTATTTTTCATCTCGCTGAGATTGCGAGCGGTGTAGGTCTCGTCGTAAAGAATGGGGTTGTTGG
This sequence comes from Pseudomonadota bacterium, assembly GCA_046047855.1. Lineage (GTDB taxonomy): Bacteria > Pseudomonadota > Gammaproteobacteria > Burkholderiales > Burkholderiaceae_A > Hahnella. The sequence continues at coordinate 10,665 of JBJOHF010000033.1, read as the reverse complement.
TCCTGCCCTGAAAGGCAATGAGCGAGATCTGTGCGCCTGAGGGTTGCACCCAACGGTATCCGAGCTCGGCGCTGCGGGTGTCTTCTGGAACGAGTTGCGGATTGGTCGAGAGTGCGTAGCCATCTGGCACACGATAGGCCGAAGACACGCTTGCGGTGAGCCGCGCGGTTGCATTCAGGCGCCAGCCCAATCCCAGCAAATAGGTTGACTTGGGCGCCAGATCCTCAGGATCATCCCTGCGAAGCGCAAGCTGGGCGGAGACGCGCGAAGATGAGCTGTCGTATATCCAGGTGAAGAACTGCGCCTGAGTCACACGTGAGGCCGTGTCTCCATCGGCAGGGCTGCGAGCATCTCTGCGTCGCTCCAGCCCGGCCAGCATGCGACCATCGCCCAGTGGACCGCTGATGGACCATCCAGCCTGCTCCGTTTGTGTGGTGTTATTGCTGCCGGTATTGGTCGCTATTCGATGCTCGCTGGATTGAAAGCTGAGGGACTGTTGATAGCGCGAGACAAAAGGCCCACTCCACTGCAGGCCAGTAAGGTCAGAGCTGCTGGCCTGTCTTGGATCTGATCCCATCCAGTCATTATCAAACCGGATGTGAGCTCGCGTGGATTGCTGCGAGAGCTGTAGGCGGCCACCGAGCGCATGGGCCTGAAGTCCGACCTGAATTGCCGTGCGCTCGTAGGGATCCCTGTCAGCATCAGATGGATCCGTACTCATGGTTTTACTCGGGTCCGTGGCAGATGCGCCATCCTCAGCAACATGTGAGAGGCCCAGATGAATCTGAGCGCCAGAGAGAGGGGTGCGCATGGTCACGCCGAGCTCACGAGTGCCTTGGGTTCCCATTCCAAAGACGATTCGCTTCTGCGCACGCCCCTCGGTTTCAGGTCGTGTCGTGACCAAGATCACCCCGCCAACAGCCCCATCGCCGTAGAGTGCTGAGACGTTGCCTCGAATCACCTCAACGCGCTCCACGAGCTCGAGCGGAATATTTTCCGCAAGTGAGGATTGGGTGACACCATCGCGCATGCGCTGGCCATCAACCAGCACCAAGACATTCTTGCTCTCTGCCCCACGCAAGAAAAAGGATGTAACCGCGCCCTGCCCACCATTTCGACCCATCTCAACCCCAGGCGTGCGCGCGATGAGATCGGCAAGCGACCATGCCCCGGAGGCTTCAATATCTTCGCGCGCATACACGCTGACTGCCGGAATCACCGACGAGGCGAGCGTTGGAATTCGGGTGGCTGTAATGACAACCTCCTGCGCCCATGCAGGGCGAGTGGCGAGCAGAAACAGGACTGCAGCGCCCATACAAATGCGTCTATTCATGGTGTTGTTTCCTATTCGGCAGCCTTACACCCGAGGCCACATTGAGGCGGCGTCTGCGGCCGGTCTCCAGGCTTGAGGACACCTCACCCGCGATCAGGCCTTCCCACCCCAAAAGGAGCAGTGACCGAGAGGCACTTTGGAGCGCCCTCTACGACCGCGGATACGTCCTCTGACTGTTTCGGGGAAAGCGCTGGACTCACACCAGCTTCCCGTTTAACCCGCGCGATGCGGGCACCAGCAGACGTGTTCGTCAAACAAAACGAACACTTCGATTGTAATTCGAATTAGACGGAAAACGACAGAAACGGATGTCGACTAGCGTTCGACAAACAAGACCAAAACGCCGATCACGCCAGAGAAACCCACCATGGAGAGCGCATGCAAAGCACGGTTCGGATGATTCCAGAGACTCAACGCACCAAAAGCGCCCGCTGCTCCAGCGCCGGGGACCCAGAAACCGGAGATGCCGAGGAGACCGAGGAGGCCTAAGGCGCGAATAAGTGCACCGGTTTGTGTCTTCGGCACCGGACGGAATAATGAGATGAGTCCTGCGAGACCGAAAAGCCCCAACAGACCCAGCAGCGCGATAGTTTCGATGAACATGGGAGTCTCCATGCAGTGTCGTCGCCTTACCGGCAGTAGGGACGACTTTTGAAATTGGTCGGGGCGAGATGATTCGAACATCCGACCCCTTGCACCCCATGCAAGTGCGCTACCAGGCTGCGCTACGCCCCGACCGAAGCGGTGGAGTATACCGAAATTTCAGTTAGCTTGTGCCGCGCAGCCCCGCCAGAATGGACTTGAGCTCCTGTACCAGGACTGAGGCGGGTGCCGCCTGAGGGGATGGCTGCTCGGCGTGGGCCAGAGGCTCCACCTCGCGGTCCCCAGAGAGCCTGGTTCGTGCGCCTGATATGGTAAATCCCTCGTCATAGAGCAATTCACGAATGCGGCGGATAAGCACGACCTCGTGGTGTTGGTAATACCGTCGGTTTCCTCGTCTCTTGACGGGGCTCAGCTGTGAGAACTCCTGCTCCCAGTAGCGAAGCACGTGGGCCTTGACCTGGCATAACTCACTGACTTCACCAATCGTGAAGTAGCGCTTAGCTGGAATCGCCGGCAGTGCAGTCTTAGAGACCTCCCGCATCAGAGGTCCTCGTCGCCCTCAGAATCGAGTGGTCGCTGGCGCCCCTCGACGCAGGCTTTTAGCTTCTGGCTGGCGTGAAAGGTCACAACGCGGCGGGCGGAAATGGGAATGGGTTCGCCTGTCTTGGGGTTGCGTCCAGGGCGCTGGGGCTTGTCACGGAGCTGGAAATTGCCAAATCCGGAGAGTTTGACCCAGTCCCCTCGCACGAGCGCATCCCGAATCTCTGCAAAGAATGCGTCCACCACATCCTTCGCTTCTCGCTTATTGAGACCGACCCGCTCATAGAGGATCTCTGCGAGCTCTGCCTTGGTGACCGTATCTGCGTCGGACAGAGCAGCGAGGGAGTCCGCTTCTGCGCGAGATGGATCAGAATCAATCAGCAAGAAAACCCCCTCGGAAATCGTTCAAACTGCTTAGACGGCTGGCCCACGCAGTCGCGCGCTAAACCGGCTGGATGCCAGATTCAACAGGGCCTCTAAAAGCCCCTCCACCTCTGCGTCTTCTAGTGTCTTTTCAGTATCTTGCAGCACAAACCTAAAGGCAAGACTTTTCTCGTGATCGGCCAATCCCAGACCCCGATAGTGGTCAAAAAGAGAGACGGATTGGAGCAAATGCCCACCTTTCAGCGAAGCGCGGGCACTCCAGAATTTCTCGAGCATGACACCCGCGGACACGGACTGGTCGACGACCAAAGCAAGATCGCGCTGCATCGAGGGAAAGCGCGAGAGCACCTTAGGAGCGGGCAGGTCTCGCTCCATGAGGGGCGGAAGGTCCAGCTCCGCGAGAAGCGCGGCCTGGGGCAGCCCCCAAACCTGCTGCAGACTTGGGTGGCACTCCCCCATCCAGCCAATACATTGACCCTCGCGGATCACCAAGGCTGAGCGGCCGGGGTGCAGCACCTTGTGCAGCGCGTGCCCCGCCGGTATGGGCTCTGTAGAGATGGGCACCGGTGCACAGAGACGCTCAATATCTCCCTTCAAATCAAAGAAGTCTGATCTGCGTGAAGCTTCGCCCCACTGCTCTGGCAGGGCAGTGCCATAGGCAAGCAGCCCAAGGCGTGTGGGCTGCGCAACACCGGAGACGGTCCAAGGACCGGTCGAGACACTTGAGTCGCGCTGGAAAATCCGACCGATTTCAAAAAGTCGGACGCGCGTCTCTTGCCGAGCGAGATTTGATTGAAGCACCCCCACCAAGCCAGGCGTCAGGCTTGGTCGCATGGTGGAGAGCTGAGCAGCAATCGGGTTCAGCAAGTGAATCAGCGCCTCGTGCGTGGCAAAGCATTTGGCCTGATCCTCGTCAATAAAACTGTAGGTCACCGCCTCGTGGTAGCCCGCGTCAACGAGGTTCTGCCGAAGGTCAAAGACCGAGCGAACCGACTCAGGCAGCACCCGCATCTGAAGGGTTGCCAGCGGTGGCCGGGCCTCGATGTGTTCGAACCCCAACACGCGAGCAACCTCTTCGACCAGGTCCTCCTCGATTTCAATGTCGAACCGATGGGCTGGGGCAAGGGCCATAAAGGCAGGACCCGATGGATCTTGGGCATCTGTGAGCTCAAAGCCCAGGGCGTTGAGCACGTTGTGAATCTGCTCAGGCGAAATGGGACGCCCGACGATACGAGAGCACCGTTCAGCACGGATACGCACGGCCGCCCTCTCGGGCACTTCAATTTGTTGATCGGCGATAGGGCCAGCCTCCCCACCACAGAGTTCAAGGACCAAGGCGGACAGCGCTTCCAGGTTGGTAACCGTCTGGCTTGGGTCAACGCCTCTCTCGAATCGATGGCCAGCCTCTGTTGAGAATTTGAGCTTCTGCGCACGCCCGCGAATGGCATCTGGCCACCAAAAGGCGGACTCGATGAGGATGTTCTGTGTCTCGTCGGATACGGCAGTACGCGCGCCACCCATGATGCCTGCGATGGCGACAGGACCAGCACCGTCAAGGATGATGCCGTGACTGCTGTCGAGCTGCACGGTCTGGTCATTCAAGAGCGCAATCGATTCGCCTGAGCTTGCCCAGCGCACAACGAGGTGCGCTTGAGAGGCGTCGGCGAAGGGAACGAGCTTATCGAGATCGAAGATATGGGTCGGCTGGCCCAGCTCCAACATGATGTAGTTCGAAAGGTCGACAAGCAGAGAAATCGAGCGCTGCCCAGCCGCCTCGAGACGCGCACGCATCCAGTCAGGGGTTGGAACACGCGCGTTCACTCCCCGAATGATCCGGGCCGAGAAGCGACCACAGAGCCTTGGGATATGCGCTTTCTCTGGGAGCGCTATCACGGGGGTGGAAACCTGCTGAAGCGGCGAGACGCGCGCGCGCTGAGGAGGCGTGATCTCGGTGTGTGTCAGGGCACTGAGCTCTCGGGCTACGCCCTGTACCGATAGACAATCCGCTCGATTAGGGGTGAGCTTAATCTCAAATGTCACGGCATCGAGGTCAAGCAATACCCGAATGTCGTGACCAAGTGCCTGGGTTGCCTGGGGTGCGGGGAGCTCAAGGATGCCCTGTGACTCATCCGAGAGCCCCAGCTCCTTAGCAGAGCACAACATGCCTTGACTCTCAACGCCGCGCATTTTTGCGCGCTTGATTGCGAAGCCGCCGGGCAGAATCGCGCCCTCTGTAGCGCAGGCAACAAAGAGACCCGTGCGCGCATTGGGTGCGCCACAGACAATCTGCAGAGGTGCAGCGGCACCGATATCGACGGAACAGACGCGAAGCCGGTCGGCATTCGGGTGCTGCTCGGCGGACAAGATATGGCCCAGAACCACGCCGGTGAATGGGGGGGCACGCCGATGAATATCTTCGATTTCAAGACCAGCCATGGTGAGCTGGTCTGCGAGCGCCTCGGTAGAGAGCGACGGGTTGACCCAGGAGCGAAGCCACTCTTCAGAAATACGCATGACCGAGGCCCTTAGGAGAACTGACGCAGAAAGCGCAAATCATTTTCAAAGAACAGGCGGAGATCGCCAACGCCGTAGCGCAACATGGTCAGCCGCTCGAGGCCACTTCCAAACGCGAAGCCCATCACCTGCTCTGGGTCGTAACCAAAGTTGCGAATGACGGTGGGGTGCACCTGACCTGCGCCAGAGATTTCGAGCCAGCGTCCCTTGAGTGGGCCGGTAGAGAATCGCATATCGACTTCGGCTGAGGGCTCTGTGAAGGGGAAGAACGAGGGGCGAAACCGCACCTCTAGCTGATCGTCCTCGAAGAAACGCGCGAGGAAGTCGTGGTAGACGCCCTTGAGATCGGCAAAGCTCACGGTCTCGGCAATCCAGAGTCCCTCTACCTGATGGAACATGGGGGAGTGGGTTGCATCGCTGTCGACGCGATAGGTGCGGCCGGGCGCAATCACGCGAATGGGGGGTTTGTTTGCTTGCGCATAGCGCACCTGCATGGGGCTGGTATGCGTGCGGAGCAGCAGAGGAAGGCCTGACTCATCCACTTGGTCGACATAAAACGTGTCCTGCATGGACCGAGCGGGGTGGTTGAGCGGGTTATTGAGGGAGGTGAAGTTAAACCAATCGGTCTCAATCTCGGGGCCGTCTGCCACATCGAACCCAATGGAGGCAAATATCTCCACGACACGACGCCAGGTCCGGATGACGGGATGAATGCTGCCGAGCGACTGCGCGCGCCCTGGGAGGGTTACATCGATGGCCTCAGCTGAGAGTTTCTCTTGGAGTGCTGCGTGCGCCATGGCCGACCTACGGGCATTCAGTGCCTGCTCGACCGCTACTTTCGCCTGATTGACGAGCGCGCCTTGTGCTTTTCGAGACTCGGGATCAAGAGCAGCAAGCGCCTTGAGCTGTTCGGTGATGAGACCAGCCTTCCCCAGAAAACGCGCTTTGGCGTTTTCGAGGGCGGCAGGGTCTGTTGCGGCCTCGAAAGCTTCAGTGGCTTGCGAGACCAGCAGCGTCAGATCGGACATAAAGAGCCGGTCTGGACGTCTTGCTTAAGCAGAAAGCGCGGACTTTGCCTGCGAGACGATGGCAGCGAATGCAGCCTTGTCTGCCACAGCCAGATCGGACAGCATCTTGCGGTCGATGTCGATCTGCGCCTTTTTCAAGCCATTCATGAAGCGGCTGTAGCTGATGTCATGCTGACGACAGGCGGCATTGATACGGGTGATCCACAGCGCTCGGAATACGCGCTTGCGATTGCGACGATCACGGTATGCATATTGGCCAGCACGCATGACAGCCTGCTTGGCCACGCGAAAGACATTATTACGACGGCCCCGGAAGCCTTTGGCCAGGGCGAGGATTTTCTTGTGACGGGCACGAGCGGTTACACCACGTTTTACGCGAGGCATGTCTGGTCTCCTTAAGCGTAGGGCATCATGTCGCGAACGTGCTGGACGTCGGACGGATGAACGGTGAGGGTTCCACGCAGCTGACGCTTGTTCTTGGTGGTGCGCTTGGTCAGGATGTGACGCTTGGTGGCATGCGCACGCTTAATAGACCCGCTTCCGCGAGCCTGAAAGCGCTTTGCAGCGGCCTTCTTGGTCTTCATTTTGGGCATGATTGCTCCTTATGATTGGTCCTCTGTCGGTGAAGGGCCCCTGCCCTTGCTTCTGTTACCCACAGCGAATCGGTACAACGACTGCGACTACAAAAACACCTACTTCTTCTTCTTGGGCGCGATGATCATGACCATCTGACGCCCCTCGAGTTTGGGCATTTGTTCAACCTGGCCCAACTCGCCTAAATCTTCACGCACGCGCTCAAGAACCCGCATGCCAAACTCCTGGTGGGCCATTTCACGCCCCCTAAACCGGATGGTGATCTTTGCCTTGTCACCCTCCTCCAGAAACCGCGTCAAGTTGCGAAGCTTGACCTGGTAATCATTTTCGTCCGTGCCAGGTCGGAATTTGACTTCCTTGACCTGAATAATCTTCTGCTTGAGCTTTGCATCGTGCGCACGCTTTTGCTCTTGGTACTTGAACTTGCCGTAGTCCATGAGCTTGCAGACCACGGGACTTGCCTGGGGGGCAATTTCAACCAGATCCACGTCTGCTTCCTCGGCCATTCTCATGGCCTCACTGAGCTTCACAATGCCCAGCGCCTCATTCTCGACCCCAACTAAGCGAATCTCGTACCCGGTAATCTCGCCATTAATGCGATGCGACTTATCTGTAGCGATGCTCAAACCTCTTTCTTTAAATTCTGATTGGACTGCGCCTGATCGGTGAGCGGCACATGCTGCCCGCGTGACACCAGCTCAACCTGCAGCTGCTCCGCAAAGGCCTCAAGGGACATGACCCCAAGAGACTGGCCACCTCGGGCGCGAACAGCCACCTGACCTGACGCTTTCTCTTGATCCCCCACCACCAGGATGTAAGGGATTTTCTGAAGGCTTAACTCGCGGATTTTGAAGGAAATTTTATCGTTGCGCAAATCTAATTGTGTCCGCACACCAAGGGACTGCAGCATTTTTGCAACACTTTCGGCATAGTCGACCTGCCCCTGCGTAATGGAAGCCACAGCGACCTGAACGGGAGCAAGCCAGCTTGGCATGGCTCCCGCATGGTTCTCGATAAGGATTCCAATAAACCGCTCGAGCGAACCCACGATGGCCCGGTGCAGCATAACGGGGTGGCGCCGCGTGTTGTCCTCAGCCACATACTCAGCACCCAGTCGAACCGGCATATTGAAATCGACCTGAATGGTCCCGCACTGCCAGATCCGACCGAGCGAGTCTTTCAGGCTGTATTCGATTTTGGGTCCGTAGAAAGCGCCCTCGCCGGGCAGGAGCTCCCAATGAACGCCCGAGCGATTCAACGCCTCTGAGAGCGCAGACTCTGCCTTATCCCAGCTCTCGTCTGAGCCCACCCGATTTGCAGGTCGGGTAGACAGCCGGTAAATCACCTGGTCAAAACCAAAGTCGGTATAGACCTCAAGGAGCTTCTGGGTGAAGGCATAGACCTCGTCTTGAATCTGATCTTCGGTGCAGAAAATATGGCCATCGTCCTGAGTAAAGCCACGCACCCGAAGAAGACCATGCAGGCTGCCAGAAGACTCATTTCGATGACAAGAGCCAAACTCGCCGTAACGAAGCGGCAGGTCACGGTAGCTTCTCAAATCACTGTTGAACACCTGAACGTGACCCGGACAGTTCATAGGCTTGACCGCATATTCCCGGTTCTCGGATGCCGTCGTGAACATGTTGTCTTTGTAATGCTCCCAGTGCCCGCTTCGCTCCCAGAGAGAGCGGTCGAGAATTTGGGGGCACTTGATCTCGAAGTAGCCGGCCTCTAGGTACACACGGCGCAGGTACTGCTCAACCTGCTGCCAAATGGTCCAGCCCTTGGGGTGCCAAAACACCAGACCAGGGGCATTGTCTTGCAAATGGAACAGGTCGAGCGATTTACCCAGCTTGCGGTGGTCGCGACGCTCAGCCTCCTCAAGCTGATGCAGGTAGGCATCCAGGTCCTCCTTCTTCGCCCAGGCTGTTCCATAAACCCGCTGCAACATTTCATTGCGATGGTCGCCGCGCCAGTACGCACCCGCGACCTTCATGAGCTTGAAGACTTTTAGCTTGCCGGTCGACGGGACGTGTGGACCACGGCAAAGATCAACAAAGTCACCCTCGCGGTAGAGCGAGATCTGCTCTCCGGGGGGAATAGATTCAATAATTTCCGCTTTGTATTTCTCGCCCATGCCCAGAAACATCTGGATAGCGGCATCGCGGTCCATGACCTCACGAACAACCGGCTCATCTCGCGCAGCGAGCTCACGCATCTTGGCTTCAATGGCCTCGAGGTCCTCGGGCGTAAGCGGGCGATGGTAAGAAAAATCGTAGTAGAAGCCCTTGTCAATCACCGGGCCGATCGTGACCTGAAGCCCTGGCAGCAGCTTTTGCGCGGCATACGCCAAGAGGTGTGCAGTCGAATGCCGAATGATTTCGAGGCCAGCCTCATCTTTGTCAGTGACGATTGAAAGCTCCGCATCGGAGGCAATGCAATAGCTCGTGTCGACAAGCTCGCCGTTGACGCGTCCAGCAAGCGCGGCCTTCGCCAGCCCAGCGCCTATAGACGCAGCAACTTGAGCAACGGTGACGGGCTGCTCAAACGAGCGGACGGAACGATCAGGAAGGGTGATCTGGGGCATTGGACTTTGGTGTGTTGGTAGGCGCGATTGGACTCGAACCAACGACCCCCACCATGTCAAGGTGGTGCTCTAACCAGCTGAGCTACGCGCCTGCCGTCAAAAGGCAAGCCGAGAGTCTATCAGCAATCAGGTTGAGACTCAAAGTCATAAAACGGTCATCGATTCGACACGTCTATGTCACTCGGGAGGTGGATTCTGAGCGTCCATGACGGCAAACGACCTCATGCAAAGCGACCCAGTCGCCTTCCACTACCGCGCGATATGGATCTCGGATATTCACCTCGGCACTCCGGGATGTAAGGCCGATTATCTGCTCGACTTCCTCAAGCACAACGAGAGCGACGCACTCTATCTCGTAGGCGACATCATTGATGGGTGGCAGCTGCGAAAGAGCTGGTACTGGAAGCAGAGCCACAATGATGTGGTCCAGAAGGTGCTACGCAAGGCCCGAAAGGGAACCAAGGTCACCTACATTGCGGGCAACCACGACGAAGTCCTCCGCAATTTTCTGGGCATGGCCTTCGGAGATATCGACATCGTTGATGAGGCCGTTCACACGATGAAGGACGGCCGTCGACTCTGGGTGACCCACGGAGACCTCTTTGATGGGGTCGTACAGCATGCAAAGTGGCTTGCACACCTGGGCGATGCCGCATACACCTGGCTGCTAGCCATAAACAACCAATACAACCGACTGCGACACCGTCTGGGCATGGGTTACTGGTCCCTCTCGCAATACCTGAAAGTCAAAGTCAAGAACGCGGTCAACTTCATCACCGACTTTGAGGAGGCCTTGGTCTCTGAGGCCCGGCGCCGAGGCTACGACGGCGTGGTCTGTGGCCATATTCACAAGGCTGAGATCCGAGAGATCGACGGCGTGCTCTACTGCAACGACGGCGATTGGGTTGAGAGTCTCTCCGCCCTGGTTGAGACACACACCGGCGAGCTGAAGCTGGTTTTTTGGCCCTACCGATCTGGAATGCCTGCCGAACGCCCCGTCGCGACGACCGCACTTGAGCCCGCATGATGCGGGTGCTGATCGTTACGGATGCGTGGAGCCCTCAGGTCAATGGGGTCGTAAG
>JBJOHF010000032.1:0-6193 GCA_046047855.1 Pseudomonadota bacterium | reverse complement strand
TTTCAGAAAACCGCAGCCCAAGAGGGCTTCCGGCTGGTGGTCGACCTGCAGGCACAGACGGTGAAGACCACTGATGGCACCTTTGAGCGCAGCTTCGAGGTCGATCCCTTTCGCAAGTACTGCCTGCTCAATGGCCTCGATGACATCGGGCTCACGCTTCAGAAGGCAGACCTCATCAAGGCCTACGAGGCCAAGCGGCTCGCTGAGAAGCCATGGCTTGGCACCGACCTGCACGGAGCGCTTCACGCATGAGACTGCTCAAGATTGCGGTACTGCCCGGCGATGGCATTGGCCCCGAAATTACGCACGAGGCCGTGCGTGTCCTGGAGCGACTCTCGGCACAGGGCCACTTTGGCCTGAGCCTTGAGGAGGCCCCCGTGGGTGGTGCGGGCTATCGCGCCAGCGGTCACCCGCTGCCGCCCGCCACACTCAAGCTTGCACAGGACGCAGAGTCCATTTTGTTTGGGGCGGTTGGCGATTTTTCGCTCGATACGCTCCCGCGTGAACTGCGGCCGGAGCAGGCTATTCTGGGCTTGCGCAAGGCCCTTGGCTTGTTCGCGAATCTGCGTCCGGCCACCATCTATCCCGAGCTTGCGGGTGCGAGCACCCTCAAGCCCGAGGTGGTTGCCGGTATGGATCTCATGATCATTCGTGAGCTCACGGGCGACATTTATTTTGGTCAGCCACGCGGCATTCGTACCCTCGAGAACGGAGAGCGCGAGGGCTTTGACACCATGCGCTACTCCGAGAGTGAAATTCTGCGCATTGGCCATGTGGCCTTTCAGGCTGCACAAAAGCGCAGCCGCCGGCTCTGCTCAGTGGACAAGGCCAATGTGCTGGAGACCACGCAGCTCTGGCGCGACATCATGATCGAGCTGGGCAAGGCCTACCCCGATGTCGAGCTAACCCACATGTATGTCGACAACGCCGCCATGCAGCTGCTCAAGAACCCCAAGCAGTTTGACGTCATGGTGACGGGCAATATGTTTGGAGACATCCTCTCCGACGAGGCCTCGATGCTCACAGGCTCGATTGGCATGCTGCCCTCGGCCTCGCTCGATGCAAACAACAAAGGCCTCTACGAGCCCATTCATGGGTCGGCCCCCGATATTGCAGGCAAAGATCTCGCCAATCCCTTGGCCACCATTCTGTCCGCGGCCATGATGCTGCGCTATAGCTTTGGGCTGGGCGAAGCGGCCCAGTCTATTGAGGCGGCGGTGCAGAAGGTCTTGGCGCAGGGGTATGCAACCGGCGATATTCAACGCGAGGGCTGCACCCGTGTGGGTACCCGCGCCATGGGTGACGCCGTCTTGGCGGCACTTGGCTAATTCAGGCGCCACACAGAATTAAAAAACGAGGAAAGGGAAGGGCATGAAGCGGGTTGGACTGGTTGGATGGCGCGGCATGGTGGGCTCAGTGCTCATGCAGCGCATGCAAGAGGAGCAAGACTTTGGGCACTTCGAAGCCCGATTCTTCTCAACCTCCAACGCGGGCGGCCAGGTGCCCACATCGCTTGCGGGCCTCAAGCAGGTCGACCCTCAGCTCTACGACGCCCACGATCTCAAAGCCCTCGCGCAGTGCGATGTGGTGCTCACCTGTCAGGGCAGCGACTTCACCAAAGCCGTCTATGAGCCCCTTCGCGCATCGGGCTGGAGTGGCTACTGGATCGATGCAGCCAAGACCCTGCGCATGAATAGCGATGCCGTGATTGTGCTCGACCCCATCAATCGCAACGTCATCGATGCTGCGTTGAGCAAAGGCATCAAGAACTACATCGGCGGCAACTGCACCGTGAGCTGCATGCTCATGGGCGTGGGGGCGCTCTACAAGGCAGGTCTCGTTGACTGGATGACGGCCACCACCTACCAGGCGGCCTCGGGCGGAGGGGCTCAGCACATGCGTGAGCTGCTCACCCAGATGGGAACGCTCAATGCATCGGTGAGAAGCCTGCTCGATGACCCCGCCAGTGCCATCCTCGACATCGATCGCGGCGTGCTGGCCACTCAGAAGGGCTTGTCGGCAGACGAGACCCAGCACTTCATGGTGCCGCTGGCGGGAAGCCTCATTCCCTGGATTGACCAGGACCGTGGCGACGGTACCAGCCTGGAAGAGTGGAAGGGCGGAGCCGAGACCAACAAAATTCTCGGCCGTGGTCCTGGATTCGACCAGCCCGAAATTCCCATCGACTCGATCTGCGTGCGCGTGGGTGCCATGCGTTGCCACTCCCAGGCGCTCACCCTCAAGCTCAATCGCGATGTGCCAATCGACGAAATTGAGGACATGATCGCCAAGGACAATGAGTGGGTGAAGGTGGTGCCCAACACCCGCATGGACACGGTTCACCAGCTCACGCCCGTGCAGGTCACGGGTACGCTCACCATTCCGGTGGGGCGCATTCGCAAAATGGCACTGGGGCCGCAGTACATCGGGGCGTTCACCATCGGCGATCAGCTCTTGTGGGGCGCAGCCGAGCCCCTGCGACGGATGCTGCGTATTCTCCTATGAGGCTTGCGCTGGGTCTGGCCTACGATGGCACCAGCTTTCATGGGTATCAGACACAGCCAGGCGGCAATACCGTTCAAGATCAGCTCGAGCGCGCAATCGCGGCCTTCCTGGACTGCCCCGCCTCCGCCATAGAGACCACTGCAGCAGGGCGCACCGATGCCGGGGTCCATGCCGAGGGTCAGGTGGTTCATTTCGATACCGATGTCTCGCGACCCCAATGGAACTGGGTGCGCGGCCTCAATAGCTTTCTGCCTGCCGAAATTCGCGTGCGTTGGGCAGCCGAGGTCTCTCCCGAATTTCATGCGCGCTTTTCTGCACTCGCCCGAAGCTATCGCTACCAGATCTGGAACGAGCCCGTTGATCATCCTCTGCAGCAGCGCTACGCCACCTGGGTCTTTCAGCCACTCAATCTAGAGGCGATGCAGCATGGCGCACGCTGCCTGCTTGGGGAGCACGATTTCTCCGCATTTCGTGCAGCAGAATGTCAGGCAGCAAGTCCTATTCGGGTATTGACCCAGTGCGAGTGGGCCCAGCAGGGCAGCATGCTGACATTAAGCCTCAAGGGAAATGCATTCTTGCACCACATGGTGCGCAATATTGTCGGCACACTCGTGGAGGTGGGGCGGGGTGCGCGTCCCGCCCAATGGGTTGCAGACGTGCTTGCAGGGCGTGATCGCACGCTTGCGGGCCGCACCTTTCCGGCCCAGGGCCTCTGTCTGACTGCAGTCGATTATCCGGAGCCATTCGCATGCGTACCCGAGTAAAGATTTGTGGGCTCACCCGTGAGCAAGACGTGGATGCAGCGGTTCGGGCGGGCGCCGATGCCATTGGGCTTGTTTTTTATCCCAAGAGCCCGCGTGCAGTGCGGGTCGAGCAGGCACAGGCACTTGCGCGTCGGGCGGCGCCCTGGGTCTCTGTGGTGGGCTTATTCGTAAACGCCTCACGCGCGGAAATCCTCAACACCGCAGCCCAAGTGGGCCTCAGTCATATCCAGCTGCATGGCGATGAGTCGGCTGCTGACTGCCAAGACCTGGGCAGGCCGGTCATCAAGGCGGTTCGCATGGGCACTGCCCTCCATACAGACGACGCACTGGTAAAATTCGTACAGCCGTACATTGCAGTCTCTACGCTGCTTTTCGACGCCGATTCGGCGGGCTTTGGCGGGAGCGGGCATGCCTTCGACTGGAGTCGGTTGTTGGCCGTGCGAGCCATGCTTGCGGGCCGATGGGTGCTCAGTGGTGGTCTGCATGCAGAGTCGGTAGGGCAGGCCATTCAAATGTTGGCGCCCGATGCAGTCGATGTATCCAGCGGGGTAGAGCAGATAGAACAGGGAGTGGTTCAGCGAGGCCGGAAAGATCCGGCACGGATTCGATCGTTTATGGCGGCTGTCCAGGCTGCCGACGAGACCAAGCAAAAGGACTTCACATGAAGGCAAACGATCTTCCCTATAACTTTCCAGACGCCACCGGTCACTTTGGCCCTTACGGGGGCAGCTTTGTCTCCGAGACGCTGAGCTTCGCGCTCGATGAACTGCGGGCGGCTTATGCGCAGAGCCAGCACGATCCAGAATTTCAGGCGGAGTTTCACCGCGAGCTCAAGCATTTTGTGGGTCGGCCCAGCCCCATTTATCACGCCAAGCGTTGGTCTGAGCAGCTCGGTGGCGCACAGATTTATTTCAAACGCGAAGACCTCAATCACACCGGTGCACACAAGGTCAACAACACCATCGGCCAGGCGCTCTTGGCCCGCCGCATGGGGAAGCCCCGCGTCATTGCCGAAACCGGCGCAGGTCAGCATGGCGTGGCCACAGCAACCGTCGCAGCGCGATTTGGCATGGAATGTGTGGTCTACATGGGCTCCACTGACGTGGCGCGTCAGGCCGCGAATGTCTATCGCATGAAGCTGCTCGGAGCCACGGTGGTGCCCGTTGAGAGCGGATCCAAAACCCTTAAGGACGCGCTCAATGAAGCCATGCGCGACTGGGTCACGAATGTTGACAACACCTTCTACATCATCGGTACGGTGGCGGGCCCGCACCCTTACCCCATGATGGTGCGCGACTTCAATTCTGTGGTGGGCAAGGAGTGCCTCTGGCAGATGCCTGAAATGGTGGGACGTCAGCCCGACATGGTGGTTGCTTGCGTGGGTGGAGGCAGCAACGCCATGGGTATCTTCTACGACTACATTGGTGTGGACGGTGTGGCACTTGTTGGCGTGGAGGCCGGTGGAGACGGTGTCGATACCGGTCATCATTCCGCGTCTCTTACGGCCGGAAGCCCGGGCGTTCTGCATGGCAACCGCACCTATCTCCTTCAGGACGCCAATGGACAAATCATTGAGACGCACTCCATTTCGGCTGGCCTTGACTACCCAGGCGTTGGCCCCGAGCACGCCTGGCTCAAAGATTCTGGCCGCGCCCAGTATGTGCCGGTCAATGACGACGCTGCGCTCAAGGCCTTTCACGACTGCTGCCGCATCGAGGGCATTATTCCTGCGCTCGAGACCAGTCATGCCATTGCCTATGCCGCCCAGATTGCGCCCACACTGCCCAAGGACAAAATCATTCTGGTCAACCTCTCAGGCCGGGGTGACAAAGATATGCACACGGTCGCTCAGGCAGGCGGTCTGTCGCTCTAACTCTGGAGACTGAATGTCACGCATTGCCTCTGTTTTTGCAGACCTGACGGCCTCTGGCCGCAAGGCGCTCATTCCCTACGTCACCGCGGGCGACCCCTCGCCCGCCACGACGGTGGAGCTGCTGCATGCCCTCGTCGCTGCGGGTGCCGATGTGATTGAGCTCGGCATTCCCTTCTCAGACCCGATGGCCGACGGTCCTGTTATTCAACGTGCCAGCGAGCGAGCCCTGGCCCAGGGTGTGAGCCTCTCCGATTGCCTGGGCTGGGTGTCTGCGTTTCGGGCGACCAATCAGCACACACCCATTGTGCTCATGGGCTACGCAAACCCCATCGAGCGCATGGGACAAGAGGCCTTTGTGAAGGCGGCCTTGGCTGCAGGCGTCGATGGTGTCTTGGTTGTGGACTATCCGCCTGAGGAGTGTGAGCCGTTTGCACAGGCGCTGCGATCGGCTCAGATCGATCCCATCTTCCTGCTTGCGCCCACCTCGTCGACCAGCCGCATGGAGCAGGTCGCGCGACTCGGCGGCGGATATCTCTATTACGTTTCGCTCAAGGGCGTTACAGGTGCGGCTAGCCTCGATGTGGCCAGCGTCGCGGACCGAGTCTCAACGCTGCGCCAGCATGCCAAGCTGCCCGTAGGCGTGGGCTTTGGTATCTCCGATGCAGCCTCCGCGGTCGCTGTGGCTGAGCATGCAGATGCGGTGGTGATTGGCAGCGCCATCATTAAACTCATGGAGTCGGAAACTCAGCCCGTCTTGGCCGCCGGGGCGTTTGTTGCCACCATCCGCCAAGCCCTCGATGCACGTTTTGGCGCAAAGGCAGCCGCATGAGCTGGATTGACAAGCTCCTCCCCCCCCGTATTCAGCAGTCTGAAAACCGCCGCCGCGTGGTGCCTGAGGGCCTGTGGCTCAAGTGCCCCTCTTGTGATGCCGTGCTCTATAAGACCGAGCTCGAGCGCAATCTACAGGTCTGCCCCAGCTGCAGTCATCACATGCGCATTCGCGCGCGTGTTCGGCTCGACTTGTTGCTCGATGCCGAGGACCGCGTCGAGA
>JBJOHF010000031.1:0-3657 GCA_046047855.1 Pseudomonadota bacterium | reverse complement strand
CGATCAAGATATCGCATGCGGGTGAGCACGTTCACGATGGCGCGAAGTCGTGCTTGTCCGGTGAGGCCATCACGCCAGTGCGCTGGGCTGTTGCCATACATCTCGTAGAGAAACTCCTGCCAATGATCGCTGGCCAAGCGGGTACTGACCTCTTGTGCATATCGAAGGGTGTCGGTGAGTGTCCAACTGGGCAGCACACCGGCATGCACCAAGAGGCTTTGTCCCTGCGCATGGGCTAAGGGCCGATGACGCAGCCAGTGGAGCAGGTCGGCTGCATCGGGGGCTGCCAGCACATCGCCCAGGGTGTCGGACGCGCCCGCTTTGCGGGCTCCGCAGGCGACTGCGAGCAGGTGCAGATCGTGATTGCCCAGGACACTGATGGCATGGGGGCCGGCATCTCGAATGAGACGCAAGACTTCTGCGGATTGCGGGCCGCGGTTGACCAGGTCTCCCACGCACCACAGGGTGTCGCGACCCGGTTTGATTTTGAGTTGGCACACCAAGGCCTTGAGGCTCTGCGCACAGCCTTGAATGTCGCCAATTGCATATATCGCCATGGGCCCATCGTAAAATAAAAGTGGCTTCCTCGTCAGAGGCGCCCCCACCGTGAGCACCCATGCAGGAGCACCCCATGCAGACAGGCCATCCCCCCTCCGTTCCCCCTTCAGGGATTTTCAAGGCGTATGACATCCGTGGCGTGGTTGACGAAACGCTCACAGAGCCAGGCGTGCGTCAGATTGGCCATGCGCTGGGCTGGCAGATGACCCTCGATGGGCAGACCCGCTGTGTGGTGGGCCGAGATGGTCGACTCTCCGGCCCTCGGCTGCAGGCTGCACTCACGCAGGGTCTGACAGAGGCGGGCATCGATGTGGTGGACATTGGCATGGTTCCCACGCCGCTGGTCTACTTTGCCACCTACCTGCTGGGCACGGGTACGGGCGTGGCCATTACAGGCAGCCACAACCCCCCGAATTACAACGGGCTCAAGATGATGCTCGGTGGCAGGACGCTGGCAGGAGACGAGATACAGACCTTGCGGGCTGGCCTTGTAGACGGCCGCGTGGAGGCGTTCCTGGCTCAGGGTCTTCGTAAGGGCAGCACCACTGCGCGTGATGTCCGGTCGGATTATCTTGGCCGAATCACCAGTGATGTGGCCTTGGCGCGCCCACTGCGCATTGCCGTCGATGCAGGCAATGGTGTGGCGGGTGAGCTTGGTCCCCAGTTATTGCGCGCATTGGGCTGTGAGGTGACTGCGCTCTTCTGCGAGGTCGATGGAAACTTTCCGAATCATCACCCGGACCCCGCAGACCCGCACAACCTTGAGGATCTTCAACGCGTCGTTCGTGAGCAGGGCCTCGACTTGGGCTTGGCCTTCGATGGAGACGGAGACCGGCTTGGTGTGGTGACAGCCTCGGGGCAGATTATCTTTCCAGACCGTCAGCTCATGCTCTATGCCCGTGATGTGCTGGCCAAACAGCCTGGCGCTCAGATCATTTACGACGTGAAGTGCAGTCGACTGCTGACACAAGATATCGAAGACCACGGGGGAAAGCCCCTGATGTGGCGCACAGGCCACTCGCTTATCAAGTCGAAGTTAAGGGAGACGGGCGCACCACTCGCCGGCGAAATGAGTGGCCATATTTTCTTCAATGACCGCTGGTATGGGTTTGATGATGGGCTCTACACAGCAGCCCGTCTGCTTGAGATCCTCTCTCGAGAGGACAACCCGTCTGCGCTCTTGGAGGGGCTGCCCAATGCGCGTTCCACACCAGAGCTGCAGATCAAAACTGCAGAGGGCGAGAATCATCGCCTGGTGGCTGAGTTGGCCCAGACCGGCGTGTTTCCGAGTGCAAGCTCGCGCATCACCATTGACGGCATTCGGGTGGAGTATGCGGATGGCTTTGGTCTGGCCCGTCCCTCAAACACCACGCCGGTGGTGGTGCTGCGGTTTGAGGCTCAGACGGACGAGGCCTTGGCACGCATTCAGTCAGAGTTTCGAGCGAGCCTTCTGTCCGTGAATCCCCAGCTCGCGCTTCCTTTCTAGCGCGGCCGCTCGCATGCCCAGAGCGCTCGTGATCAAAACAGGCACCATGAGTGGCATGGTGCACTGCCTATCTGCGCTTGCAGAAGCCAAGCAGCAGCGCCCTGATATGGAGTTCGACTGGGTTGCAGAGGAGCGATATTCGGCCATTCCGCTGCTGTCTCCCGCTGTAAACAAGGTCTACCGTGTGGGCATTGACCGCGCACGCGGGCGACCCTGGGACCTGAGCACCTGGGATGACTTTCTGCGACAACTGAGCGCAGTTGGAGATGATCAGTACGATTACGTCATTGACGCCCAAGGCGCACGCCACAGTGCCCTGATTGCAGCCAAGGTCAAGACGGGTGATGGCGGCCGTTGGGGGTTTGGACATGGATCGTCCTCCTCGATGTTGGCCTCTCTTGCCCTCGACCATGCCGTCGACGTCCCCTATGAGCGTCATGCGGTGGAGCGTCAGCGCATCTTGTTTGCTCAGGCGCTTGGCTATGAACGTCTGGAGCGCCCCCTCTCGGGCTCCATGGTTGCAATTGGCATCATGGCAAAGGAGTTTGCCGAGGTCTGTGGCCGAATTGGTGCGTCTCCACACGAGTCACCCAACTGGGTGGTCTTTGTGGTGAATTCGGGGCGCAAGACCAAGACCTGGTCCGAGCATCGATGGGTGGCCTTGGGGAAAGCGCTGAAGCGGCGAGGTTTGAGCCCCATCATTCCCGCCTTTGGTGAGCATGATCGTCGGGAGTGTCTGGCGATTGCAAAGGCCTCGGATGGCCGCATGCTCCCCACCATGGGGCTGCGTGATCTTGCGGGTGTGCTGCAGCATGCAAAGGCGGTGGTGGGCGTGGATACCGGCCTCACCCATTGGGCGGCGGGCATGGGGCAGAGCACGGTCGGGCTGATGACCGGTTCGTCCACGAACCGATTTCATGTGGATTGGGCGCGACGCGGGTTCACCCTCGCTGGGGACGATATTCGCCCAAAGTCTGTCCTGCGTGCACTCACGGAGATCGGTGTCTTGCCTAAAGGTGAACCCCTCGATGGGGATGACGATTAGAACCTCCGTTGAGACCTCGGTTTGGGAGGCGCTCTCACATCTTGCATACAGGCTGATCGTGGTGATGCTCCTGCCTGTCATGCTTGTGCGGCTCTGGCTGAAAGGGGGGGATTACCGACGGCATCTCTCTGAGCGCTTTCTCGGTCGCTTACCCGCCCTTTCATCATCACCGGTCTTGTGGCTGCATGCGGTCTCGGTGGGCGAGACGCAGGCAGCCTACCCCTTGCTTCGGGCCTGGCTCAGAGACACGCCCGAAGGCCAAGTCTTGTTAACCCACACCACGCCCACGGGGCGCGCAACGGGCGCGCGCCTGTTTGCGCAGGAGCTCAATACCCGTGTGTTTCAGGCCTATCTGCCGTATGACCAGCCATGGGCCGTGCGGGCATTCCTGCGGCAGGCAAGGCCCACGCTTGGGCTGCTGATGGAGACGGAGCTCTGGCCAGAGCTGTTGATGCAGGCCGAAGCGCTGGGCGTTCCCATCGTCCTGCTCAACGGTCGACTCTCAGCGCGATCAGCCCGTCAGATGCAACGCTTGTCTTGGCTTTCAAAGCCTGCCTTAAGGCGCCTG
>JBJOHF010000030.1:0-47585 GCA_046047855.1 Pseudomonadota bacterium | reverse complement strand
GAAATCGAATCTTCTTGACGCCAAACTCTTCAATGAGCAGCTTGATGAGTTTCTTGGCCTGCTCTGACTCCGCCTGGTACTCGATCCCTGCATAGATGTCCTCAGAGTTCTCGCGGAAGATCACCATGTCGGTCTTCTCCGGCTCTTTTAAGGGACTCGGCACGCCCGCAAAGTAGCGAACAGGGCGCAGACAGACGTAGAGGTCTAACTGCTGGCGCAGGGCCACGTTTAGGGAGCGGATACCTCCGCCCACGGGCGTCGTCAGTGGGCCTTTGATGGAGACAACGTAGTCCTTCAGCACCTGAAGGGTTTCATCGGGCAACCAGACATCCGGCCCGTACACCCGCGTGGACTTCTCTCCGCAGAAAATCTCCATCCAAGAGATCTTGCGCGCACCGCCATATGCCTTTTGCACGGCTGCGTCCACCACCTTGATCATCACAGGAGAAATATCAACGCCCGTGCCGTCGCCCTCGATAAAGGGGATGATCGGGTTGCTTGGGACATTCAGGGAGAAGTCTGCGTTAACGGTGATCTTTTCACCGGTGGCAGGCACCACGATTTTGCTGGACATCTAACATCTCCTATTGAGAAAAAATGTGAGTCCTTCATCTTAGCGCGGACTGGCCCTGCCCGATAAATTCACGGAAATATAATTCGAGCAAACGCACCGCCCAAAGCGCTCTTAATTGCCTCTATAGTGCGCGTGCGGCCAGATGAGGCCGTATCTCCAAAATTAAAGGGAAATCATGAAAACGTTGATCGCCGCTCTGGCCACTGGCCTGTTTGCTACCGTTGCTGTTGCTGCTGACAAACCTGCTGCTGCTCCTGCTGCTGCTCCTGCCGCTGCTCCTGCTAAGAAAGAAGAGAAGAAGGCAGAGAAGAAAGCTGATGCAAAGAAGGACGAGAAGAAAGCTGAAGCCAAGAAGTAAGCCACCCGGGGGCCATGGCCCCTGTATGGAGAAAACGGGCCTATTCCAATGGGCCCGTTTTTTTTGTGCACAATCCATGGATATGCAACTGAAATATTTTTTGAGCGGCTTATTGATTGCTGCCTCTATCGCACTGGGACCAGGCGCGGGTGCAGCCTTGGATCAGGCGCACACGCCAAGCACGCTCGACATCAAGGGCTTTCGGATTCAGGTGGAAGTCGCCCGCACACCAGAGTCCCGTGCAAGAGGGCTTATGGGACGTACCTCACTTGCGCCAGATTCCGGCATGTTGTTTGTTTTTGATGCGCCTGAGCGCATCTGCATGTGGATGCGAAACACACCGCTACCACTGACGGTTGCGTTTCTCGATGACCAAGGGGTCATCATCAACCTCGCTGACATGCAGCCTCGCACGGACACCGTGCATTGTGCTCGAGGAAACGCTCGGTTCGCCCTGGAGATGACCCAGGGCTGGTTTCAGAACCGAGGCATTCAGGCGAAAGACCGCGTAAAACTTACGCAGTGAACTGACTGGCAGCGTGATCCCAATTCACCAGGGACCAGAACGCGCCAAGGTAGTCGGGTCTGCGATTGCGATAGTCAACGTAATAGGCATGCTCCCAAACGTCGCAGGTCAGCAAGGCGCGATCCGTCGTCGTGAGGGGTGTAGCCGCATTACTGGTGTTCACAATGTCGAGGCTTCCGTCCGATTTTTTTACCAGCCACGTCCATCCCGAACCAAAGTTACCAATCGCACTCTTGGTGAAGGCCTCCTTGAAAGCGGCATAGCTGCCCCACTTTGCATCGATTGCCGCAGCAAGCGCACCGTTCGGTTCACCGCCACCATTGGGGCTGAGCGAGTGCCAATAGAACGTGTGATTCCAGACCTGTGCTGCGTTATTGAACACACCGCCGGATGAGCGCTTCACAATGTCCTCGAGGGATGCTTGCTCGAACTCGGTGCCTTTAATGAGGTTGTTGAGATTCGTCACATAGGTCTGGTGATGCTTCCCGTAGTGGAATTCAAGCGTCTCCTTAGAAATATGGGGCGAGAGTGCATCCAATGCATAGGGAAGCGCGGGTAGGGTGTGTTCCATAGGTTGAGGCTCCTGAAAAAGGATGAGGATGGCCCAAAATTATGACGAGCTTTCAGGGGCATTGCCCTGAGCGGGCTCTAGGGATTTCACCTGCACCTGCGCGCGACCGTCCGCGGCCCAGAGCTCAAGCCCCTGCCCAGGCTGCAACTGACTGACGGAGCTCACAGGCTCACCCTGATGGTCCATGGCCACCCAGTAACCCCGCGATAGAACCCCAAGAGGGCTCAATGCAGTCAAGGCCCGAGCGGCACCCTGCAGGCGTTCCTCCCAAGCAACAAAGCCGCGGTCCTGAAGACGCAGAAATCGGGTTTGAGCGCTCACAAAGCGCTCGGTCTGTGCGCGCAGCTCATGCCGCGGACTTCTCAACCCTCCTCGCATGCGATCGAGCCGCTGCCAGCTCTGGTCCACTATGCGATGCACACGAGCGCGAAAAGCGTCGAATAAAACAGCCATGCGATCTCGCTCTTGAATCAAGGGCGCAGCGATGGACTCCGCCGCCGCAGTGGGCGTGGCTGCGCGACAGTCTGATACGAAATCGGTAAGGGTGATGTCGGTCTCATGCCCCACGCCCGAAACCACCGGTACCGGAAACTCCGCCAGCGCACGCACGAGGCGCTCATCATTGAACGCCCAGAGGTCCTCAAGGCTTCCACCGCCACGAATCACAGCCAAAACATCCAGGTCTGCACCCGATGCACGCTCCAGCGCGGCCAAAAGCGCGGCAGGTGCATCGAGGCCTTGGACCAGGCTTGGAAAAACGGCGACGCGCAGCATGGGCGCCCGAGACCGGATGGTCACCAGGAAGTCTCGAAGGGCTGCCCCACTCATGGACGTGATGACACCCACACGGCGAACCCTGAACGGGAGTGGACGCTTTCGAGACTCTGAGAACAGGCCCTCCTCCGAGAGCCTGGCCCGCAGTTTGAGAAAGAGTGCGTACAAATCACCCTGCCCAGCGGGTTTGAGCGTGAGTATGCGTAGCTGAAAGTCGCCACGCGCCTCATAAAGAGAGGGCTGCGCCCGCACCTCCACCTGGAGCCCCTCGCGAGGCAGCATGCTCAAGCCAGCGGCTTCTCTGCGAAAGAGCACAGCCCGAACACTCGCACCGGCGTCTTTGAGCGTCAGGTACCAGTGACCGCTGCTGGCCTGGGTGACTTGAGAGAGTTCTGCCTCCAGCCGAACCAAGGGGAATTGACGCTCCAGAACACTCGTTACCCGGCGATTCAGCTCTGAAACGGTGATCAGTGGCAGGTCTTCAGATGCTTGTATCGCCATACTTCTCCACAATCCGCATCGGGGCTTGAAAATGAATGCCTTTGCGCTGGGCCCACGTGACTGATCGACGGGCAGCCGGCCAAATCCCTTGAAAAAACACGCAAGTCATTGAAATATAGGCACTAAAATATCTAAAACTCAGGCTAAAGAGGGCCTGCTCGCGCAGGTGCTGGGACCCCATAATAGAGAAACCCTCATCCGCGTTGGCTCGCACCGGCCATAAGACCTTCATGTCCACAGACTTATCCACACCCCCTCAGCGGCGAGGCTGGCTTCGCGCCTGGCTGTGGAAAACATGGTTTCCCCCCCCAGGTGCGCATCGCAAGCGCGCGAGCGTCCTCGATTCGGTTCTGGGACTCATCGGCCAACTCGGGGCAGCGGTCGGACGTTGGCGACAACGGCGCCAGACCCAAGCGCCTACCCTGCCACTGCCCACGATTGCAGTCGGTAACGTGGTCATGGGGGGCGCAGGAAAGACACCGGCCTGTCTGGGCATTCTGGAGGCGCTCAGCACGCAAGGCCTCAAGGCAGGCTTGGTCAGCCGAGGCTACGGCCTCTGCCCACCGATCACGCCACGCTCCCCACCACGTGTGCTCTTGCCACATGAGTCAGCCGGTCCCGAATGGATTGGCGATGAGCCCTGGTTGGTGCACTGGCGAGCCGCTGTTCCCGTTGCTGTCCACCCGAACCGACACGCAGCTGGCGTCGCACTTTTAGAACAGTGCCCCGACCTCGATGTGCTGATCCTTGATGATGGCCTCTCTCAGACGAGTCTTAAGCCGCAAGTGCGGGTGCTCTTGCTGGATGAGCGACTCATAGGCAACACGCACTGCCTACCTGCCGGCCCCAACCGCTTTGCATGGCCTCCTTCTGCGCCAACTCAGCCCGACCTGGTGCTGGTGAAAGGAAACCCGTCTGAAGAGGCGCTTGCTCATCTACTGAACACACTGGAGCAGAGGCCAATCTGTGGCCCACTGCCCATGAAGCCAAAAGCCTGGGTCGGTCTCAACGGGCATTGCACGCCAGACGGATTGCGCGACAGCATCTTAACCACCCCGGCCTCTGTCGTATGGGCTGTCGCCGGCATAGCCGAGCCCCATCGATTCTTTCAGAGTGTTGCCGCACAAGGCATTCCCATCTCTCGCTGCATCGCCCTCGACGACCATGCATCTCGCCCCTGGGAGGCCTTGCAGCGCATTCGAGGCCAGCAGGATTGGCCCGACTTCATCCTCACCACGGAAAAGGATTTCGGAAAACTCCAGGCCCACGGGGCATTGCCCGTCGAACGTGTCTGGGCGCTGAAACTTGATCACACACTTCCAGCCGAGTGGACCACTCACCTGATCAGCCGACTACAATGTGGCCATGGACTCAAAAGTGCGTGAGATTCTCGCCTGCCCCGGCTGTCACGGTGCACTCACCCTCGCCCCGGGAGGCGCGATGCTCTTCTGCGCATCTGAGCGCCTCGGATATCCCATCGTCGACGGTATCCCTCACCTCCTTGTGCAGGAGGCGATTCAAGTCCCGGAGATCACCATCGCCTCTGCTGAAGAGGGCTGATAATCCGCGTGCAACAGACTGACTTCTGGGTGCTCATTCCAGCCAGGAGGTCCTCTTCCAGGCTCCCGAACAAGCCGCTTGCAGACATTGCAGGGAAACCGATGGTCGTGCGCGTCGCAGAGCGCGCCGCCCAGTCTGGTGCTCGCCGTATCGCGGTCGCAACGGACGACACCGAGATCGCGCAGACGGTGCGATCCGCTGGCTTTGATGCGGTCATGACCTCAGCGGACCACCAGAGTGGCACCGATCGGCTCGCGCAGGCATGCGAACTTCTTGGCGCGACTGCCGAGCAAGTCGTGGTGAACCTCCAGGGCGATGAGCCGCTCATGCCGCCGGACGCCCTGGGCCAGATTGCAGCAGTGCTCACGCGACATGCGTGGGCCTCAGTGGCGACAGCGGTAACCCCCATCCATGAGCGCGAGGAGTTCCTCAATCCAAACGCTGTCAAGGCTGTACTCGGCCATGAGGGCCGAGCCCTCTATTTCTCCAGAGCCCCAGTGCCCTACCTCAGAACGCCCGCGCTGGATCAGCCTGGGCCATTGCCGACCGTGCCGCCTGCATACAGGCACCTCGGACTCTACGGATATCGGGCTGGGCTGCTTGAAGCGTTCGTCAGGTGGGGCCCCAGCGCCCTCGAGCAGGCCGAGCAGCTTGAGCAGTTGCGTTGGCTGGAGCACGGTCACGCCATTGGCGCCATTGTGCTCAAGACCCCACCGCCCCCAGGCGTAGATACTCCGCAAGACCTGGAGCGCGTTCGTGCCGCTTGGAACGACCTCCGCCTATAATTGCGGCAAAACCATGACAACGGAGACTCCAAGATGCGCATGATTCTGCTCGGCCCACCAGGCGCTGGAAAAGGAACCCAAGCAACCTTTATCAAGGAAAAGTTTGGTATTCCCCAGATCTCAACGGGGGACATGCTGCGTGCTGCTGTCCGCGCGGGAACCCCGCTTGGTATTGAGGCCAAGAAGGTCATGGACTCCGGTGGGCTGGTCAGCGATGAGATCATCATCAACCTGGTCAAGGAGCGCCTTCAAGCGGCAGACTGCCAGGCTGGCTATCTGTTCGATGGATTTCCCCGCACCATTCCTCAGGCAGAGGCCATGAAGCAGGCGCAGGTTCCCATTGGCGTTGTCCTCGAGATTCAAGTTCCCGACCAGGACATCATCGATCGCATGAGTGGCCGACGGGTGCACGTTGCAAGTGGTCGGACGTATCACATCACGTTCAACCCCCCCAAACAAGACGGCATCGACGACGTCACTGGTGAGGCACTCATCCAGCGAGACGACGACCGAGAAGAGACCGTTCGCAAGCGTTTGGACATCTACCACGCCCAGACCAAGCCTCTGGTGAAGTTCTACAGCGATTGGCAGGCCAGCGGCGATTCTGCGGCCCCACGCGTCGTCACGATCTCTGGGGTGGGTGCAGTCGATGCCATCACCCAGCGGGTCATGGACGCGCTTCGTTAAAGGGCTCCATCACCAACTGGTTGTCACGCGCAAAACCGCAGACAAACTCCCAGGCCATGGGCTCAAGCGTATGCATGCTTGAGTCCACAATGACGCACTTGACGCCATCGCGCACCACGGGCTGGGCAAAAGGCGAGAACCCATGCACCATCAGCGCGCTCCCGGAGGCTTTATAGCCGGGACGATACGGCGCAAGCACACCGGCCAAACGCTCGGCCCAATCGCTCGGACGAAAGGTTTTTCCTGACAAGGTTTGTCCTTTGATGATGAACTTACCGGCCAGGTCGGTCGTGGATGGAATGCCCTGCGACATGAAAGCTTTCAAAAGAAAGCGGTATTCTAACGGCTCCCCTCCCTTCTCTTTGTCTTCATTTGGTCATTCATGAAACCGACTGCCTCCTCACTGATGCCCACTTACACTCGGCTTCCCGTCGCCTTGGTGCGCGGGTCGGGCTCCTGGGTCTGGGACGATGAAGGTCGACAGTATTTAGACGCCCTGTCAGGCATTGCGGTCAACACGCTGGGCCATGCTCATCCGCGTCTGGTGGAGGCGCTTCAGAAGCAGGTCGCCACCCTGATCCACGCCTCCAACCTCTACCAGGCCCCCCTCCAGGAGGAGCTGGCGGACGCGCTGACACAGAGATCCGGCATGACCAATGCGTTCTTCTGCAACTCGGGGCTTGAGGCCAATGAGGCTGCTATTAAGCTCGCGCGCAAACACGGGCATCGGCTCGGGTTTGAGCGGCCAGAAGTGCTTGTCTTCGAAAAGGCATTCCATGGCCGCTCACTGGCCACCCTTTCAGCAACTGGCAATACCAAAGTGCAGATTGGGTTTGAGCCTCTGGTAGAGGGGTTCATTCGCGCCCCAATGAACGACCTTCAGGCTGTGAGAGAGGCGCTCGAACAGCATCCGCATATCAGCGCAATCTTCATTGAAACCATTCAAGGTGAGGGCGGCATTCAGCCAGCCAGAGTGGAGTTCCTTCAGGCCCTCAGATCACTCTGCACAGAGCGCAACATTCTGCTCATGCTCGATGAGGTCCAGTGCGGCATCGGCCGGACTGGCAAGTGGTTTGCGCACCAGTGGGCTGGCGTTCTGCCAGATGTGATGCCCCTGGCCAAAGGCCTGGGATCTGGCGTCCCGATCGGTGCTGTCCTGGCCCACGGCATTGCGGCCGACCTCTTCCAGCCAGGCAACCATGGAACCACATTTGGCGGAAACCCATTGGCGATGCGCGCAGCGCTCACGACAATCGAGGTCGTGGAATCTGAAGGCCTCATGGAGAACGCTCGGATGCAGGGTGACCGCATGATGGCGGCCCTGCGCAGCACATTCGCCCACATCCCGGAGGTGGTGGATGTGCGAGGGGCTGGTCTCATGATGGGCATCGAGCTCAATCATGCGTGCGGCACACTGCCCACGGATGGCCTACACGCGGGTCTGCTCTTTAACGTCACTGCAGAGCGCGTGGTCAGGCTTCTCCCCCCCCTCACCTTTTCTGACGAGGAGGCGCAGACCTGCCTAGACCGACTGACCCCGCTTATCCTCTCTTCGATTGAGCGCCAACACTCTGAAAGTGCGCGGGCCGCCTGAGGCACTGCGCAATCAAGACTATGCATGCATCCTCGGCTGTCCCTCAAGGGATCCAACACTTTCTTCAATTCAGCGACCTGAATCGGGAGACCTTGCTCTATCTCTTTGATCGAGCGCTCCTCATCAAAGATCGATTCAAGCGTTATGTGCGGCACATGCCCCTGCAGGACCGCACCTTAGTTATGGTTTTTGAGAAGGCCTCTACACGCACTCGACTCTCCTTTGAGGCGGGTATGCATCAACTCGGTGGCGCAGCCATCTACCTCAATACGCGAGATACGCAGCTGGGGCGAGGCGAGCCCGTTGAGGACGCAGCCCAGGTCATTTCACGCATGTGCGATCTGGTCATGATCAGAACCTATGAGCAAGCCATCATCGAACGCTTCGCTGCCTACTCTCGGGTCCCCGTCATCAACGGACTGACCAACGAGTACCACCCCTGTCAGATCCTTGCAGACATTCTCACGTTCATCGAGCATCGCGGCAGCATTGAGGGCAAGACGGTCGCGTGGATCGGAGACTCTAACAACGTCTGCAACACTTGGCTTCAGGCCGCAGAAATACTGAATTTTAAAGTGCATGTCTCAACACCCCCGGGATACGAGGTTGAGCCTGAGCGTGCCGGGTTGCATCGCACGGGGCACTTTGAGCAGTTTGCAGACCCAATGGACGCGACGCGAGGCGCAGATCTTGTCACCACCGACGTCTGGACCAGCATGGGCTTTGAGGCAGAGAATGAAGCGCGAAAGAAGGCCTTCGAGCACTGGTGTGTAGACGCCGAGATGATGTCCCATGCCAAGCCTCAAGCGCTCTTCATGCACTGCCTGCCCGCGCACCGTGGCGAAGAGGTCACGGCTGAGGTCATTGACGGCCCCCAGTCTGTCGTCTGGGACGAGGCGGAGAATCGTCTCCATGTGCAGAAGGCCCTCATGGAGTACCTCCTGCTTGGGCAGATGCAAGATCACGCGTGACCATTCTGATTCACAGCCTGCGGCTTCAAGATCCCGCAGATGCGCAAGCCCTTGTCGATTTGCTCGACCTCTACGCAAGAGGCCCAACGGGAAAGGGAGAGGGCCTCAGCCCCCAGGTTCGTCAGGCGCTGCCTGATACGCTGAATGAGATGCCCCACTATCGGGGTTGGCTAGCGCGGCTAGACGGCACACCCGTTGGGCTGCTCAACGCCTTTATTGGGCTCTCCACTTTCCGTGCACAGCAACTCCTCAACATTCATGACCTCTGCGTCCGACCGGGTATGGAACGCCAAGGTATCGGATCGCAGCTCATCTGCGCCGCAGAGGCATGGGCTCGATCGAACGGGTTCTGCAAGCTTACCCTTGAGGTGCTTGAGCATCACTCCAGCGCCGTCTCAGCCTATGAGAAGGCAGGGTTTCAGGCCTACCAACTCTCCCCCGAGCTGGGTCGCGCGCTATTCTTTGAAAAGCTGCTCGACTGACTCACCAGATTAAAACGCCCTTTAGGAGACACCTGTTATGCCCTCATTTGACGCCACCCTTGAAGCCGATATGACCGAGGTCCGGAATGCCGTTGACCAGGCCAGCAAAGAGATCGGTACACGTTTTGATTTCAAAGGTTCGAGTGCTGAGGTTCAGCTCAAGGAGCGCGAGCTCACCTGCCTCGCCGACAGCGAGTTCCAACTCGGTCAGGTTCGTGAGGTCCTGATTGGGAAATGTGCGAAGCGTGGAGTGGATGTGCGCTTCCTCGACCACGGTGACATTCAGAAAATCGGCGGGGACAAGCTCAAGCAGGTGCTCACCATTCGCCACGGTATTGCTGGCGACGATGCCAAACGCATCGTTCGCATCATCAAAGACAGCAAAATGAAAGTCCAAGCCTCGATTCAGGGAGATGCGGTGCGTGTCACAGGCGGCAAGCGTGACGATTTACAGAACGTCATCGCACTGCTGAAGAAAGAGGTCGACGACCTCCCCCTGGCATACGGCAACTTCAGAGACTAAATCTAGACGGTGATGCGCGCCCAAGCGGAGTGGTTGTGAATGCTCTCGAAGTTCTCGGCTTCGACCTCGAAACCAATCACGCCAGGTAGGGCTCGCACCGAGATGGCGACGTCTCGAACCAGGTCTTCTACAAATTTCGCATTGTCGTAGGCGCGTTCGGTGACGTACTTCTCGTCGGGTCGCTTGAGCAGGCCCCAAAGTTCACACGAGGCCTGGGCCTCGACTGTTCGAATCAGGCTGGCGATACAGAGCTTCGCTGGCTGGGGGCCTAGACGGACGCGCACCGTGACCTCTGATCGTTGGTTATGCGCGCCGTAGTCTGAAATCTCCTTTGAGCAAGGACACAGACTCTTCACTGGAACCTTCACCATGAGCACCGTGTCGGGCGCTTCACCGCCAGCCGTCGCCTCAAAGCCAACGGTGTAGTCCATCAGACTCTTCACGCCGCTCACAGGTGCGGCCTTCTCGATGAAATAGGGGGCCTCAAGCGCAAGTGTTCCCTCGCTCGCCTCCAATAGCCTCAGCATGTCTCTTGCGAGAGACTGGGCCGTATCCGCACTCAGCTCAATTCCATCGCGGCCCATGGTCTCTAACAGCGCGACGAAGCGGGACATATGGGTGCCCTTCTGGTCCGCCGCAAGCGCAACAGCAAGGCTGAAGATCGCTACGGATGGAATGGGCTTTTTACCTTGACCCGCTCTCAGCAGAACGGGGTGGCGCAGGCGACGCACGCCAACGCGATTGATGGGGAGGTTACGCGTGTCACGGTGCCCCTGAACATCGGGCATGGTGATGGCACTGTTCTCTGTAGGTCGGTTCATTGGGCCAGTGTAAGCGAGGGCTGACTCAGATTTCCCCCAAACTCTTGATGGGTGTGCAATTGGGCTGCCTTCGCGCGAACACTCGCGACAATGCCGGGGGCATCGAGTCCTTCGCGCGCCAAGAGTGCGCCATGATCTCCGTGATCAATGAACACATCCGGTAGGCCGAGCGTCAGGACGGCAGGACGTTGGGTTGGCGTCGCTAGGCTGGTGAGTGCCTCTAGGACTGCGGAGCCAGCCCCGCCAGCAAGCGCGTGCTCCTCAATAGTGACCAACAGGTCATAGCGCTCTGCACAGTCTGCAATGCATTCGAGGTCGAGCGGCTTAATGAATCGCATATTGACCACGGCCGCATTCAGTTCGCCTGCCGCCTTGAGCGCGGGCGCAACCATGCTTCCGAAGGCCATGAGGCAGACCCGCAGGCCGTGGGGCCCGACTGCACCCTCTCGAAGCAACTCGGCCTTGCCAACCTCGAGCGGCAGCAAGTCATGCCCGGGATCGACACCCATGCCAGCGCCTCTGGGGTAGCGAACAGCGGAAGGGCCTTGCAGCGCGAGACCAGTGCTAAGCATCGCTCGGCACTCGGGCTCATCCTTCGGGGCCATGATGACCATGTTGGGCAAGCAACGCATGAAAGCAATATCGAATACACCCGCGTGGGTCGCACCGTCTGCACCGACAAGGCCAGCACGATCAATCGCAAAAAGCACCGGCAGATTCTGAAGGGCAACGTCGTGAACGAGCTGGTCATAGCCACGCTGCAGGAAGGTGGAATAGATGGCAACGACGGGGCGAAGCCCCTCGCAAGCCATGCCTGCTGCAACCGTTACCGCATGCTGCTCAGCAATGGCGACATCGTGATAGCGGTCGGGGAAGCGCTGGGAAAACTCGACCATGCCAGACCCCTCCCGCATGGCGGGCGTGATCGCAACAACGCGAGCATCTGCCTCAGCAGCATCACAAAGCCAATCCCCAAAGACCTTCGAGTAGGTTGGCTTGGCGGGCTGGGTCACGGGCCGAATACCCTCATTGGGGTCGAACTTACCCGGACCGTGATAGGTGATGGGGTCTTCTTCAGCCAACGCATAGCCTTGGCCCTTCTTGGTCACGACGTGTAAAAACTGCGGACCCTTGAGTTCACGCAGGTTGTGGAGCGCGGGGATGAGCGCGTCGAGGTCGTGGCCGTCGATAGGGCCAAAATAATTAAACCCGAACTCTTCAAAGAGCGTGCTTGGAGTCACAAGACCTTTTGCACCCCCCTCAAGGCGTCGGGCAATTTCTAAGACTGGAGGCACGGCTGAAAGCACCTGCTTGCCGAGCTCGCGCGCAGCTGAGTAGAAGCGTCCTGACATCAGTCGCGCAAGATAATTACTCATGGCTCCGACTGGGGGGGAAATAGACATCTCGTTGTCATTCAGGATGACCAGCAGATCGATGTCCTTGTGAATACCCGCATTGTTCATGGCCTCGTAAGCCATGCCAGCACTCATCGCGCCATCCCCTATCACAGCGATGTGTCTGCGGCGGTGAGGCCCCTGATGCTCCCCCTTCTGCCGGGTCGCCAAGGCCATTCCAAGCGCAGCCGAGATCGATGTCGAGGAGTGAGCGGTGCCAAAATGATCGTGCTCGCTCTCGCAGCGACGGGGAAATCCAGAAATGCCGTCGAGCTGTCGCAGCGTGTGCATCTGGTCGCGCCGCCCCGTAAGTATCTTGTGCGGGTAGCTCTGATGTCCCACATCCCAGATCAGCCGATCGAATGGCGTCTGGAATACATGGTGAATGGCGACTGTGAGCTCCACAGTGCCCAGGTTCGAGGACAAATGACCGCCCGTTCGCGCAACGGAGTGCAATAAGAACGCGCGCAATTCGGCCGCGAGATCCTTGAGTTGCCGTCGGGTCAGAAGACGCAGGTCTTGTGGGGAAGAGATGTCATGCAAAGTGGACATGGTCGAAACGATGAACTAATGGACGCGATGAGTCAATGCGAGGGCCAGTGCGCGAAGCCGATCGCCATCAGAGCCAAGTGGCTCAATCGAAGAGAGTGCGCGATCCAACAACGCCTGCGCATAGGACCGGCTGGCCTCAAGCCCCAGAAGCCGAATGAAGGTCGGCTTGTCTTGCGCCTGGTCCTTGCCGGCCGTTTTGCCCAGAGTGCCCGAGTCGGCCGTGGCATCGAGAACGTCATCAATCACTTGAAATGACAGCCCCAGCGCTGTCGCATAGCCGCGAATCATATCGAGTCGGCCAGCGTCAGAGGCCTGCGGACCGGCCAGCAAGCCCATCTCCGCTGAGGCCTTGATCAGCGCCCCGGTCTTGAGGGCATGCATGGATTCGAGCTCGGTTTGAGTCAATCCGACACCAACGGCAGCAATGTCAACGGCCTGACCACCCGCCATGCCTCTCGCACCCGTCGCAACCGCAAGCGACCGACAGAGCGCAACCTTGGTCTGATCAGAGGCATCTGTGTCCATGAGCAGTTCAAATGCAAGGGTCTGAAGTGCATCGCCCACCAAGAGTGCGGTCGGCTCGTCAAAGGCAATATGCACCGTGGGCTGACCTCTGCGTAAGTCATCATCGTCCATGCAGGGTAGGTCGTCATGAACCAAGGAAAACGCATGGATGCACTCGACGGCTGCAGCGGCATCGAGCACCACCCGAGCCAGTGGATCTGCCCCAGTCGCCTCAGCACTCGCCATGACCAAAAATGCGCGTGCACGCTTTCCACCATTGAGGACGGCATACGCCATCGCGGACCAGAGCCGCGCAAGTGATTGATCAGGATGGTTTCCCTGGGTGTGAGGCGCTGAGTCGCTGAGCACGCGCTCCAAATGCAGATTCAGCCCAGTCAGCCAAGATGCCGGAACCACTGCAGCGAGACTCACGCACGCTCTCCGAGTACGTCGGAGAGGGGCACGGTCGTCGTGCCTCTGGCATCAATAATCTCGAGCTCCTTCTGAGCAGCCTCCAGTAAACCCTGCGCATGCCGCATGAGTGACACACCGCGCTCGTATGCCTTGAGCGCCTCAGCAAGGGGCAGCTGTCCGCCCTCAAGCCGGGCCGTCTCGCGTTCAAGCGCGGCCATTGCCGCTTCGAAGCTGAGTGTTGAAATGTCATCGACTTCGTTCATCTCGACATTGTAGACGCCCCATGCGCTGGATTGCGGGTATACTCGAGCGCTTTCCTTTCTTGGCTCGGGAGGGATTTCGATGAGTGATGTCGGAACCTTTTCTAGGCTGGTCCCAAGCAGCGCGCAGCTGCCGGTTCATGCCTATTTTGACGAAGCGCTTCTAGCCCAAGAGCGCATTCACTGCTTTCAGGCAGGGCCTGGCTATGTCGGTCACCAACTCATGGTTCCCGAAGTCGGTCATTACGCGACGCTTGCGCATGAAGATCACGGGCGGGTGCTGGTGCGCAACGCGACCGGCGTCGAGCTCCTGAGCAATGTCTGCCGCCATCGACAGGCCATCATGCTCGAGGGTAGAGGCCAGACAGAACAAATTGTCTGCCCGCTGCACCGTTGGACCTACGATCTCCAAGGCGAGCTTATTGGCGCCCCACATTTCGCAGAGGACCCTTGCAAGCATCTCTCACGCAAGCAGCTCAACAGCTGGAATGGCCTGCTCTTCGAAGGAGAGTCCGCGCTGCTTCAAGAGCTCAGCCATGTGCCCTTTTTCGACAAGCTCAACTTCGATGGGTACGTGCACGTGCACACTCAGCACCATCTTTGCGAGTACAACTGGAAGAGCTTTATCGAGGTCTACATGGACGACTACCATGTAGCGCCGTTTCATCCAGGGCTTGGAAATTTTGTTGACTGCAATGACCTGCGCTGGCATTTCGGAGAGCACTACAACATACAGGCAGTAGGGATCACACCCTTGTCGAATGCCGCCACCCCTGTTTACCGGCGTTGGCAGCAAGAGGTCTTGCGACTGCATGATGGCAAGCTCCCGGACTTCGGCGCCATCTGGATGACCATCTACCCCAACATCATGGTCGAGTGGTACCCGAAGGTTCTGGTGGTCTCACACCTGCATCCCCTTACACCCCAACGCACCGTCAATGTGGTCGAGTTCTACTACCCCGAAGAAATCGCCTACTTCGAGCCTAGCTATGTAGAAGCGCAGCAGGCGGCTTACAACGAGACTGTGCTGGAAGATGATGAGATTGCCATTCGTATGGATCGGGGCCGCAGAGCGCTCATGAACCGTGGCATCAACGAAATCGGTCCCTATCACTCGCCCATGGAAGACGGCATGCTTCACTTTCACGAGTACCTGCGAAAGGCGTTAGCGACCGCACCATGACCCCGCTGATCACACCCCAACAGTTGGTGAACATCCCCGATGATGTGCTCGTCATCGATGTTCAACACGATCTCCAAGACCCCTTTGCAGGGCTCAGGGCTTATGCAGCCGGGCACCTGCCCCAGGCCGCGTTCCTATCGGTCGCCCAAGATCTTGCCGACGACAGTCATGAAGGGCCGGAGGGTGGACGGCACCCCCTTCCAAACCCCCATCACTTCTGCGATCGGCTCGCTGAGTTGGGTGCGCGAGAAGACACCCTCTTGGTCGCTTACGATGCATCGGGCGGGGTCTACGCCTCACGATTCTGGTGGCTCGCACGGTATGTTGGACACCTCAAAGTGGCCGTGCTCGATGGTGGCCTGCAGGCCTGGGTGGCAGAGGGTGGACAGCTCCAGACGAGCGAATTTAAGAAGGCCCGATCCGGCCGACTCACCCCTCGCCCGACCCTCTGCCCGCGCTGGAATGCAGAGATGATCGAAAGCTGGATTCAATCGGGGGCCCTACCCGACATCGCAGTGCTGCTCGATGCACGTTCCTCTGCCCGATTCCGAGGCGATGAGGAGCCACTCGATCCAGTAGCAGGTCATATTCCAGGGGCCATCAATCGCCCCTACTCTGAGAACCTCCAGCCAGACGGGCGATTTAAGGCGCCGTCCGTCCTCAGAGCAGAGTTCGAGGCGCTTTTAAACGGGCAAGATCCCAGTGCCATCGTGCACAGCTGTGGGTCGGGCATCAGTGCGTGTCACAACCTCGTTGCCATGGAGGCAGCCGGCTTACATGGCAGCGCCCTGTATCCCGGTTCCTGGAGCGAATGGTGCTCCAACCCGAAGCGGCCCGTGGCGACGGGACCTGCTTAGTTAACCCAAAGTCGATGTCGTGGGTGTGGTGAGTGCCAACGCCCCCGGGTCTCCCTCGGCGTCTTTTTGGCTAAACGGATAGGCCTCTCTTACCCATGGCAGCTGCAGCATCCTCGACTCAATCTCGAGAATGCGAGCGAGACCGTCGAGTGGCACGCCCGTGATGCGCGCATTGAAGACTTGGGGCATCAGCACGCAATCGGCAAGACCAGGACGATCCCCATGGCAAAACAGCCCGCTCCCATGTGCCAGTTGACGCTCGAACGCAGCGAGCCCCTCGCGCACCCAATGGGCATACCAGGCATCCCGAGCGTCCTGAGACAGCGCCAGTTCGCCACTGAGGTACTTCAGCACCCGCAGATTGTTCAGCGGATGTATTTCGCAGGCAACAATCTGCGCCAGCGCACGAACGCGGGCGCGCCCAGCCGCGTCACCGGGCAGCAAGGCAGGATCCGGCCAACGCTCATCGAGGTACTCGAGAATTGCAAGCGATTGCGTGAGCGCCAGCCCGTCTATTTCCAAAACAGGGACGAGGCCCTCCGCGGTTAGCGCCTGATAGGCAGGGGACTGATGCTCAGCCTTGCGCAGATGAACCGGCACGACCTCATACGCAATACCCTTCATACCCAGCCCAAGCCGAACGCGATAGGCGGCAGAGGACCGCCAGAAGCTATGAAGCCTTATCCCCATAGATCGGTTAGATCACACGAATCGACAGTGCAGGAAGCCCATCGAACTGGGCGTCGACGCGATCTCCTCGAACCACTGGGCCGACGCCCGCCGGCGTGCCGGTATAGATCAGGTCGCCTGCCTCGAGTGTCCAAGCCTTGGAGAGCTCTGACATCATTTCCGCCAAAGGCCATATCAACTGGGAGAGATCTCCCGCTTGACGCGCTACACCATTTACAGAGAGCGATATGGCGCCGGAGGTCAAGAGACCCCGTTCTCCCACCGGCACCAGGGGCCCGATCGGTGCTCCGTGATCGAAGGCTTTGCCGATCTCCCAGGGCTTTCCAGCCTTCTTCATCTCTCCCTGTCGATCACGACGCGTCATGTCTAACCCCAGGGCATAGCCCCAGATGCAGGCTGCCGCCTGACTTGGCGTCAGGTTCTTACCCCCACAGGCAAGGGCGACCACCAGCTCCACCTCATGATGGCAATCTTCAGTTGCCATCGGGTAGGGCCAATCGGTTGGAAGATCTGCCGGCACGGGAAAAAGCGCATCAGCGGGCTTAAGGAAGAAGAAAGGGGGCTCACGCCCTGTGTCTCCCATTTCGATGGCGTGATCCGCATAGTTGCGACCGACGCAATAGACCCGCCGAACCGAAAACCGCTGGCTATCGTTGTGAATGGGGATAGAAACTGGATCAACCTTGGGCAGCGGCAGCATACAACTCCTTCTCGTCTAGAAAGGGGCGTCTCCGTAGCCAGCTGGCGCCGGAGGCGCATGATTGTCAAATTTGGTGAACTGGCCGAGAAAGGTTAGCCGGACTGTGCCGATGGGTCCATTCCGTTGTTTCCCGATGATAATTTCTGCTACCCCTTTGTCTGGGGAGTCGGGCCGATACACCTCATCCCGATAGATAAAGAGAATGACGTCGGCATCTTGCTCAATTGCGCCGGACTCCCGAAGGTCGCTCATGACCGGCCTTTTGTCCGTACGCTGCTCTACCGTTCGATTGAGCTGCGAGAGCGCGATCACCGGACAACCCAGTTCTTTGGCTAAGCCTTTTAATGATCGCGTAATCTCGGAGATCTCGGTGGTTCGATTCTCATTGCTACTGGTCCCGCTCATCAGCTGAATATAGTCGACGATGATCAACCCCAAGCCCCCCGACTGACGATGCAGTCGTCGCGCACGTGATCGAAGCTCGAGTGGATTGAGCCCAGGTGTCTCATCAATGTGCACCTGCACACCCGTCATGCGCTGCACGGCATGGGTCATGCGGTCCCAGTCTTCCTCATGCAAGCGCCCGGTTCGAATGCGCTGAGCATCAATGCGGCCAACAGAACAAAGCATCCTGAGTGCGAGCTGCTCTGCACCCATCTCCATGCTGAACACAGCAATAGGCAGCCCCTGGTCGACTGCTACATGCTCTCCAATGTTGAGGGCAAAGGATGTCTTTCCCATGGAGGGTCTGCCCGCCACAATGATGAGGTCGCCGGCATGCATGCCCGCCGTCTTTTGGTCGAGGTCGATGAACCCAGAGGGCACGCCCGTGACGTCAGAAGGATTGGGATTCCGCGCCAACTCATCGACCTGCTTGACCACCTTCTTGATGATCTGATCAAAGGGGATGATGCTATTTGAGCCGCGCGAACCTTCCTCACCAATGTGAAAGATTTTCGACTCTGCCTCATCGAGAATCTGGCGCGTCTCGCGCCCTTCTGGATTGAGCGCCGTCGTCGCGATGTCATCGCTGACGGAAATCAGTTGCCGAAGGACCGCACGGTCTCGAACGATTTCACCGTAGCGACGGATGTTGGCCGCTGAAGGTGTCTCCGTAGCAAGGGCGTTTAGATACGGTAGCCCCCCGGCTTGCTCCGACTGGCCAAGAGACTGCAATGCCTCGAAGACCGTGACGACGTCAGCGGGCCGCGCCTGGTCGATGAGGCGCGTGATCGATTCAAAAATAAGGCGATGTTCAGCGCGATAAAAATCCGTCGGACGGAGAATGTCTCCGACGCGATCCCACGCGGTGTTGTCGATGAGCAGGCCGCCGAGCACGGCAGCCTCAGCCTCAATCGAGTGGGGAGGCAGTCGCAATGCTTGGATACTCTCGTCAGCCAAGAAGCGACTCCTCTCCTGTTAGAACGACCTTAGGCGGCCTCTCCAATAACGCGAACGGTAACGGTGACCACAACATCGGTGTGGGGCGCAATTTCCACGGAGAAATCGCCCACCGTTTTGAGGGGCCCATTGGGCAAACGAACCTGCGCCTTGACAATTTCGTGGCCTGCCTTGCCGAGGGCCTCTGCAATGTCGAAGTTTGTGACGGAACCAAACAGACGGCCATCGACGCCTGCCTTCTGGCGGACCTCAACCACGATGCCATCGATCTTCGCGCCGAGTGCCTGTGCGGCAGCGAGACGCTCGGATGCAGCCTTCTCGATCTCAGCGCGCTTCGCTTCAAATTCAGCAATGGCAGAGGTGGTCGCGCGACGCGCCATGCCCTGGGGGATGAGAAAGTTACGTGCGTAACCGTCTTTGACACGAACCACCTCACCGAGCGTGCCCAAGTTACTGATTTTCTCCAACAGAATGACTTGCATGGGATGCCCTCTAGCTTAGTGGTTGTCGGTGAATGCGATGAGCGACAGGAAGCGCGCCCGCTTGATCGCGGTGGTGAGCTGTCGCTGGTACTTCGCGCTGGTGCCGGTGATGCGAGCAGGAATGATCTTCCCGGTCTCGGTCACAAAGTCTTTGAGCGTATCGATGTCTTTGTAGTCGATCTGCTCAACACCCTCAGCCGTGAAGCGACAAACCCGCTTGCGCTTAAAGAGAGCGCTCTGGGTGTTGCGCTTGGGGCGCTTTTTGTCCATCGGTTTTTTGTTAAATGCCATGGTCTTTCTCCAATTCGTATTCAGTGATGTGAAAAATGAGTCCGGGGGCAAACCGCCCGGTCATTGCTTCTTTGGTCGAAAAAGCTGCGCGCCGTGGTGCCAGAAATCCTTTGATCAGCAGCCATTGGTCTGCCGACTCGCGCGAAAGCTGGTGTGCGACAGGACCCAATGCCCGGGCTGGACAGGCAAACGCGAGTCTTCGCGCCGACGCAGCCTCTTGGACTTGAGATTCGTGCCATACGGTGCATTCGAGAACAGAAACCCCGGTCGGGCTGGTTCGGATCGGCTCTTGATGCATGAGCTGGCCGCGAAGGTGAACGCCGTTCGACGGCATCACACTCACAGCGTTTCGACCCGCAACCGGCCTTAGGCCGCGGCCATCTCCGTGCCTGTCGATGCGGTCATTGTCTTTCGCGCTTCTTCACGCTGAATGACCTTGAGCATCGGTGATGGGCCCGTTTCTGCCTTCTTCATCTTGACGACCAAATGGCGAAGCACGGCATCGTTGAAGCGGAATGCGTTCTCAAGCTCATCGAGCTCGGCCTGACCGCACTCGATGTTCATGAGCACATAGTGCGCTTTGGCGATTTTTTCGATGGGGTAAGCCAGCTGACGACGACCCCAGTCTTCGAGGCGATGCAGCTTGCCACCGTGAGCGGTGACCATGGCTGTGTATTTTTCAATCATGGCGGGCACTTGCTCGCTCTGATCGGGGTGAACAATGAATACCACTTCATAATGGCGCAAGGCCACGACATCCGTCATGCAACTTCTCCTCAGTCCTTAAGGGTAAAGCCACCCAGGAAAAACCTGGTGCAGCAAGGAACCGGAGAGTTTAGAGCACTGGCGTCAGAAGGGCAAGCCCGCGTTGGTGCGCCAACAGGTTATCGACAGCGAGTTGCATCATGCGTCCCCGCGTTTGAATGGATGAACTGGCGATATGGGGGGTTAGAACCACCTGATCGAGTGTCAGCAATCGAGGATTCAAGCGAGGCTCTCCCTCGAAAACATCGAGACCGGCAGCCCATAACCGTCTGGACTCCAGTGCGTCCGCTAAGGCTGCGTCGTCCACAACCCCACCTCGAGCGATGTTAATTAGGCAGGCGGTTGGCTTCATGAGTGCCAGGTCGGCAGCGCCGACGAGGTGGTGGGTTTCGGGGCTGTAAGGCACAACGATGACCAGGAAATCGCTCTCGCGCATCAGAGTGGCCTTATCGACCCATTGTGCGGATCCCGACTCGGAGGCCGGCTTTCGATTGTGATAAGCCACGGTCATACCAAATCCAGCCGCTCGTCGTGCGACGGCACTGCCTATGCGCCCCATCCCAAGCACCCCAAGGCGAGCGCCATGGACGTCCCGACCGGAGAACTGGTCAAAAGACCAGCCGTCCCATGAGCCTGCGCGCACATACCGCTCGGATTCCGACACCCGGCGGGCAGTCGCCATTAACAGCGCCCAGGCGAAATCTGCTGTGGTCTCCGTGAGCACGTCCGGCGTGTTGCTCACCGCAATGCCTCTTGAACGACAGACGCTCAGGTCAATGTTGTTCGTACCCACCGCGCCCGTTGCGATCATCTTCAAGTGAGGAGCGGCGCTCAGCACCTCAGCATTCACGGTATCGGCGACCGTACAAAAGAGGTACTCGGCATGTGCAAGCAAGGCTCGCATGCGATCGGGGGTGGTCGGGGTGTCCGTCTCTTGGTTGTGAGTCACCTCAAATACCTGGGAGAGCGATTCGATCAGCTCAGCGCGAATGCGACGGGTGACCACGAGGGTAGGCTTGCTCATAGGGAGGACTCCAACAAAATTAAATGTACGCGGTATGGCCCATGCGCCCCCAAGACCAATGTCTGCTCAATGTCTGCTGTGCGCGAGGGCCCGGAGATAAAGTTCAGCGCACGTGGCATAAGGCCGCGCTCCGCACGCAATCGCTCGAAGACATCTTCCATGTGATGAAAGACGCGATCTTGCGGAATAACCGCAATATGCGTCTCAGGCAACAAGGTCATGGAGGCCGGTGTCTCTGGTCCGGAGAGCATCGCCAGTGTGCCGGTCTCGGCGACCGCCGCAAAACACCCTGTAATGCCAATGAGGTCTGGGACGGGCTCATCGCGAACCGGTGCCCGGAATTCCACATCGAGGCCATGGGCGGCCCAGTCGAGGTCACGAAACGCCGGCCAGGCCACTGCTCGGGGCGCAAGCCCGTGATGCCCGCAGTAACGATTGACAAGCTCGGGTATTTGGCTGCGACGCTGCGCGCGATCGATTGTGGCTGATAGACGCGCCGACTGCGCGATGAATCGTGGAATCTTGTCCGCATCGGCTATGGGGGGCTTGGGGCCGACGGCATGCCGTTGGAGATAGGCATCGGCCTGGCGGCGTTCAGCCGACCCGGGGCCCTCCGTCCGACCATAAGAAGCCCGGATGCGAGAGAGGATGCGGTCGCGGCTACGTTGTGACTTTTCTGCGAGATCCATCAAAGGTCCGCTAAAATTGGAAAGTTGACATTATGAGGCGAGAAGCCCCCATCATGACCCACGTTGTTACTGAATCCTGCATCAAGTGCCG
Organism: Pseudomonadota bacterium; assembly: GCA_046047855.1. GTDB lineage: Bacteria > Pseudomonadota > Gammaproteobacteria > Burkholderiales > Burkholderiaceae_A > Hahnella. The sequence goes on along the minus strand of JBJOHF010000030.1, from coordinate 25,561 downwards.
TTACACCGACTGCGTCGACGTCTGCCCGGTCGACTGCTTTCGCAAGGGCCCCAACTTCCTGGTGATCGATCCAGATGAGTGCATAGATTGCGCGGTCTGCATTCCTGAGTGCCCGGTCAATGCGATATACGCCGAGGAAGACGTCCCTACCGACCAGAAGCGATTCATTGCCCTCAACGCAGAGCTCGCAGCCATTTGGCCCAGCATCACGCGCCTAGAGCCCGCAGCGGCAGACGCCGATGAATGGGCAAAGGTGAAAGACAAGTTCCAGCACCTGGAGCGGTGAGCCCGTCCGAACGCACCACTTCAGTTCGCATCCTCTCGCTGCACCAGTGGAGCGAACACCTCTTCTCTTTCACTGTCGAGCGCCCGCAAGACTTTCGATTTAAGGCAGGCCAGTTTGCGCGGCTTGGTGTGCCATCCACCCATCCTGAGGCCTCTGCAGATGGGCAGGTCTGGCGCGCGTACTCCATGGTGTCAGGTCCATACGATGACACGCTCGCGTTTTACTCCATTGTGGTGCCACAGGGCGCATTCACCTCCGTACTGTCCCGCCTTAAGGTCAGCGACACCCTCTCGCTCGACCGCCAAGCATACGGCTATCTGACCTGTGACCGATTTCCAAGGGGGGGTGACCTCTGGCTGCTGAGCTCCGGGACGGGTATTGCCCCCTTTATGTCCATGTTGTCCGACCCAGATACCTGGTCGCAGTTCGATCGCATCCTGCTCGTTCACAGCGTCCGGACCCAACAAGAACTGGCCTACAGAGCCGAGATTGAATCGCTCTCCGAGCACCCGTTGTGGGGGCAGGAGGCCCACAGGCTGACCTATATCCCCGTCGTCACGCGAGAGTCCACCACATTTCTATCTGCGCGTATCCCCGAGCTACTCAGGTCTGGCGTGCTCGCAGAACGTGCCGCCTGCGCAATCGGCCCACAGCGATCCAAATTCATGATCTGCGGAAACCCGGAGATGGTCAGCGATTGCAAGGAAACACTGAAAGAACAAGGATTTACAACCGACAGACCCTCTCGTCCAGGACAAATTGCGACTGAGAATTACTGGTAAAAACCATTCAACCCTTGGTACCCTCGGGCATCGCGCACTCGGAAGGATGTCTTCGTGCTCTATCAGTTCCATGAAATGCAACGCTCATTTCTGAGTCCACTCTCAGCCTGGGCAAAATCAGCCTCTCAGCTCTACACCAACCCCTACTCCCCACTCAGCTACTCACCTGGGGCGCGCCGCATTGCTGCCACGCTAGAGCTCACGCACCGCATTGGAAAGGACTACGAAAAACCTGAATGGCGCATCGATCGCGTGGAGACTCCCCATGGCGTCGCCCGCGTCACCCCCGTTACGGTTGAGGAGCGGCCTTTTTGTCAGCTCATTCATTTTCAGAAGACCTATGCAAGCGGTCACGCGCCGGCTGGTCCCAAGGTCCTCATCGTTGCGCCACTCTCTGGTCACCACGCGACACTGCTGCGTGACACAGTCAAAACAATGGTTGAGCAGCACGATGTCTATGTGACCGACTGGGTCGATGCGCGCATGGTGCCCATTGAGGACGGAAACTTCTCGCTCGCTGACTACGTCGGATATGTCCAAGAATTTATTCGGGCGCTGAGCCCAAACCTGCACCTCATCTCAGTCTGCCAGCCAACGGTCCCCGTCTTGGGCGCTGTCGCGCTCATGGCAAGTCGCAAAGAGGTCGCGCACCCACTGACCATGACGATGATGGGCGGACCGATCGACACCCGCGTCGGTGAGACCGGGGTGAACGACCTGGCCAAGCAACACGATATCGGCTGGTTCCGCAGGAACGTTGTACACCTTGTACCCAGCAACTTTCCAGGCTTCATGCGCCGCGTGTATCCCGGCTTCCTTCAGCACGCCGGCTTCATTTCCATGAATCCGGGCCGACATGCCAATTCCCACTGGGACTACTTCCAACATCTGGTCAAAGGGGATGACGACGCCTCTGTCGAGGCCCATCGAGAGTTCTACGATGAGTACAACGCGGTGCTCGATCTGGATGCAGAGTTTTACCTCGACACCATTCGGGTGGTGTTCCAAGAGCACTTGCTCCCTCGTGGCCTATGGGATGTGAACGGCGAACGCGTCAAGCCACAGGACATTCAGCACACCGCATTACTCACGATTGAGGGTGAACTCGACGATATCTCCGGGCCAGGTCAGACGCAGGCTGCACACGAACTCTGCTTGGGCATTCCCAGCAAGCACAAGCGTCATGAGACTATTGAGGGTGCCGGTCACTACGGCATTTTCAGTGGCCGTCGTTGGAGATCCATCGTCGCGCCCAAGATCGCAGCCTTTATTGCTGAACATGAACCCAGCCCCGACACCAACGGCCGAAAGCGAAGCGCCAAGTCATAGCCCAACACGAGGCGCTTCGAATCTCAGCGCACTTGTTCTTGCGATTGATCAGATCCTGCCGCAGACGCAATGCCAGCGATGCGGCTACTCGGCCTGCCGCCCCTACGCAGAGGCTATAGCGACTGGAGAAGCCCGCATCAATCGCTGTCCACCCGGGGGGCGAGCTGGCATTCAAGCGCTTGCAGCGCTGACCGGCGTCCCCGAGATACCCCTCGATCCCGCGTGTGGCCTTGAGGGCTCGATGCAGCTTGCCCGCATTCGAGAGAACGATTGCATCGGTTGTGTTCTCTGTCTTGAGGCCTGCCCCGTCGACGCCATTGCTGGGGCCTTCAAACGCATGCACACGGTCATTGAAGCGGACTGCACAGGCTGTGCACTCTGTGTCCCAGTCTGTCCGGTCGACTGTATCGAGATGCTGACGCCCTCTGAGCCCATTTTCTGGGATACGTCCGCCTCCTCGCAGGCACGCTCACGCTTTGATCGACGACAAGCCCGTCGTACGCGTTCCGCCAATGAGAACGGAGACGGTGCTCGCGCGATCGACAAAAAGAAGGCCATTCTGGAGGCAGCAATGGCCAGAGCCGCAAAGCGGCGACTCAACCCATGAACGCACAGAAGCGGCATGAGATTTTCTTGCGGCTTCAGACCGCAAACCCCGAGCCCAAGACAGAGCTCGAGTATGCATCGCCCTTTGAGCTCTTGGTTGCCGTGCTCCTCTCTGCCCAAGCGACAGACGTGTCGGTTAACAAGGTCACCCGTCGATTGTTTGCCCTCGCAAATACGCCCGCTGGCCTGCTTGCCTTGGGCGAGTCGCGGATTCGGCAAGAAATCTCATCGATTGGCCTCTATCGAAACAAGGCAGCGAATCTCATCAAGACTTGTGAGCAACTGCTGACGCTCCACGAGGGAGAGGTACCTGAAGATCGGGACGCCCTCGAAGCTTTGCCTGGGGTGGGACGCAAAACAGCTAACGTGGTGCTCAACACAGCATTTGGTTGGGAGACCTTTGCAGTCGATACCCACATTTTTCGCGTTTCGAATCGAACGGGTATTGCACCCGGAAAGACCGTCCTCGAAGTAGAGAAAAGACTGGAGCGACTGGTTCCCGATGGTTTTCGACTCCATGCGCACCACTGGCTGATCCTGCACGGGCGATACACCTGTAAGGCTCGAAAGCCCGAATGCCCGGACTGCCTCATTCAAGATCTCTGCGAGTTCAAGCGCAAAACGAAGGTCACCGATGTTTAATCCTAGCCGCGATGAGGTTCGCAGATTCTTCATCTCCACCTGGGAAAAATCGCGGACGGGAGCACCGCTGGAGGCGCTTGAGCTCATAGCCTCCGATTGGATTCACGAGCACCCGGAGTACCACGCCATACTCGAAGACCCCGAGGCCTATTCTCGCGACTTCTCGATTGAGCAAGGCCAGACCAACCCCTTTCTGCATCTGGCCATGCACCTCTCCCTGAGTGAGCAGATGAGCATTGATCAACCACCCGGTGTAAGAAACGCAATCCAAGCACTGGCGGTGCGCTTGGGCAGCCTGCATGAGGCCATGCATCAGGCCATGGAGGCGCTCGGAGAGATGCTCTGGGAGTCACAACGGCAGGGACTTGCGCCCGATGCGCAACGCTATGTTGAGCAACTCGAACGCTGGGCAAGGGACAGCCGGTGAACAGCCACCGCATCGACCTCGCAAGCCTTAGACTCTTGCTGGCTGTCGCACAGACCGGCTCTATTACGCAGGCGGCTGCGCAGTGTCACCTCGCACTTGGGGCTGCTAGCACGAGGCTTCGACAGCTTGAGGAAGTCCTCGGCGTCGTCCTGCTGGAGCGGCAGGCGCGCGGGACGCAGCTCACAGAGGCTGGGCGCCTCGTCGCGCTGCGTGCACGCGCCATCGAGCAAGAGCTCTCGCAGATGGTGCTCGAACTAGAAGATCACCGACAGGGGGTCACAGGACATGTGCGCGTTGTTGCCAACATGAGCTCGATTGCGGCCGTGCTCCCTGCCGACCTAGCCGCTTTCCTACAGTCCCAGCCTGGCATACGCATCGATCTCTCCGAACACAACAGCCGTGAAATTCAGACCCTCGTCACCGAAGGACAAGCGGATATTGGTGTGCTCTCGAGTGATGCCATTCGATCAGACCTCATGTCGGTGCCGTACTACCAGGATCAGCTTCTCGCCGCCGTACCGGCCCAAGAGCCCTGGCGAAAGGTTCGGCAGCTCAACCGAGATCAATTGCTCGAGCAAGATCTCATCTTGCTCCAAGAGGGAGGCGCAATTGCGGAATGGCTTGGAGACATGGCACGCTCAGAGGGCAGAAGCCTGCGGGTGCGCGTTCGGGCCAAAGGCTTCGATGCGCTCGCAGAGCTCGTGGCGGCGGGCCTGGGCATTACCGTGTTGCCATCACGCATCGCCCAGCGATACAGCCAATTGCTCCCCATCCGCCTACTCCCGCTCGTAGGCGTTCAAGATCACCGAACGGTATCCCTTTGCGCGCTCCACGGCGGCCCCCTCCTGCCTGCAGCACGCACCCTTTTTGACTTTCTGAGGCATCAGCACCCCTGAGCCTTCGTGTTTCAAGAAGGCTGATCCTGAAATCAGGAATTCCCAAAGGGGACAAAGCCTCCTAGAGTGTCCGCATCTCAATGAGGCACAGGAGGTCTCACCATGTCGCAGCCATCATCTGCTGGAGCACGCTTTCGTATCGCCCTAGCCGAGGAATCCCCGCTCCAGGTCATCGGCGCCATCAATGCCAACCATGCCCTGCTTGCCAAGCGAGCCGGATATAAGGCCATCTATCTATCAGGCGGTGGCGTTGCCGCAGGGAGCCTGGGGCTTCCCGATCTGGGCATCTCCGGACTCGACGATGTCTTGACCGACGTTCGTCGCATCACGGATGTCTGCGACCTTCCACTTTTGGTCGATGTGGATACGGGCTTCGGAGCGTCTGCATTCAACATCGCTCGCACCACCAAGAGCCTCATCAAGGCTGGCGGGGCAGCCATGCACATCGAAGATCAGGTCGGCGCTAAGCGGTGCGGTCATCGACCGGGCAAGGCGATCGTGACACAGCAAGAAATGGTCGACCGCGTGAAGGCAGCCGTTGATGCGCGTACCGATGATGGTTTCGTGATCATGGCCCGCACGGACGCACTCGCTGTCGAGGGACTACAAGCCGCCATCGACCGTGCTTGCGCATGCGTCGAAGCGGGGGCCGACGCCATATTCCCCGAGGCCATGACCGAGCTCCCCATGTACGAGCAGTTCGTAAAGGCCGTGAAGGTGCCCGTCTTGGCCAACATTACCGAGTTTGGGGCTACACCCCTCTACACCACGGACGAACTGCGCAGCGCGGGAGTCGCCATGGTGCTCTACCCGCTCTCAGCCTTCCGGGCCATGAACAAGGCCGCCCAGGCCGTTTACGAGGCGATTCGCCGCGACGGCACCCAAAAGCAAGTCTTGCCCCTGATGCAAACGCGCCAGGAGCTTTATGACGCGATTGGCTACTGGGACTTCGAAAACAAGCTAGACGCCCTCTTCAATCAATCTCAACCAAAAGGATCTGAATAATGTCTGCAGAGACCGCAACGCCCGCCACCCCCAAAGTGAAAAAGTCTGTTGCCTTATCGGGCGTGACCGCTGGCAATACGGCCTTGTGCACCGTTGGGCGCACGGGTAACGACCTCGCCTACCGTGGCTACGATATTCTGGACCTCGCCGCAGTTTGCGAATTTGAGGAGATTGCCCACCTTCTGGTGCACGGCAAACTCCCCAATGTGGCAGAACTCGCAGGCTACAAGAAGAAACTCAAGGCCCTCCGCGGATTGCCATCCGCCGTTATGGCGGTCCTAGAGTCATTGCCCGCCTCCGCTCACCCCATGGATGTCATGCGCACTGGGGTGTCTGCGCTTGGCTGTGTGCTACCTGAGAAAGATGACCACAACACCCCTGGTGCACGGGACATTGCAGATCGCCTCATGGCCTCTTTAGGCAGCATGCTGCTGTATTGGTATCACTACAGCCACAATGGCCGTGCAATCGATGTGCAGACCGACGATGACTCGATTGGTGGGCATTTTCTGCACCTTCTGCATGGAACCCCTCCCTCTGAGGAATGGGTCAAAGCCATGCATATCTCGCTCAACCTCTACGCCGAGCATGAATTCAATGCCTCAACATTCACGGGCCGTGTCATTGCAGGCACGGGCTCTGACATTTACTCAGCGGTATCCGGTGCTATTGGGGCACTGCGGGGGCCGAAGCACGGCGGAGCAAACGAGGTCGCTTTCGAGGTACAGAAGCGATACGAGTCGCCCGATGAGGCTGAGGCTGATATCCGCCGGCGGGTTGAAAGCAAGGAGGTCGTGATTGGCTTTGGTCACCCGGTCTATACCGTGAGTGACCCGCGCAATAAGGTCATCAAAGAGGTAGCGCGTGACCTATCGGCCCAGGCCAACGACATGAAGATGTTCCAGATTGCAGAGCGACTGGAGTCCGTCATGTGGGACATCAAGAAGATGTTCCCCAACCTAGACTGGTTCAGCGCAGTGAGTTATCACATGATGGGGGTTCCGACAGCCATGTTTACGCCCATCTTCGTGATCTCTAGGACCTCTGGCTGGTCTGCACACATCATCGAGCAGCGCATAGACGGCAAGATCATTCGTCCGAGTGCGAACTACATTGGGCCTGACGATCAGGCTTTCGTCCCCATCCATCAGCGCCCATAAGCCCCCCATGAATTCCACTCACTCCCAATACCGCAAGCCACTGGCGCAAACCGGCCTCGATTACTTCGACGCGCAATCTGCCGTCAACGATATTCAGCCCGGCGCATGGGACACCCTGCCCTACACCGCACGCGTTCACGCAGAAAATATTGTGCGCAAGGCACAGCCTGAAATCATGCGCGACTGCCTCATTCAGCTCATTGAGCGCAGACGTGATCTGGACTTCCCATGGTTTCCAGCGCGGGTGGTCTGTCATGACATTCTTGGACAGACAGCTCTTGTCGATCTGGCGGGGCTTCGTGACGCGATTGCAGATATGGGAGGCGACCCCGCGCAGGTCAATCCAGTGGTGCCCGTGCAACTGATTGTTGACCACTCACTCGCTGTGGAGTGTGGCGGCTTCGACCCCGATGCATTCCAAAAGAATCGAGACATTGAGGAGCGACGCAACGAGGACCGGTTTCATTTCATTAACTGGACCAAGACAGCGTTCGACAACGTGGATGTCATTCCTGCGGGAAACGGCATCATGCACCAGATCAATCTGGAGAAGATGTCTCCCGTGATCCACAGTGATCAGGGTCTCGCGTATCCAGACACCTGTGTTGGAACCGACTCGCACACGCCTCACGTGGACGCATTGGGCGTCATTGCCGTTGGTGTGGGTGGCCTGGAGGCCGAGAATGTCATGCTGGGGCGCGCCTCCTGGATGCGGCTGCCCGAGATGATTGGCGTGAAGCTTACTGGGCGCCGACAGCCCGGTATCACAGCGACCGATATGGTGCTCGCGCTCACCGAGTTTCTGCGCCAACAAAAGGTTGTCGGGGCTTATCTGGAATTTTATGGTGAGGGTGCGGCAACGCTCAGCATCGGAGACCGCGCGACCATCTCCAATATGGCCCCCGAGTATGGTGCAACCGCAGCCCTCTTCTCCATTGACGAGCAGACCCTGGAATACCTGCGTCTCACCGGCCGCAGTCCGGAGCAGGTCGCTCTGGTAGAAACCTATGCCAAAACCGCCGGGCTTTGGTCCGATGCGCTCGAGCACGTGCAGTACGAACGTACGCTGAGCTTCGATCTCTCATCAGTCACCCGTGCGCTGGCGGGCCCTTCAAACCCACATAAGCGCCTGCCGGTGACCCAGCTGCAAGCGCGCGGCATTGCCCAGAACCTCGATCAGGCGCGTGCGCAAGAGGCGCAGGGCCTCATTCCAGATGGCGCGGTCATTATTGCCGCCATCACCAGCTGTACGAACACCTCCAATCCCCGCAATGTGATCGCAGCAGGCCTGCTTGCGCGCAACGCTCGGCGCGCGGGTCTGGTACGCAAGCCATGGGTGAAATCTTCCTTGGCGCCGGGCTCCAAGGTGGTTGAGCTCTATCTCAGAGAGGCGGGCCTGCTCGAGGACCTCGAGGCCCTCGGCTTTGGCATTGTGGCCTTCGCATGCACGACCTGCAATGGCATGAGCGGGGCACTTGACCCCAAGATTCAACAAGAGATCATCGACCGCGACCTCTATGCAACCGCAGTGCTCTCGGGTAATCGCAACTTTGACGGTCGCATTCACCCCTATGCGAAGCAAGCGTTCTTGGCGTCCCCGCCACTGGTGGTCGCTTATGCCATTGCGGGTACCGTGCGGTTCGACATTGAGCAGGATGTATTGGGAACCAGCCCCGAGGGCGCGGAGATTCGGTTGAAAGATCTCTGGCCCAGCGACGAAGAAATTGATGCCGTCGTTGCAGCGAGTGTGAAGCCAGACCAATTTCGCAAGGTCTATGAGCCGATGTTTGCCATTCAAGAGGGCCAAGCCCGGTCCGCGAGCCCGCTCTATGACTGGCGACCACAGAGCACCTACATTCGGCGCCCGCCCTACTGGGAGGGGGCACTTGCAGGTGCTCGCACGCTACAAGGCATGCGCCCGCTTGCGCTGCTGGGAGACAACATCACGACCGACCATCTCTCACCATCGAATGCCATTCTGGCAGACAGTGCAGCGGGTGAATATCTGGCCAAGATGGGCCTGCCAGAGGAAGATTTCAACTCCTACGCAACCCATCGCGGCGATCACCTCACTGCACAGCGCGCCACCTTCGCGAACCCACAGCTGGTCAACGAGATGGCGGTTGTCAACGGTCAGGTACAGAAGGGGTCTCTTGCCCGCGTTGAGCCAGAGGGTCAGGTGATGCGGATGTGGGAGGCGATCGAGACCTACATGCATCGTGCTCAGCCGCTCATCATCATTGCGGGTGCCGACTATGGGCAGGGCTCCTCGCGCGATTGGGCCGCCAAAGGTGTTCGACTCGCAGGTGTGGAAGTGATCGTAGCCGAGGGCTTTGAGCGCATTCACCGCACGAATCTCGTAGGCATGGGCGTGCTCCCCCTCGAGTTTCTGCCTGGTGTGAATCGAAAGACGCTTGGGCTCGACGGCACAGAGACCTTCGATGTCGTGGGCACTCGGACACCACGTGCACAACTGACTCTCGTCATCCACCGTCGCTCAGGCGAGCGCGTCGATGTGCCCGTCCAATGTCGCCTCGACACCGCAGAGGAGGTCTCGATCTACGAGGCCGGCGGGGTCTTGCAGCGTTTCGCGCAGGACTTTCTCAGTGCAAAGGAGGCTGCATGACCTATCTTCCTCAGGTTCGCATTCCTGCCACCTACATGCGTGGCGGAACCAGTAAGGGGGTTTTCTTCAAACTCACCGACCTGCCCTTGGCTGCCCAAACGCCAGGCCCCTCACGTGACGCACTGCTGATGAGGGTGATTGGCAGTCCAGACCCCTACGGCAAGCAGATCGACGGCATGGGCGCCGCCACCTCCAGCACCAGCAAGACGGTCATTCTCTCGAAGAGCACTCAGCCCGATCACGATGTCGACTACCTCTTTGGACAGGTCGCCATAGACAAGGCCCTGGTCGATTGGAGCGGCAACTGCGGCAATCTGACCGCTGCAGTCGGGCCTTTCGCGATTCGCAACGGCCTCGTCGATCCGAGCCGTGTGCCTCAGAACGGCCACGCCGTGGTGCGCATCTGGCAGGCCAATATCGGCAAGACCATCATTGCGCGTGTGCCCATGACCGATGGGCAGGTTCAAGAGACAGGCGACTTCGAGCTCGACGGGGTCACCTTTCCTGCTGCTGAGATTCAGATTGCATTCATGGACCCTGCTGCAGATGAAGAGGACGGGGGCGGGGCCATGTTCCCCACTGGAAATCTCGTCGATACACTCGACGTGCCGGGGGTCGGCAGCCTTCAAGCCACACTCATCAACGCCGGGATTCCTACGGTCTTCGTGAACGCAGCCGAGATTGGGTACACCGGCACGGAGCTGCAAGAGGCCATCAACAACGACGCGGATGCCCTCGAGAAATTCGAGCGTATTCGCGCGCACGGTGCACTCAAGATGGGCCTCATCAAGGATCTATCGGAGGCGAGCAGCCGTCAGCACACCCCTAAGGTGGCCTTTGTCGCCCCACCACAAGGCTACACCGCATCCAGCGGTAAGCACATCTCCGCTGAGCGCATCGACCTGCTCGTGAGGGCCATGTCGATGGGCAAGCTGCATCACGCCATGATGGGCACAGCCTCGGTGGCCATTGGGACTGCAGCAGCCATACCAGGCACCCTGGTTAACCTGGCGGCAGGCGGCGGGGCCCGACAAGCCACACGATTCGGTCATCCGTCCGGGACGCTGCGCGTCGGCGGAGAGGCTTGCATAGAGAACGGCCAGTGGGTCGTCAAACAGGTTGAAATGAGCCGCAGCGCGCGTATTCTCATGGAGGGATGGGTACACATCCCCCAACAACAATAAATCAGCGAGGAGACAACAACATGGCCACACCCTATTCAGAGACCGCCCTGGCAAAAGTTCACGCCAAGTCGATCGAAGAGAAAGAGGCGTTCTGGTCCGAGCAGGCGGGCTTTCTGCATTGGTTCGAGCCCCCACAACGCACCCTCAATTTTGATCACCCGCCTTTTGCCCGGTGGTATGAGGGCGGCAAGATCAACCTCTGCTACAACGCAGTCGATCGGCACCTCGCCACCCGAGCCGAACAACTGGCCTTGGTCTACATCTCGACAGAGACCAACGAAGAAAAGCGTTACACCTATGCCCAGTTGCACGAAGAAGTGCAGGCCATGGCGGCCATCATGCAGTCGCTCGGTGTCGAGCGCGGCGACCGCGTGCTCATTTACATGCCCATGATCGCCGAGGCGGTTTTCGCCATGCTCGCCTGTGTGCGCATCGGAGCCATCCATTCAGTGGTGTTTGGTGGTTTCGCAGGCCCATCACTCGCCGCCCGGATAGATGATGCCCAGCCCAAGCTCATGATCTCGGCCGACGCCGGCATGCGCAACGGGAAGGAGGTCCCGTACAAGCATCTCGTGGACGAGGCGTGTGGACTTGCGCAGATGCCCCCTCAAAAGGTGTTGCTCGTGAACCGAGGGCTAGCCCCACTCGGCCTTGTCGCGGGACGCGATGTGGAATACGCGCCCCTGCGAGCCCAGTTGCAGGGAGCACAGGTGGCCTGTGCAGCCATGAACGCCACGGACCCCAGCTACATTCTCTACACCTCAGGTACGACCGGTAAGCCCAAAGGTGTTCAGCGCGACACGGGCGGTTATGCAGTGGCCTTGGGTGCCTCTATGCGACTCATTTACGACTGCAAGCCGGGTGAGGTCTTCTTTTGCACCTCCGACATTGGCTGGGTGGTCGGACACTCTTACATTGTGTATGCGCCGCTCATCAACGGCTCGACCACCATCGTTTATGAGGGCCTCCCCCTGCGACCGGATCCCGCAATCTGGTGGAAAATTGTTGAAGACTATGGCGTGAGCACGATGTTTTCATCGCCCACAGCCGCGCGCGTGCTCAAGAAGCAAGACCCCGCGTTTATGACCCGACACAACACCAAGAGTCTTCGCCGACTCTTTCTGGCAGGTGAGCCGCTTGACGAGCCCACTGCGCGTTGGATTTCTGATGCCCTGGGGGGCGCGCGCATCATTGATAACTACTGGCAGACCGAGACAGGCTGGCCGATTCTCTCTGCCCAACACGGGATTGACGTCACAGAGACCAAGTTCGGGAGCCCCAGCTTTCCTGCCTATGGTTATGACGTCCGTTTGGTACATGAATCGACCTTCGAAGAGGTTGGCGCCAACGAGAAAGGCATGCTCTGCGTCATGCCTCCCCTCCCCCCTGGATGCCTGCAGACCGTCTGGGGAGACGACGAGCGATTCGTAAAGACCTACTTCTCGAGCGTTCCCGGCAAGCAGCTCTACTCCACCTTCGACTACGCCACGCGCGATGAGGACGGCTACTACTTCATCTTGGGCCGCACCGACGATGTCATCAATGTTGCAGGGCACCGCCTGGGCACGCGTGAGATTGAAGAGGCCATCCAGGCGCACAAGAATGTGGCTGAGGTCGCAGTCGTCGGCGTCGCCGATGCCCTCAAAGGGCAGATGCCCATGGCTTTTGCCGTGCTGAAGGACACGTCAATGCTCGCAACGCCAGAGGGTGAAAGGGCCGAAGAGAAAGCAATCATGGCAACGGTCGATCGCGAGATCGGCGCAATCGCGCGGCCATCACGCATTCACTTTGTGACCCTACTGCCCAAAACGCGCTCTGGAAAGCTCTTGCGTCGTGCAATGCAGGCTCTAGCTGAAGGCAAGGACCCTGGCGACATGACGACCCTTGAGGACCCGAGCGCGCTCGATCAGATCAAGCGCGCGCTGGGACTGTAGGAACAGCGGGAACCGCGCGGCTTCAATTAAAGAAGTCGCGCACCTTTTCCATCCAGCTCTTGCTCTGAGGGCTGTGGCGATCACCACCCTCCTCGAGCGAAGCCTCAAAGTCCTCCAGAATCTTGCGCTGCCGATCATTGAGCTTGACAGGCGTTTCGACCACCACATGGCAGTAGAGATCACCCGCAACGCTGGAGCGGACATTCCGAATCCCTTTTCCGCGCAAGCGAAAGGTCTTGCCAGTCTGTGTCCCCTCAGGCAAATCAAAGCTCGCCTTGCCGTTCAGTGTGGGGACGTCAATGGAGCCTCCCAGCGCCGCACGCGCAAAACTCACGGGGACCTCGCAATGCAGGTCATCACCCTCTCGCTGAAAAACGCGATGCGGCTTGATTGAGACCTCCACATAGAGGTCACCTGATGGTCCGCCATTCAGGCCGGGTTCACCATTGCCACTGGAGCGAATGCGCATACCGTCATCGATGCCAGCAGGAATCTTGACCTCGAGCGTTTTCTGTTTGCGAATACGGCCAACACCATCACAGGCTGAGCACGGATTGGGAATGGTCTTCCCAGACCCACGGCAGGACGGGCAGGTCTGTTGAATGCTAAAGAACCCTTGCTGCATCCGGACCTGACCCTGGCCACCGCAGGTCTTACAAGTCTCGGCCTTGGTACCTGGCTTTGCACCGGTTCCATCACAGGTGTCGCAGGTCTCCCAACTCGGCACCTTGATCTCCGTGGTGAACCCAGCCGCAGCCTGTTCGAGCGTGATCTCCATGGAATAGCGAAGGTCGCTACCACGATAGACATTGCTGCGGCCACCACCGCCACGGCCCGCGGCACCCCCAAAAATATCGCCGAAGATGTCACCGAAGGCGTCGGAGAAATTACCAAAGCCTTGCCCTCCGGCGCCTCCTCCAGCATTCGGGTCGACGCCGGCATGCCCGAAGCGATCGTACGCCGCGCGCTTGTCGGGGTCGGTGAGCATCTCGTAGGCCTCTTTCGCCTCCTTGAACTTCTCTTCGGCCGCAGCATCCCCCGGATTTCGGTCCGGGTGATGCTTCATCGCGAGCTTGCGGTACGCCTTCTTGAGCTCATCGTCGGAGGCATTCTTCGCAACCCCCAATACCTCGTAGTAATCGCGCTTGGACATTTAATCGCGCTTCACTTCCTTGAACTCCGCATCGACAACGTCTTCGGCGCCCGCGTTGGCTGACCCTGAGCCCGATGCGCCACCTGCTGCGCCTGCCCCTGCTGCACCCGCGGCAGCCTGTGCCTCGGCGTACACCTTCTCGCCCAAGGTCTGAGAGGCCTTCATCAGGTTATCGGTCTTGGTCTCAATCGCATCCTTGTCTTCCCCTGAGAGAACCGCCTCAAGCTCCTTGATGGCCTCCTCCACCTTGGCCTTCTCGTCCGCAGAGAGCTTGCTGCCATGCTCATCAAGCGACTTCTTCACGGAGTGAACCATAGCCTCGCCCGCGTTTCGTGCCTGCACCAGCTCAACCCGCTGCTTATCGGACTCTGCATTGGCCTCCGCGTCTGCGACCATCTTCTTGATCTCATCATCTGAGAGGCCTGAGTTCGCCTTGATGGTGATCTTGTTCTCTTTGCCTGTGGCCTTGTCCTTTGCGGAGACATGCAGAATGCCGTTTGCATCAATGTCAAAGGTCACCTCGATTTGCGGGGTGCCACGCGGCGAGGGCGGAATGCCCTCTAGGTTGAACTCACCCAGCATCTTGTTGGCATTGGCCAATTCACGCTCGCCCTGATACACCTTGATCGTGACCGCGGGCTGGTTGTCATCGGCCGTAGAGAAGACCTGCGAGAACTTGGTCGGGATGGTGGTGTTCTTCTGAATCATCTTGGTCATCACGCCGCCGAGGGTCTCAATGCCCAAGGAGAGTGGCGTGACATCGAGCAGCAGCACATCCTTGCGGTCACCTGATAGCACCGAACCTTGAATGGCCGCACCTACAGCAACCGCCTCGTCCGGGTTCACATCCTTGCGAGGCTCTTTGCCGAAGAAGGCTTTCACGGCATCTTGAACCTTGGGCATGCGGGTCATACCGCCAACCAGGATGACGTCGTCAATTTGACCTGCAGAGAGCCCCGCATCCTTGAGCGCTACTTTGCAAGGCTCAATCGTGCGGCTGATGAGGTCATCGACCAAGGACTCGAGCTTGGCCCTGGTGAGCTTAAAGGTCAGGTGTACCGGCGCTCCATTGGCCATTGCAATGTAGGGCTCATTGAGCTCTGTTTGCTGGCTGGAGGAAAGCTCAATTTTCGCGCGTTCAGCAGCTGCCTTAATGCGCTGCAGAGCGATGGGATCCTTCGAGAGGTCCACCCCATTGATCTTCTTGAACTCATCAATGATGTGATCAATGATGCGCTGATCGAAGTCCTCGCCCCCCAAGAACGTATCGCCATTGGTCGAGAGCACTTCGAACTGCTTTTCGCCATCGACATCGGCAATCTCGATAATGGAGACATCGAACGTGCCACCACCAAGGTCATACACAGCCACCTTGCGGTCCCGTCCATCGGCCTTATCCAGACCAAACGCCAATGCGGCTGCCGTGGGCTCGTTGATGATCCGCTTCACATCGAGGCCCGCAATCCGGCCAGCATCCTTTGTGGCCTGACGCTGGGCGTCATTAAAGTAGGCGGGCACCGTGATCACGGCCTCCGTCACTTCATGCCCGAGGTAGTCCTCCGCGGTCTTCTTCATCTTGCGCAACACCTCGGCAGAGACCTGGGGCGGCGCGAGCTTTTTGTCCCGCACACCAACCCATGCATCACCATTCTCGGCCTTTGCAATTTGGAAAGGCATGAGGTCGATGTCTTTCTGAACCTCTTTGTCCGTGAACTTTCGACCGATCAGTCGCTTGACTGCGTACAGCGTGTTTCGGGGATTTGTAACGGCCTGACGCTTAGCAGGTGCTCCCACCAAAATCTCGCCGTCTTCCATGTAAGCGATGATGGACGGCGTGGTGCGGGCGCCCTCACTGTTCTCGATGACCTTGGGTTGGCCCGCGTCCATAATGGCTACGCATGAGTTCGTCGTGCCGAGGTCAATTCCAATAATCTTTGCCATATGCTTGTCCTTTGTTAAATCGTTGCAGTTGGTTCAAAGCTGGGGGCTGCACCGAACAATTTCAAGTACACCCCGTGCGATCGTGACGTTGCGTCGCTGTTGGCCCCCTACTGGGCGACAACCACCAATGCTGGGCGAAGCACGCGCTCTCCGATCAGGTAGCCCTTTTGCATGACCGCCACTATGTGACCACTGGCGACAGGCGGCTGGGCAGTGGCTCCATCAACCATCGATACAGCCTGATGGTGGTTCGGATTGAATTTCTCACCGGCGGGGTTTATGGACTTAAGCCGGCCCCGCTCAAAGGCCTGCTGGAGCTGTCTAAGGGTGAGCTCTACACCACCGCGAAGGCCCTCGAGCGTTTGATCGGGCAAGCTCAACGCTGTTTCCATACTGTCAGCCACCGGGAGCATCGCCTCTGCGAACGTCTCGATTGCGAACTTGCTTGCGTTTGAGAGCTCAGTGGCGTGGCGTCTACGCATGTTCTCGATCTCAGCAGCCAGTCGCATCAGTTGGTCTTCGCGCTCGGCCAGCTTCGCCTGAAGGGACGCAATCGTCTCAGCGTGCTCCGCCTCAACTGAAGCCTCGGGTGCGGAGCCAGACTCAGGGGTGCTCGCTGGTTCAGGGGAAGCAGTTGAGGCAGCCTGTGAGGCCAGCACCTCAGCCGCCGTGGGCGGGTGTTCTCCGGGGGTTTGAGACATGCGACTTCTCCAAAAATAAGTTGCTTGAAGGCGTAGTTGGGGGCAATCGAGAAGATTTCAAGTCCCCCACCCAGAGCACACTGAAACCTTTTCTTCACTTAAATGTCATGGCTTTGTCTTTTTTGACGCCTACTGTGCGGCGGTGCACATCCTAACGGTCACCGACGCCTGGGAACCCCAAGTCAATGGGGTCGTGAGAACCATCCAGGCCACGAACCGTGTTTTAGAGGATTGGGGCCACCAGACGAGCCTCATCACCCCACTCGACTTCAAGACTGTTCCTTGCCCGACCTACCCTGAGATTCGGCTGGCGCTCTTCCCGGGCGCTTACATCCGTGATCGCATTCTCAAGACACGCCCAGATGCGATTCACATTGCCACAGAGGGGCCCTTGGGTTGGGCCGCGCGTGCATTCTGCAGACGCACTGGCATTCCCTTTGTAACGGCGTACCACACGCGTTTTCCGGAGTATGTCCACGCGCGTTCCCGAGTCCCGCTCGGTCTCACCTACGGGCTGTTCCGATACTTCCACAATGCGGCCGCGACCGTGCTTGCGCCGACGCCGGCCATTATTCGCGATCTCGAGGCGAGAGGCTTTCGCCAGGTTCGCTTTTGGTCTCGAGGCGTGAATCACGCCATCTTCAAGCCATCCGAGCCCCGCCCAGTTGAGGACAAAAAGCCTCCTGTCTTCCTGTTTGTCGGCCGCGTGGCCGTCGAGAAGAACATTCAGGCCTTCCTCGACCTGGACCTCCCAGGAGAGAAGTGGGTAGCCGGAGAGGGTCCCTCGCTTGAGGGCCTTCGCCGCCGATACCCCACAGTGCGGTTTTTCGGGGTCATGACACAGACCGAACTCGCAAGCCTATACAGCGCAGCAGATGTCTTTGTCTTCCCAAGCCGAACGGACACCTTTGGCCTGGTCATGGTCGAGGCGATGGCCTGTGGCCTGCCCGTTGCAGCCTACCCCGTCGAAGGACCGATAGACGTGATTGGATCGAGCGACGCGGGGGTACTGTCTGAGGACCTCAGAGCGGCATGCCTTGAAGCCCTCCAAATTCCGAAAGCGCGAGCACTGGCGAGGGCAAGTGAATTCAGCTGGGAGCGAGCAACTCAGGAATTCCTCGACGCCCACAAGGCGCACGCGATTGACTGGGCGCGTCTACGCCGCTAGAGCGCAGACCGATCCCTAGTCGCTCGCGCCGATCTGAAGCGCCCGCTCTCTTGCAACCAAACGGTCCGCGGCTTGAGATGCGTCCTCTGGACGAACTGGCCAACCCAGCGTTTCCTGCTCAATAAGCACCTTGAGGAGATCGACAACCTCTTGGCTGTCATTGAGGCAGGGAATGAACTGGTACTGAGTACCCCCAGCCTCCAGAAACTCCTCCTTACCCTCCATCGCAATCTCCTCGAGCGTCTCCAGACAGTCAGAGAGAAACCCCGGACAGACCACGTCCAGGCGTTTCACGCCAGCGAGGGGCAGCTGCTCGAAGAGCTCGGCGGTATAGGGCTTGAGCCACTCGGCAGGTCCAAACCGCGACTGGAAAGACAGACGCCACTCGGATTCAGCAAGACCCAAGGCACTTGCAATCAAGCGCCCGGTCTTATGGCACTCACAATGGTAGGGATCGCCCTTGAGCAGGCTGCGCTTGGGCACGCCATGAAAGCTCATAAGCAAGAGATCGCCACGCCCCTTTTCCGCCCAATGTCGGCGAATAGAACTCGCCACCGCATGAATATAGGCGGGATGATCGTGATAGTGACGAATGGTGCGCAGCGCAGGCGGGCTTCGCATGGCGGCCAAGGCATCGTAGACCTTGTCAAACACCGTGGCGGTCGTACTGGCGGAAAACTGCGGGTAGAGCGGCAGCACCAGCAGGCGATTCACCCCTCTGGCTTTCAGGGCCTCAATACCCTGCGAAATCGACGGCTCACCATAGCGCATGGCAAGCTCCATCTCGAGGTCATAGCCTGCATCCTTTAGAGCTTGCGCCGTCTTGTGGAGTTGGCGCTCGGAATAGACCCGAAGCGGAGAACCTTCCTCTAGCCAGACAGATGCATATTTGGCTGCCGACTTCTTGGGTCGGGTATTGAGGATGATGAAGTTCAAAAGGGGCCACCAGACCAGCTTTGGAATCTCCACCACCCGCGGATCGGAGAGAAACTCCTTGAGATACTTTCGAAGGGCCGGAGCCGTGGGGGCCTCAGGGGTTCCAAGGTTCACGAGCAAGACACCGACTTTTAGGCGGCTGCCGTGTTGGAAGGGCCGTTCATCCAGAACGGCCGAGGCGGGCAAAGGGAGCGTCATAGGCTGCGAGGAGAGGACAGCACGGTAGAGAGCAGACGTGCTGTGATGTCGACAATGGGAATGACGCGATCATAAGCCATTCGCGTGGGGCCGATCACGCCGAGCGTTCCAACGACCCTTCCGTTCACCTCGTAGGGGGCGGTCACGACCGAGAGCTCTTCTGCGGGCACTAGCTCCGAGTCTCCGCCAATGAAAATCTGGACACCCTGGGCTAAAACAGCACGATCCAGCAGGCGTGAGATCAGTGTCTTTTGCTCGAACACATCGAAGAGGTGCCGCAGGCGATTCACGTCCGCCGACCACTCAGAGACATCCATGAGACGGCGTTCACCGGAAATAACGATGTCATCCCGCGGGTCTGAGAGCGCAGCCGACCCCTCCTCCACAGCCTTGCGCATCAGGTGGGCCACATCCTCGCGAAGATCGCGCAGCTCCTGGGATAGACGCAGACGAACCTCATCTAGCGTCATGCCGGCATAGAGGGCTGTGAGCATATTCCCCGCTTCAATCAGCCGCTCAGGGGGAAGCTCTTGTTCAACCTGAATGATTTTGTTCACCACCTCGCCCTCAGAGGTCACGAGAATGAGCAGCAGCCTGCGCTCACCGAGTCTCAGGAACTCAGCATGGCGAAAGGTGCCATCCCGTCGAGGTGCACTCACGACCCCAGCGAACTGCGAGAGATTCGACAGCAGGGCCGCGGCCGCAGAAATAACCCGGCTTGGGGCGTCGAAAGGGAGGGCCCCCTGCATCAGTCGGGTGGCCTCGGGCTCAAGCGGCTGAACAGTCAGTAAAGAGTCTACGAAAAGCCGATAGCCCTTCGGGGTGGGAATCCGCCCCGCCGACGTATGCGGACTCGCCACCAGACCCAGCTCTTCAAGGTCTGACATCACATTGCGAATGGTGGCCGGGGAGAGTTCGAGCCCAGAAAACTTCGACAAGGCGCGTGACCCCACAGGCTGACCCTCTGCGATATAGCGCTCTATGAGGGTTTTGAGCAGGCGAGAGGAACGGTCATCCATAGCCTGCATTTTAAGGATCCTTTCGAAATGCTGTGATCTAATCCCCGCATGAGTGGTCAACGCCCCATCATTGCGGTCTTTGGACGGCCTCAGACGCCGGGGTTGAAAGCACCCTTTGAGTCTGTGGTGGCCTGCATTCGTGCTGCCCGCCCGGACGCAGACATTGGGATCGAGGCGGAGGCCGCGCTCGGGGCCGGACTTGTCGAGACGCCAGACCTTCCCTTCTACCCCCTTCTTGCCCTAGCGGAGCGTGCAAGCCTTGCCCTGGTGCTCGGTGGTGATGGCACGATGATCGGCGTGGCTCGCCAGATGGCGCCCTTCAAGGTGCCTGTCATTGGCATCAACTTGGGGCGACTGGGGTTTATGACTGACCTCAACATTCAGGCACTCGAGAGTGAGCTTCCACCATTGCTGCGCGGAGAGGGCGATCTCGAGACCCGCTCGATGCTGCATGTCACCGTTATGCGTCGCCCCAGTGCCCAAGACCCTTGGTCCGCTGTTTTCTCTGCCGTGGCGTTGAATGACTCTGTGATTAGCCGTGGGCCCATCAGCCGTATGGCCGAGCTCGAGGTGTTTGTCGACGGCGTTTACATGCAAACGCTCAGAGCCGACGGACTTATTGTCTCCACCCCCACTGGGTCAACTGCTTATGCACTTTCCGCATCGGGCTCCATCCTTCACCCCAGCCTGAAAGGCACTATTTTGGTGCCTGTCGCGCCGCAAGCACTTGCCAGCCGGCCTGTGGTTCTGCCACAGGAGGCCATCGTGACGGTGTTGGTCAACGACGGTGCGGGTACGGAACTGCATTGCGACATGCAGGCCATGACCGCTCTGGAGGACGGTGACCAAATCGTGATCCAAGCCGCTCCCGACCCGGTCTTGCTGCTTCACCCAAAAGGGCACGACTACTTCTCTGTTCTCAGACGTAAGCTCCACTGGAGCGCCAACCCGGTCTACCTCGGACGACCAGATCCGCACTTCCCGACGCGCGGAGGCGAGCCGTCCTGAGAAACCCTAGAACATGCTTCGCACCCTCACCATCAAAGACTTTGTTACCGTCGACCAACTCACCCTTGACCTGCAGGCGGGTTTCTCTGCACTGACGGGTGAAACGGGCGCCGGAAAATCCATCCTGTTCGATGCCCTTGGGCTCATCCTTGGCGATCGCGCAGAATCCAGCGCCATTCGCAGTGGATCGCCCAAAGCGGAAGTCACCGCAGAGTTTGAATTGTCCCCCGCCCAGATGGACGCACTCAAGCAAGCCGCAGACGACATGGGGCTATCGCTTGACGACCCCCTAGTCCTGCTCAAGCGGTCCCTAGAGACCAGCGGAAGGTCCCGTGCCTGGGTTAATGGGCAGCCCGCCAGTGCGACACAACTCAAAACCCTCGGGGAGCGGCTTGTGAGCGTGCATGGACAGCATGCGCATCATGACCTCCTGAGAACCGGGGCCCAGCGCGCCCTGCTCGACCGCCAGGCGGGCCTGCTGTCACTGCTCAGCACCATGTCTGAGGCCCACCAGGCATGGCTCGCATGTAAGGAGGCGCTTGTATCGGCGCAGACCATGGCCGACCAACAACAACAGCGGCGTGAAGACCTGCAATGGCAGATCGATCTTTTGCTTGCTGCAAATCCACAGCCCGGTGAATGGGAGGCACTCGAACAAGAACAGAGAACGCTCTCCCACGGCGCAGAGCTGCTCCTAGCCGCGCAAGAAGCGCTCACTGTTCTCGATGACTCAGAAGACCCGCTGCTTGCACGACTCACTAAGATTCATGCCCGAATTGATGCCCTAGTAGAAAAGGATGACCGCCTGAGCGCGCCTGCCAAGGGCATGCAATCGGCCCTTATCGAACTAGAGGAGGCCGTTGCAAGCCTGCAGCGTTATGCCGATCGTCTCGAGCTTGATCCAGACCGGCTCACCACAGTGGAGGCAAGGCTATCTGAACTCCATGGACTCGGACGTCGGCTCAAAGTGCCTCCAGAGGGTTTGGTTGATCTACGAGAGGCGCTCGAGGCAGAACGTCACGCACTCGACCAGGCGGCAGACATCCGGTCACTGCACCGTGCCCTTGAAGCAGCCGATCAGCATGCAAGGACGATTGGGGCCGAGCTCTCCCAAAGGCGCCGAGAGGCTGCTGCCGCGCTCAGCGCCGCTGTAACAGGCTGGTTAGCCGACCTCTCCATGAAGGGAAGCAGCTTCCATGTCAGCCTCATCCCCAGAGAGCAGCCCAGTCCATCGGGCTTCGAGGAGGTTGTTTTCTTACTTCAACATGCCGGACAGTCAGATCCCCAGCCGCTCTCCCGCATTGCCTCGGGTGGTGAGCTCTCGCGCATTGGTTTGGCCATTGCCGCTGTCGCTGCAGAGGGAACAGAATGCCCAACGCTGCTATTCGATGAGGTCGATGCAGGCATTGGTGGCAATACGGGTCATGTGGTTGGACGTCTGTTGCGCACACTGGGCGCATCCCATCAAGTTCTCGCGGTCACACACCTTCCCCAAGTAGCCGCCCGAGCGCACCATCATGCTCGCGTCACCAAAAATACAGACCTGCAGCCTGCACTCAGTCAGGTGGCGTTCTTGGATACAGAGGAGCGTGTCACCGAGATTGCACGCATGCTTGGCGACGAAGGTCTGAAAACGCCCTCGACTCAGTTGGCGCGCGAGTTGCTGAGTCTTAACACCTGAGCCATGTCATAGCGGCCGGGCGCTGCGTGCTGAAGAAATAGGGCTGCGCGAATGGCCCCCTGCGCATAGGTTGCGCGCGATGAAGACCGATGGGTAATTTCAATTCGCTCGCCCATGCCGGCAAACAGCACCGTGTGATCCCCCACGATGTCGCCACCGCGAATCACAGAGAAGCCCACCTCATCGTCGGAACGAGGGCCCGTGTGGCCTTGCCTGGCGTATACCGCATCCTGTGGCCATGCCCTGCCAGCCGCTCGTGCAACCACCTCACCCATTTTGAGCGCGGTCCCCGATGGCGCGTCCACCTTCTGGCGATGGTGCGCTTCAATGACCTCGATATCGTAACCCTGTGCCAAGGCAGCGCCGGCCACCTCTAATAGCTTGAGCACGATGTTGACGCCGACGCTCATATTGGGGGCGAAAACCAGGCGATGAGACTGAGCAAACCGGTCCAAGGCGGCTAAGACTGCCGCGTCGTGTCCAGTCGTACCCAACACAAGCGCAAGTCCCTGCGCCTCACAGGCCTGCAAATGGGCAAGCGTTGCCTCTGGACGGGTGAAGTCAATGAGCACATCGGCCGTGCCAAGTGCATGCAAATCACTGGTGACCTGAACCCCCGTTTGTAAACCAAGCCTTGCTCCGGCATCCTGGCCGATAAGGTCAGACCCAGGCTGATCAATGGCTGCAGCAAGCGTGACCTCTGGGTGATGGAAGACCTCCTGGACGAGCAGCTGCCCCATCTTTCCGGAGGCTCCCGCGACGGCAATTCTCATGCCCGAACTCACTTGGTGGCACCTTTCTGGGTCAAGAGTTCAACTGGCGTTTGTGGCAGCGGATCGCCCGACCAACGGGCCAACTTGCCAGACTCGAACTCAACCTGAAACCGCCGACGCTCCCGGCTTCCATCGGTTCGCCGAAGGTCGAATACGTAGTCCCAACGGTTATCGCGAAACGGATCCATGAGCAGTGGAGTCCCGAGCAGCGCGCGGACCTGTTCCTTGGTCAAGCCCACGGCTAACCGATTGGCCTGCTCCGCAGTAATGACATTGCCCTGACTCACTTCAGGTCTGAATGGGCTCAGCCAGCTCGGCGGCTCCTTCCAAAAACCCTGACCCATCGTTGGAAGGGAGGAGCAGCCGGGGACCAGGAGCAGGGTAAGGCACAGAGGTGCCATTCGATACAGAGAGAGGTTCATAGAGCCAATCAGGAAATGGAGTATTGGTGTCATGCGATACACCCGTATGATAGACGGCATGAAGATCGATGACACCCTTGCGGCAGACATCAAGAGCACGGGGCTCAAAGTCACGGTTCCGAGGCTAAAGGTGCTGGCCCTCTTTGAGCAGTCCAAGATGCGGCACCTCAGTGCAGAAGATGTATACAAAATGCTGCTCACCGACGGACTCGACATTGGCCTTGCAACGGTCTACCGCGTGCTCACCCAGTTTGAGCAGGCCGGCATATTGCTGCGGTCCAACTTTGAGTCTGGCAAGTCCGTGTTTGAGCTCAACGAGGGGAGTCACCACGACCACCTCGTATGCCTCGATTGCGGTCGGGTCGAGGAATTCTTTGACGAAGGCATTGAGGAGCGTCAGCACCAGATTGCCGCAGCGAAGGGCTTTCGGTTGCAAGAGCATGCACTCTCTCTATACGGCCACTGCGCAAAAGAGGCCTGCCCTCACAAACGCCCGCGCGAGCGGGGGGTACTGACCTCCGGGACAGAAGCCTAAGGCTTCGACGTCCCCATTCCTGCCTTTTTGAGCGCGGCCATCACCTCATCGGAGGAGAGCCACTCCGAGAGCATATGCGGTGCTCCCCCTCCCTTCGGGTAGACCAAGTACATGGGCACACCATTTCTGCCCTGCTCGCGTAGCGCCTGAGTAATCGCTGGGTCCTGTCGGGTCCAGTCTGCCACCAGAGCAACGACATCGGCCTGTGCCAGTGCGCCGGCAACGGGATCGGTGCGAAGCACACGCGCCTTGTTCGCCTGACAGCTGATACACCAGGCAGCAGTGAAATCGACAAACACCACCTGACCTGCAGCTGCGAGCGACTGAGGCAATCCGGGTGCCCAAGGCTGCCACTGCACCTCATCAGCTGCAGCAGTAACACGGCTCACCGGTGCCGAGTCGTCAGAGGCCATCGACACCTGGAGCGGGCGCAGTACAAAGAGCAGGGCAATCGCAACAAACCCCATCAGGGTCACGACACGCCAGCGCCCCCCGGCGCCCACTGCCCAGAGCGAGAGTGCCAACAGCACCATCGCCATGAGCACCTGAAGCAATGCTGTAAGGCCGTCGAGCTCTGCTAACACCCAGGCCAGCCAAGCGGCCGTGGCCAGCATGGGGAAGGCGAGCAGTTGCCTAAAGCGGACCATCCACTCACCGGGTTTGGGGATCCAGCGCAGGGCTGCTGGCCAGAGCATGAGCAGGGAGACCGGAGCAGCAAGGCCGAGCGCAAGTACGGCAAACACGAGGAGCGTCTCGAGTGCCCCTGCAGTCGCAGTGAACCCGATCGCACTGCCCATAAAAGGTGCCGTGCAGGGTGAAGCCACAACCACCGCCAATGCCCCAGAGCCCAGCGCCCCCCAAGGCCCCTCACCGCGGTCAAGCGCGCCGAGCCGCGTGAGCGAGGTTCCGAACTCGAATGCGCCCAATAAATTGGTTGCAATTGCAACGAAGAGCAAGGCTAAGAATGCAATGACCCAAGGGTTCTGTAGTTGAAATCCCCAGCCGATGGCCTCTCCCGCGGCCCGTAGGACCAGCAATAGGCCCGCGAGCGCCAGCATGCTGAGCACGGCGCCAACCGCAAAGAGCAGTGCATGCTGGCGCGCCTGCGCGGGCGCATGGGCATGCGCACCGAAGGACAAAACCTTCAAG
>JBJOHF010000029.1:0-3669 GCA_046047855.1 Pseudomonadota bacterium | reverse complement strand
ACGCTGTCGTTCATTAATAGCCTCTCTTACAAGAGCAAAACCTACCAGTTTGAGACCCCGGCCCCTGAGCTTGACCAAGATGCATACTCGCTGTGGGATTTGGGGGTGGTCTGGACCAGCAACGATCGCAAGACCCGTGTGGGCTTGCACGGCAAGAACCTGTCAGACGAGCGTTATAAGGTTGCGGGATACTACTTCCCGACCCTTGGAAACGAGGGTTCGATCACAGCCTTCTACGGTGCGCCTCGCACGGTGTCGGTCAGCCTCGAGCAGCGGTTCTAAGGTAAGGAGTCAGTCAGCATGAGCATTCGACGCGCGCTAGGCGCGTCGATGCTGACAGGGTTCGCCCTGTTGGCGTCGACGGTGTTGGCCTCACAAGAGATTCGCATTGCCCACGTGTATGACAAAACCGGGCCGCTTGAGGCCTATGCAACCCAGACCCAGACCGGCTTCATGATGGGGCTGCGGTATGCCACCGGTGGCACCATGACCGTGGCGGGCAAGAAGATTGTTGTCATCGAACGAGACAGCAAGGGCAAGCCGGACTTGGGTAAGTCACAGCTCGCTGCAGCCTATGAAGACGACAAGGCCGACTTGGCTGTAGGTGCCACCTCTAGCGGGGTGACGCTCGCGATGCTGCCCGTTGCAGAGGAGTACAAGAAGCTGCTCATCGTAGAGCCCGCAGTGGCTGACTCCATTACCGGAGCGGCCTGGAATCGATATATTTTTCGAACCGGGCGCAACAGTACGCAGGATGCCATTTCAAATGCGATTGCACTCGATGCGCCGGGACTCTCTGTGGCCACACTTGCGCAAGACAGTGCCTTTGGTCGTGACGGTGTGAAAGCCTTCAAGGCCGCCCTCACCAAGTCCAAGCTGGTGCATGAGGAGTTTCTGCCTGCCGCCACCACAGACTTCACTGCGGCAGCCCAGCGGCTGATTGCCAAATTGAAAGGGCAACCCGGCCGTAAGGTCGTCTGGGTGCTCTGGGCAGGCGCGGGGAATCCTTTCAAGGTCGGCGACCCGCTCAAGGCCGCAGGCATTGAGCTGGCGACCGGAGGCAACATTCTTCCTGCCCTGGCGCTCTATAAGCCCTATCCGGGCATGGAGGGGGCCACCTACTACTACTACGCGATCCCGAAGAACCCCGTGAACGATGCCCTCGTGGCTGAACATCAGAAGCAGTTCAAGTCGCCGCCGGACTTCTTTACCGCTGGTGGATTTTCCGCAGCGATGGCCGTCGTTACCGCGCTCAAGGCCACCAATGGCAATACCGATACTGAGACCCTTATTAAGACCATGAAGGGCATGAAGTTTCAGACGCCCAAGGGTGAGATGACCTTCCGTTCTGAAGACCACCAGGCGCTGCAAAGCATGTATCACTTTAAGATCAAGGTAGATGACAAGCTGCCATGGGCCATTCCTGAGCTGGTTCGAGAGATCAAGCCCGCTGAAATGACCCTGCCCATTCGCAACCAGAAGTAGCAGGGCAGTCGTTGATGTTGGAGTCCAAAGGGCTGGGGATCTGCTTTGGCGCGCACTGGGCTGTTCGCGGGGTTGACGCCGTGTTCACCCCTGGCCTGCTCACCGCCATTGTGGGGCCCAACGGCGCGGGTAAGACCACCTTCTTCAATCTCCTGTCTGGTCAGCTTAAGCCCAGTGAGGGCGAGATCTGGTTCGAGGGCAAGCCCATCACGGCCTGGCCGGCGCACCGACGGGCTTGTGAAGGATTGGGACGGGCGTTTCAGCTGACACAACTCTTTCCCCGCCTTACGGTGTTTGAGAATATTCGACTGGCCGTTCAGGCAACGCGTGACGGGAGCCATCGCCGAGGGCGTCGCCTCTGGTCGATCTGGTCTGATCACCAAGATCTTCGCGATGAGTCGGTTGCGATTGCTGAGCGACTCTCACTGACACCCCAGCTCTACCAGTTGGCTTACACCCTCTCTCACGGAGACCAGCGCAAGCTCGAAGTGGGGGTCTTGTTGGCCATGCGACCGAAGGTGTTTCTGTTCGATGAGCCAACCGCCGGCATGAACGCACGTGAGGCGCCCGTCATTCTCGATCTCATCGCGCAGATCAAGCAAGATCCTAAGGCCTGTGTGCTGCTGGTCGAGCACAAGATGGACGTGGTGAAGGCCCTGGCCGATCGAGTCATGGTGATGCATAACGGCGAGCGCATTGCCGAGGGGGTGCCTGCAGAGGTCATGTCTTTGCCTGTCGTGCGCGAGGCGTATTTGGGGCAGAGCGCGGCATGAATCCCCTCTTGCGCTTAGAACAAGTCGAGACCTTCATCGGCCCGTATCACATCCTCCATGGTGTGAGTTTCTGCCTGGCCGCCGGTGAGACCTTGGTCATACTCGGCAGGAATGGCGTCGGCAAGACTACGACCTTGCGAACCATCATGGGCCTATGGCCCTGTGGTCGGGGTCAGATTGAATTCAAGGGCCAGTCCATTGGTGGCCTGCCCACGGAGCAGATTGCCCAGCTCGGTATTGGCTATGTGCCTGAGAACATGGGCATCTTCGCAAGCCTCACCGTGGAGGAGAATTTATTGTTGGCGGCACGCTCAACCAGACGCGCTCAGCTCTTCGACTCAGACCGTATGGCGCGCATCTTCAATGCCATGCCTGCGCTCAAGAATTTCTGGAAGACGCCTGCGGGCAGTCTCTCAGGGGGGCAAAAGCAGATGGTGGCGGTTGCGCGTGCACTCATTGAGCCCAAGGCGTTGCTGATTGTGGATGAGCCCACCAAGGGCCTTGCGCCCGCGATTGTAGAGAGCATGGCACAGGCATTTCGCGATATTCAGGCCGAGGGAACGGCGCTGCTCTTCGTTGAGCAGAATCTCTCGTTTGCTGCACAGCTCTCGCAGCGCGTGGTGGTCATGGAAGGCGGGCGGATTGCGCATGAGGGCCCCATGCAAGCGCTGACGCAGAATGCGGCCCTGCAAGACGCATTACTCGGATTGGCGCTCTAGATGGATCTCTCCACGTTTCTGACCTTGCTCATCTCTGGCCTGGCCATGGGCATGATTTATTTCATGGCCGCTTCTGGGCTCACCCTCGTGTTCGGGCTCATGGACATTCTGAACTTTGGGCATGGCCTTTTTATGGCCCTTGGGGCCTATGTGGCACTTGCGGTAATGACGGCGGGGGGCGCAAGCCCCGATCTCGCGAGCCCTGGCCTCTTTCTCTGGGCTGGCGTAGCGGCGATGACGGCCGGCGCCTTGGGGGGTGTGGTTTTTGAGCGGCTGCTGCTGCGGCCTGTCTACGGGCTGCATCTCTCACAGATTCTGGTCACAGTGGGCGGTCTCATTGTGGGCGAGGAACTCATCAAGATGATCTGGGGGTCTGTGCAGCAGCCGTTGCTCTTGCCCGCCTGGCTCCAGGGGAGTGTGGTGATTGGCGATGTCGTGGTTGAGACCTTCCGCCTGCTTGTCGTTGCGGTTGGGCTGTTGGTATTTCTGCTGCTGTCTCTCGTGTTGAGCCAGACCAAGATTGGTCTGGTCATTCGCGCCGGTGTCGAAGACCGAGAGATGATTCGTGCGTTGGGCTACCCCATTCGCCGGGTTTTCGTTTTGGTGTTTGCTGCAGGCTCCGCCCTGGCCGCGTTAGGCGGGATGCTATGGGGCCTATACCAGCAGATGGTGGTGCCACAGATTGGTGCCCA
>JBJOHF010000028.1:0-38443 GCA_046047855.1 Pseudomonadota bacterium | reverse complement strand
GCAGGGGCCTTGCTTGGAATGGTCGGAGATGCGGGTGCTGGTGCGCGCGCGAACCCACCTGCACGCGATCGAGCGAGCGCTTGCAGATGCATCCATTCCATTTGTGAGCGATCGATCAGGTGGGCTGCTCGAGGATCCGATCGTGCTTGATCTGCTTGCTCTTTGCAGGCTGATGGCCTACCCATTCTCCGATCAGGATTTCGCGCATGTCGCCTGTTCACCGCTCTTTGAGTGTGCGCCCCAGGATCTTCCCATGGTGCTCACAGCCGCCCGGCGGATTGGCTTGAGCGGGCTCGATTACCTCGTGTCGCCAGGAGCGGCCTCAATGCTTTCTGGTGCTTGGGTCACGATGCGCGAGCGCATGCTGGAGTGGGCCAATCTCGCAAGGGTCCTGCCCACCCACGATTTTCTCAGTCGAGCGGTCGCGCAATCCGGCCTTGAGCAAACCCTCTTGCGACGGTTGCCAGCGGTCGAGGCCGCTCAGGCTCAAGCCAATCTTCAGGCCTTTCTCGCGTTTAGCCTGCAGTGGGAGGGGGGGAGACAACCCAGCCTCAGCCGCTTTGTGCACGACCTCGAGGACAGACGCAGCGGCACGCAAGATGAGCAGCCAGCCCTGGGGGTTCCCGCAGAGCAGTGGAATGCAGTCACTCTGCAGTCATTGCATGCGGCCAAGGGGCTTGAGTCCGAGTTGGTCGTTCTGGCATGCGCTGCGGCGGGCAGTCGAACGGAGGGCGCCTTGCGCTGGATTTCTGGCTGGTCGCAGGCACGCGATCGCGTTGTTTCGCTCGATGCTTGGCTCTCGCGCGATCTGCTGAGTCCTCAGCAACTGGCTCGGCTTGAGGAGCAGCGCTTGGAATCTCAGTCTGAGAACGCCAATCTGCTGTATGTCGCGATCACCCGGGCGCGGCGTTATTTTGCTGTCAGTGGGGTCGAGGGCGATGGGCAGTGGTACCCCCTGGTGGCGGCCCAAACGCCTTTATGGGATCCCACAGAAGGGGGAACGCATGTTGTTCCCTGAGTCTTTGGTCCAACGCCAAGGTCGCGCGTTTCATGCCTTGATGGAGGCCTGGAGGCTTCTGGATCACGATCACGATTCCAGTGCTCAAGCGCTTGCACGACAGCCCGTTTGGTGCCAGCTCCTGTCCCAGTTCGCGCTCACATTCGACGAGCAGGCCGAGGTCCTGAGTCGGGTTCAACGCCAACTTCAAGACCCCGCCATGCGCGCGCTCATGGGGCTGCCCATCAAGGGATCCATGCCCGTGGTAGCGGGCGAGTTACTCATCGAGCGTGAGTGGCTCACGCCTGAGGGCCAGGTCCTGCGCCCGGACTGGGTTTGGGTGCAGCCCGAGCAATCGGTTCGGGTCATCGACTGGAAATGGTCATTGCTCGAGAGTGAGGTGCACGATTACACCCAACAGCTCCTGGCCTATGCATCTCTCATGCATCACCATTTCCCCACGCGTGCGGTCGAGGCCTTAATCCTGACGTCGCTCGGAGAGATCTGGCGTCTTGAGGGGCAGGGCTTGGTACACTGCCAATCGGCGGGCCGCCCCGCATTGTGAGTTCGTGAACCTGGTCAGGTCGGGAACGAAGCAGCCACAGCGGAGCCTTGCAAGTGCCGGGGGTCCGGCTCGCCCCCTCTTCCACATGGCCGATCTATGTCCAATCTCCTCTTTGACGACCTCGCACCCCCGACCCAGAGCCTGAGCCCTGTGGTTCTGGCGCGCAAGTATCGGCCAAGACAGTTTGGGTCGGTGGTCGGTCAAGACGCTGTGGTCAAGGCCCTTCAGCACGCCTTGCGCACAGGGCGCATGCATCATGCCTACTTGCTAACGGGTGCTCGCGGCGTCGGCAAGACCACCATTGCCCGCATTCTGGCCAAGGCGCTGAACTGCGAGACCGGCGTAACCGAGGAGCCCTGCGGGCAATGCGCGATCTGCCAAGAGGTTGATCGGGGTCGGTTTGTAGACTACCTCGAGGTCGACGCCGCCTCCAATCGCGGCGTAAACGATATTCAGGAGGTGCTGGAGCAGTCACGTTTTTCGCCCACCTCTGGCCGCACCAAAGTCATCGTCATCGACGAGGTGCATATGCTCTCGGGCCATGCGTTTAACGCCATGCTCAAGACCCTGGAGGAGCCCCCGGAGCGTGTGCTCTTTGTGCTCGCCACAACAGACCCGCAGAAAATTCCCGTTACCGTCCTCTCGCGCTGCCTGCAGTTCGGGCTCAAAAATCTCAGACGCGATGCGCTCGCGGCGCATCTTGCATTTGTGCTGGGACAAGAGGGTGTGGTGTTCGAGCCCATGGCCATTGAAGCCCTCGCGCGGGCTGCGCGTGGCAGCGTGCGCGATGCGCTCTCCCTGACCGATCAGGCCATCGCGCATGGGGGCGGGTCCGTCACCACACAGGCAGTCGAACAGATGTTGGGCTTGGTGGGTCGTGAGGCGCTTCTGGCGCTTGCGCTGGCGCTCGCTCAGGGGCGTCCTGCCGATGCCATCACGGCTGCCGAGGCGCTCATGGCCTCCGGCGCATCGGCCGATGCCGTGCTCGACGATTTGGCCAGGCTCTACCATGAGCGCATCGTGTTGGGCGTGCTGGGCCAAGACCCGAGTGCACCGCCCGAGCCAGAGCTGTTGGCACTCTCCCAAGCACTGAGCGACGAAGATGCGCAGCTCGCCTATCAAATTGCCACATTGGGCCGCCGCGATCTGGTGCTCGCTCCCGATGAGCAGACGGGCTTACAGATGACCATTCTGCGCATTGCTGCGTTTACGCCAGAGGGCGCCCCTGCATCGCGTCCAGCGACAAAGCCTGCTGCTGCCCCATTCCGAGCGCCCTCGGAGTCCACCTCTGCAATTCCACTCGCTTCGGTCACGGCTGAGGCTTGGCCCGATCTCATGAAGCGGCTGAGGCTGACAGGGCTTGCGCGTCAATTTGCCCAGCAGTCTGCCTTGTTAAGCTGCGATCCTAGCCAGGGACGCACCATCACGGCGGCTGTACCCATTGCCGCGCTTGCCGACGCAGAACTGATCGAGCGGGTTCAAGCGGCGCTCTCCGATCTATTGGGTCAGGCCATCCGCCTGCGGGTCGAGGTCAGAGCAGCAGAGGCGCCCACCGCGGCCATCCAAGATGCCGCCGTAGCCGCCGAGCGGCAGTCCAAGGCCGAGCAGGCTGTGGCCCAGTCCCCTGTTGTGCAGGCCTTCATTGAGGCCTTCGATGCCACGCTTATTCCGGGCTCCGTTAAATGGACAGGGCCTGACTCCAATACCCCCCCTCAAGCATAAGGAGCTCCATCATGATGAAAGGACAACTCGCTGGTCTGATGCGTCAGGCCCAGCAGGTACAGGAGAAAATCAAGAAGGCGCAAGACGCGCTCGCCGAGATGGTGGTCGAGGGCCAGGCGGGCTCTGGTCTGGTGAAGGTCCAGGTTACCGGTAAGCACGAGCTCAAGTCGGTCAGCATCGACCCGAG
The DNA here is from genome assembly GCA_046047855.1 of Pseudomonadota bacterium. Taxonomy (GTDB): domain Bacteria; phylum Pseudomonadota; class Gammaproteobacteria; order Burkholderiales; family Burkholderiaceae_A; genus Hahnella. The sequence goes on along the minus strand of JBJOHF010000028.1, from coordinate 34,972 downwards.
CCTCATGACGACAGACCCAGACGATCGCGAAACCTTGCAGGACCTCATTATTGCGGCGGTCAACGATGCATCTCAGCGGGTTGAGCAGGAGAGTAATGCTCGGATGTCTGCTGCCACTGCGGGCATGCCCCTTCCCCCCGGCTTTAAGTTTTAAGCTTCAGGCGTCCATTCCCTTTGGCTGAACGCGCACTCACAGCCTCTCCGCCCGCGCTCCTTGCGTTGGCTGATGCCTTTGCGAGGCTCCCAGGTGTTGGGCCCAAAACGGCACAGCGCATGGCTCTGCATGTGCTGCAGCACGATCGGCCTGGGGCGGAATTGCTCGGACGAAGTCTTTTGCAGGCGCTTGAGACCATCGGCCATTGCAGTCAATGCAATACCTTCACCGATCAGCCCATCTGCGCGCTCTGTTCGAGCGATGACCGCGACCCCAGCGTGCTCTGTGTCGTCGAAACGCCGGCCGACCTGATGGTGCTCGAGCAGACCCAGAGCTTTCGAGGCCATTACTTTGTCCTCATGGGACGGCTCTCACCCCTGGACGGTGTGGGCCCGCGAGACATTCACCTCGAGCGACTGATCCAGCGCGCATCCGACCCTCGGGTCCAGGAGGTCTTGGTTGCCACCAATTTCACGCCGGAGGGCGAGGCGACCGCGCATGCGATTGAGACGCTTCTGGCCTCACAGGACTGGGGCGCCCAGAAGCGTGTGAGCCGGCTTGCCCGCGGTGTCCCGGTGGGTGGGGAGTTGGAGTACGTGGACCTGGGCACCATTGCCCAGGCTGTTCGAGACCGCAGGCCGATTGAATAGCAACACGTCAAGGAGACCGTCATGGATCTAGTCCACTGGTGTCTGATGATCATGGGCATCCTACCCATTGTCTGTGCAGGCATATCAAAAGCGGGTGCGCGAAGCTACGACAACCGCAACCCGCGTGAATGGCTTGCGGCGCAAGAGGGTTATCGCAAGCGGGCTGTGGCAGCCCAGCAGAACAGCTGGGAGGCTTTTGCCTACTTCACGGCTGCCATGGTGGTGGCTACCGCCACCCAGGCCAATCTTGACGGGCTTGAGAACCTCACCGTTTATGTGGTGCTGGCGAGGGTGGCCTATATCGTGTGTTACGTCGCGGATTGGCATCTGGCACGCACGTTGTGCTGGACCGTGGGCTTTGCAGTGACGACGGCGATCTTCTTTGCGGGGCCTCCTTTATAATTCACAAAATCGTCAAGGAGTCCCGCGTTGCAGCTCAGTCAGCTGCTGGCCTCGGCGCATGCCGACTCAGCCAGCCCCAGTGTTTTGCCCCCAGTTTCGCGCCTCCCTGCTGTTCTTGCCCTCGCCGACGGCACCCTTTTTGAAGGAGAGTCCATCGGTGCGGCTGGCCAGACACAGGGTGAGGTCGTCTTTAACACCGCATTAACGGGTTATCAGGAAATTCTGACCGACCCGAGCTATTGCCAGCAGATTGTCACGCTGACCTATCCCCACATTGGAAATACGGGCTGGACGCCCGAAGATGATGAGTCTGGTGGCATCCAGGCTGCGGGTCTGGTTATTCGCGATGTCTCGCCGATTGCCTCTAACTTTCGTTCTGCGGAGACGCTCCAGCAGGCGCTTCAGGCCCGTGGGATTGTGGCCATCAGTGGCGTCGATACCCGAGCCCTTACCCGTCACCTGCGCGATCATGGCGCTCAGCCCGGAGCCATCCTGGCTTCGAACACGCCAACCGAAGATCTCGAGAGCCTACGTGCCCGTGCGCTCGCAGCGGCGCGCAGTTGCCCCAGCCTCGTAGGCCAAGATCTGGCCCAAAAGGTCAGCACTTCTCAGTCCTATGCGTGGACGCAGAGCATATGGAGCCTTGGGCAGGGCCATCTTCCCGCCCCGGCGTCGACATGCCACGTGGTCGCTTTCGACTTCGGCGTCAAGCGCAACATCCTTCGGCTCTTGGTGGCCGGTGGGTGTCGCGTAACAGTGGTCCCTGCAAAGACCTCGTTCGAGGACGCCATGGCCCTCAAGCCTGATGGCCTCTTTCTCTCGAACGGCCCTGGCGATCCCGAGCCTTGCGACTACGCCATCACCGTTGCTCGCAGTGCGATGCAGGCCCAGGTCCCTCTGTTTGGTATTTGTCTGGGGCACCAGATCATGGCGCTCGCGGCGGGCGCCAAGACGCTCAAGATGAAGTTTGGCCACCATGGCGGCAATCACCCCGTTCAAGACCTTCGCACCAAGCGTGTCTACATCACCGCCCAGAACCACGGTTTCGCCGTGGATGCCAACAGCCTGCCCAGCCACCTTGAAGTGACCCATGTTTCGCTCTTCGATGGGTCTATCCAGGGTCTGCGCCACACTCAGGCGCCGGCCTTTTGTTTTCAAGGGCACCCCGAGGCCAGTCCCGGACCGCACGATATTCTTCCCCTGTTTGAGCAGTTCTTTGAGTCCATGAGGACCCGTCATGCCTAAGCGCACCGATATAAAAAGCATTCTGATCATCGGCGCAGGCCCCATCGTTATTGGGCAGGCATGTGAGTTCGACTATTCGGGCGCCCAGGCCTGTAAGGCCCTCAAGGACGAAGGCTACCGCGTCATTTTGGTCAATAGCAATCCGGCCACCATCATGACGGACCCTGGCACGGCCGATGCCACCTACATCGAGCCCATTACCTGGCAGATGGTTGGCCACATCATCGAGAAAGAGCGCCCAGACGCGCTTCTGCCCACGATGGGGGGGCAGACCGCCCTCAACTGCGCCCTCGAGCTCGCCAAGCATGGCGTTCTAGAGAAGTTCGGCGTGGAGCTCATCGGTGCGCGGGAAGAGGCCATCGAGAAGGCTGAAGACCGTCAGAAGTTCAAGCAGGCGATGACCAAGATTGGCCTCGATTCAGCGCTATCGGGCATTGCGCACAGCATGGACGAGGCGTGGCAGGTTCAGCGCCGCATTGCGGAGGCCACCAACAGCGCGGGCTTCCCCATGGTCATCCGGCCCAGCTTCACCCTGGGGGGCACCGGTGGTGGCATTGCCTACAACGCGGAAGAGTTCGAAACCATCTGTAAACGAGGCATCGAGGCCTCGCCCACTAACGAACTGCTCATTGAAGAGTCGCTCATTGGCTGGAAAGAGTACGAAATGGAGGTTGTCCGCGACAGCGCAGACAACTGCATCATTGTCTGCTCGATTGAGAACCTCGACCCCATGGGCATTCATACGGGAGACTCCATTACCGTCGCCCCGGCGCAGACCCTGACCGACAAGGAATATCAGGTCATGCGCAATGCCAGCATTGCCATTCTGCGAGAGATCGGCGTCGACACAGGCGGCTCCAATGTTCAGTTCGCTGTGAATCCCGACAATGGTCGCCTCATCGTGATCGAGATGAATCCTCGGGTTTCTCGCTCATCCGCCCTGGCCTCAAAGGCCACTGGCTTCCCAATTGCCAAAGTGGCGGCCAAGCTGGCTGTCGGTTACACCCTAGACGAATTGCGAAACGAGATTACCGGTGGCGCCACGCCCGCATCGTTCGAGCCCAGCATCGACTATGTCGTGACCAAGGTGCCTCGGTTCGCCTTTGAGAAGTTCCCCTTGGCAGACAGTCATCTCACCACCCAAATGAAATCGGTGGGCGAGGTCATGGCCATTGGGCGAACCTTCCAAGAGAGCTTTCAGAAGGCATTGCGCGGTCTGGAGGTGGGTGTTGATGGCCTGAATCAGAAGACGATCGACCGTGAGCGTATTGAGGAAGAATTGGGCGAACCCGGCCCCGAGCGCATCTGGTTTGTGGGCGATGCATTTGCACAAGGCTTCTCGGTTGAGGAAGTCCATGGCCTGACCAAGATCGACCCCTGGTTTCTGGTTCAGATCAAAGAGATCGTCGACCTCGAACTTGCGCTCGAGAAACGCACCCTGGCCGACCTCGATGCGGAACTCATGTTTGCGCTCAAGCGCAAGGGATTCTCCGATCGTCGCCTGGCCTATCTGCTCGACACCACAGAGGGTGAGGTGCGCAAGGCCCGCCATGCGGCAGGTGTGCGTCCCGTCTACAAACGCGTGGATACCTGCGCCGCTGAATTCGATACGACGACCTCTTATTTTTATTCCACCTATGAGCGGCATTGCGAGGCGCGGCCCACCGACCGAAAGAAGGTGATGGTCCTGGGTGGCGGGCCCAACCGCATTGGTCAGGGCATTGAGTTCGATTACTGCTGCGTACACGCTGCACAGGCACTCCGCGATGATGGCTTTGAGACCATCATGGTCAACTGCAACCCCGAGACGGTCTCAACCGACTATGACACCTCCGATCGTCTCTATTTCGAGCCCCTCACGCTCGAGGACGTGCTCGAGATTGTCGACATTGAAAAGCCCGTTGGCGTCATCGTTCAGTACGGTGGGCAGACGCCGCTCAAGCTCGCTAAGGCACTCGAGGCAGCAGGTGTGCCCATTGTGGGCACCTCGCCCGAATCGATCGATATCGCCGAAGATCGTGAGCGGTTCCAGAAGCTGCTGCACAAGCTTGAACTCTTGCAGCCGCCCAACCGCACGGCCCGTAACGAAGAGGAGGCGATGCGCCTCGCCCAAGAGATTGGCTACCCGCTCGTGGTCCGGCCAAGCTATGTACTGGGCGGCCGAGCCATGGAAATCGTGCACGAGCAGCGCGATCTCGAGCGCTACATGCGCGAGGCTGTGAAGGTCTCGAACGACTCACCGGTGCTCCTCGACCGATTCCTCAACGATGCGATTGAGGTCGATGTCGACAGCCTCTCCGATGGCAAGCAAGTGCTCATTGGCGGGGTCATGGAGCATATCGAGCAGGCGGGTGTTCACTCAGGCGACTCAGCCTGTAGCCTGCCGCCGCACTCGTTGCCGGCCGATCTCATCGAAGAACTCAAGCGCCAGACCATTCTCATGTCTCGTGCACTGAATGTCATTGGCCTCATGAATGTGCAGTTCGCCATTCAGAAGGGCACCGTCTATGTGTTAGAGGTGAACCCCCGCGCCTCGCGCACGGTCCCGTTTGTCTCGAAGGCGGTCGGTCAGCCGTTGGCCAAAATTGCAGCGCGCGCCATGCTAGGCAAGTCCTTCGAAGAGCAGGGCTACACCGGTGAGGTTGTGCCTGACTACTACTCAGTGAAAGAGGCGGTCTTCCCCTTCGTGAAGTTCCCAGGCGTAGACACCATCCTCGGCCCCGAGATGAAGTCCACTGGTGAGGTTATGGGTGTCGCGCCAACCTTCACCGAGGCCTTTGTGAAGTCGCAGATTGGTGCGGGCATTCGACTGCCCGATCCAGCGCAGGGCGGCGTGGCCTTCATCAGCGTCAAAAATAGCGATAAGCCAGCCATGATCCCCGTAGCCCGCATGCTGCTGGATATGGGCTTTAAGCTCTTGGCGACGCGGGGCACGGCCGCGGCCATTCAGGCTGAGGGCATGGCGGTGCGCGTCGTCAATAAGGTCACCGAGGGGCGTCCTCATGTGGTGGACATGATTAAGAACGGCGAGGTCTGTTTCATCATCAACACGGTTGAAGAAAAGCGCACCGCTATGGCCGACTCGCGTTCGATTCGCACCACGGGGCTTGCGCAACGCGTCACAACTTACACCACCATGGCAGGTGCGCATGCGGCTGTTGAGGGCATGCGCATCATGGCCAGCAGCCTCGATGCGTACGACCTGCAAGGCCTCCACAAATCCACTCTCACGGCCAAGGCCTAAAGGATATCCATCCCATGTCGTCTACACCGCTCACCATTGAAGGCGCAGAGGCGCTCAAGCAGGAGCTCTCGCATCTCAAACATGTCGAGCGCCCCAGCGTGATTAACGCCATTGCTGAGGCGCGCGCGCAGGGCGATCTCTCCGAGAACGCTGAGTACGACGCCGCAAAAGAGCGTCAAGGATTCATTGAGGGGCGTATTGCCGAGCTCGAGAGCAAACTCTCCACGGCCCAAATCATCGATCCCAACACCCTCGAACGCGATGGTCGGGTGGTCTTTGGTGTCACAGTCGAGCTCGAGGACCTCGATTCCGGCGACAAGGTCAAGTACAAGATCGTGGGTGACGATGAGGCCGACCTCAAACTCAACAAGATCTCCATTTCGAGTCCCATTGCCCGGGCCCTCATTGGCAAGTCGGTTGGCGATGTGGCCACGGTGCACGCGCCAAGTGGGTCACGCGAGGTGGAAATTCTTGAGGTGCACTACCTCTAAGCCTGCGGCGCCGAGTGGCCAAAAATAAATTCAATGCGGCCTGGCTGCAGCGTCACCTCACCGATCCCTATGTTAAGCAGGCTCAGATCAAGGGTTATCGCTCGCGTGCCGCATTCAAGCTCACCGAGATTGACGAGAAGGATAGGCTGCTGCGGCCCGGTATGACTGTCGTGGACCTGGGCTCAACCCCAGGGAGCTGGAGTCAGGTGGTGAGAGAGCGCCTGTCTGCAAAGGGTAGGCAGGGTATTGACGGCCGAATTATTGCGCTCGATCTCTTGCCCATGGACCCTATCGCCGATGTCCAATTCCTGCTGGGTGATTTTCGCGAGGAGGCGATTGAGCGCGAGCTCTCCCAGATGCTCGAGGGAGAAAAGGTAGACCTTGTTTTATCGGATATGGCCCCCAATATGTCAGGTGTGGCAGTTGCCGACGCTGCTCGCGTCATGCATGTCTGCGAGCTGGCGCTCGAGTTTGCGCAAAAGCACCTCAAGCCACAGGGGGCCCTGGTGGTGAAGACCTTTCAGGGCAGCGGCTTTACCGAATTGGTGGCTGAGTTCAAGCGGGTTTTTAGGACAGTGCACACCAGAAAGCCGGGCGCCTCGCGCGCGGAGTCGTCGGAATTGTTTCTGGTGGGCAGGGATCTTCGGGTGGTGTGAACCTTTGTCGGACTCTAATGTCCGACTGCAAAACTGGGTTTTTTGGCGTCAACGGCTGCTTGGTGTAGCCTGATGTCTTGGAAAGGAGTGCCTTGTGAACAATATGGTGTCAAAAATCGCGATCTGGGTTGTGATCGGCCTGGTGCTGTTCTCACTGTTTAGACAGTTTGAGGGCACGCAGTCTCGCGGAGTCGAGGTGTCTTATTCCCAGTTCATGGAAGAGGCCAAGCAAGGCCGTATTCGCACGGCCGTCATCGATGGCAGAACGGTGCGCGCGCTCACCACGGACGACCGCTCCATCACCATCAATGCACCCCAAGACCTCTGGATGGTCTCCGACCTGATGAAGTACGGCGTGTCTGTCTCGGCCAAGGCCGAAGAGCAGCCCTCCTTGCTCATGAGCATCTTCGTCTCTTGGTTCCCCATGTTGCTGCTCATCGGCGTCTGGGTGTTTTTCATGCGTCAAATGCAGGGCGGCGGCAAAGGAGGCGCGTTCTCCTTTGGTAAATCCAAGGCACGCATGCTCGACGAGAACAACAACCACATTACCTTTGCTGACGTTGCAGGATGTGATGAGGCCAAAGAGGATGTCTCCGAACTTGTCGAGTTTCTGCGCGACCCCTCTAAGTTCCAAAAGCTAGGCGGCCGAATTCCGCGTGGCGTCCTCATGGTGGGCTCCCCAGGAACGGGTAAGACCCTGCTTGCAAAGGCCATTGCGGGCGAAGCCAAGGTGCCGTTTTTCTCCATCTCTGGCTCCGACTTCGTTGAAATGTTTGTGGGTGTGGGCGCAGCTCGGGTTCGGGACATGTTCGAGAACGCCAAGAAGCAAGCCCCCTGCATCATCTTTATTGATGAAATCGATGCTGTTGGCCGCCAGCGTGGTGCTGGGCTTGGCGGTGGAAACGACGAGCGCGAACAGACCCTCAACCAGATGCTGGTCGAAATGGATGGCTTTGAAACCAATCAAGGCATCATCGTCATTGCGGCCACCAACCGCCCCGACGTGCTCGATCCTGCCTTGTTGCGGCCCGGTCGCTTTGACCGTCAGGTGGTTGTTCCCCTGCCAGATGTGCGCGGGCGCGAGCAAATTCTGAATGTACACATGCGCAAGGTGCCCATCGCCCCCGATGTGAAGGGCGACATCCTGGCACGCGGCACACCCGGCATGTCCGGCGCAGATCTCGCCAACCTGGTCAACGAAGCTGCGTTGTTTGCAGCGCGTCGTAACGGGCGGCTTGTTGAAATGGAAGACTTCGAGAAGGCCAAGGACAAAATCCTGATGGGGGCTGAGCGTCGCTCCATTGTCATGCCTGAAGAAGAGCGCAAGAACACCGCATATCACGAGTCTGGCCATGCCCTGGTTGCCCGTCTGCTGCCCAAGACCGACCCCGTGCACAAGGTCACCATCATCCCGCGTGGGCGTGCACTCGGTGTCACCATGCAGTTGCCTGAGGGCGACCGCTACAGCATGGATAAAGAGCGCATGCTCAGCACCATCTCCGTGCTCTTTGGTGGCCGCATCGCCGAAGAAGTCTTCATGAATCAAATGACCACAGGGGCATCGAACGACTTCGAGCGTGCGACGGGTCTGGCCCGTGACATGGTGACCCGTTATGGCATGACCGATAGCCTTGGCCCCATGGTCTATGCCGAAAATGAGGGCGAGGTGTTCCTGGGTCGCTCCATCACCAAGACCACCAACATCTCCGAGGCCACCATGCAGAAGGTCGACTCCGAGATCCGCAAGATCATCGATGAGCAGTACTCCGTTGCGCGCAAGCTCATTGAAGACAACAAAGACAAAATGCATGCCATGGCCAAGGCGCTCCTCGAGTGGGAAACCATCGATGCCGAGCAGATCGACGACATCATGCAGGGCCGTGAGCCTCGTCCCCCCAAGCAGAGCGGTTCTGGCGGAAGTGCGCCGTCTGCGGGTGCTGGCAGTGCAGGCATTGCTCCCGACAGCGCAGCTGCGCCGGCCTAACTCACGATGGCGTTAGGCCGTACCCTAAACGGGCCCGAAGACGGCCCGTTCTCTTTGCGGCCCCTGCAGATGGGTCGCTTTCACATGCCGGCGCATCGCCCACTTGTCATGGGCATCCTCAACATCACGCCAGACTCGTTTTCGGATGGCGGGCTTCATGCAACGACAGATCAGGCCATTGCGGCTGCGCATCGCATGCGCGATGAAGGTGTCGATGTGATTGATGTGGGCGGCGAGAGCACGCGACCGGGTGCTGCACCCGTCAGCCCTGGTCAAGAGGCCGATCGCGTGCTGCCGGTGCTTGAGGCGCTGCAGTCCCTTGGCGTGGCGCTCTCGCTCGATAGTCGCCGGCCCGAGGTGGTTGAGGCTGCACTCTCCATTGGCATCGACATGGTGAATGATGTCTCCGGTTTTCGCGATCCCCGCATGCAAGATCTGGTGCCGCGCCTGGTGGCCTGGGGGGGGGCAGTCTGTGTGATGCACATGCAGGGCGAGCCGCAGACCATGCAGACAGACCCTCAGTATGACGATGTCGTGACCGAGGTCTTTGACTATCTTGTGCAGCAGCGTGCGTTGCTCATGGCCCGCGGCCTCCCCAGCGAGCGCATCTGGTTAGACCCAGGCTTTGGGTTTGGTAAGACCACCGAGCACAACCTCGCACTCTTGAGAGGGCTTGCAGATCTCTCGGCCCGCGGGCCTGTTTTGGCTGGCTTGTCTCGCAAACGCATGCTCGCGGCTTTGAGCCAGCGCCAAGATCAGCCCGCCGAACGCCTTGGTGCAAGCCTTGCTGCAGTGCATGTCGCGGCCTCAGGTGGGGCCTCTATGGTGAGAGTCCACGATGTGAAGGCCACGGTCGATTACCTGCGGGTGCTGCGCGCGGTTCAAGGGCATTGACCCTCGCTCGACTAGAATCCGTTTATGGCAAGAACCTATTTCGGCACCGACGGCATTCGTGGTCGGGTTGGCCAGCATCCTATTACGCCTGAGTTCACGGTGCGTCTCGGCCTTGCCGTGGGCCTTACGCTTCGTCAGCATTTTGCCCGCCCCACAGTGTTGATCGGAAAAGACACCCGCATTTCGGGCTATATGCTGGAGGCAGCCCTCGAGTCTGGATTGGCCGCCTCAGGTACCGACGTGGTGCTTGCCGGCCCCATGCCGACACCTGCCATTGCCTATTTGGCCAAGACACTGCGCCTCTCCGCCGGGGTGGTCATTAGCGCCTCCCACAATCCGTTCGAAGATAACGGCATCAAGTTTTTCAATGGTGAGGGCGAAAAGCTGCCCGACGCCTGGGAAGAGGAGGTTGAGGCCATGCTGGCGGGAACTCTGGCATGCGCTTCGCCGGAGGCCTTTGGAAAGGCCCGGCGTTTGAATGACGCAGCGGGCCGATATATCGAGTTCTGCAAGAGCACGTTTCCAGCCCATTTGAGCCTGCGTGGTCTTCGGCTGGTGGTCGACACCGCACACGGTGCGGCCTATCAGGTCGCAGGGGCGGTCTTTCACGAGCTGGGTGCTGAGGTCATCCCCATGGGCCATCAGCCAGATGGGCTCAATATCAATCGGGATGTGGGCGCCACGGCGCCTCAGGCGATGGTGCAGCGGGTGCTCTCAGAGGGCGCTGACTATGGCGTCGCGCTTGACGGCGACGCTGACCGCCTGGTCATGGTCGACCGCACCGGCCGCATCTATAACGGAGACGAGCTGCTCTACGCCATTGTGCGTCACCGCATCAAGCGGCATGGCCGAGCAGACCTAGGGGGGGTTGTGGGTACGCTCATGACCAACCTGTCGCTCGAGAGGCGGCTCAACGAGCAGGGCATCGACTTTCGCCGTGCCCGCGTGGGCGATCGTTATGTGCTTGAGCTCCTGAAAGAGGCTGGCTGGCAGTACGGGGGGGAGTCTTCAGGGCATATTCTCTGTCTCGATCGCCACACCACGGGCGATGGCACCATCAGTGCCCTCCAGGTGTTAGCCGCCGTAGTGGATCTTCAGCGACCCCTCGCGGACATCATTTCCGACCTCACGCTCTGCCCCCAGGTCCTGGTGAACGTCCAGATGCCCCCGCAGTTTGACTGGAAATCCCACGCGCCCTTTCAGGCCCGGCTTCGGGAGGTCCAGGACCTGCTCCTCGATCGGGGTAGGGTGCTGGTGCGCCCCTCCGGGACGGAGCCCTTGCTGCGCATTATGGTCGAGGTGGGGGACGCCCAGGAGGCTCAGACGCTCGCAGCGTCTCTCGCGGGGCAACTCCCCCGCGCCTAGCAACCGTGATTTGTCACAGAAGCGTCACAAACCATCGGTAGTCTCCCCAGTGACGCAAGGCTTTGCGTTGTCAATATGTCCTTTCACCGATAAACCAAAAGAGGCTTCTCTTATGCGTAAAACTCTCATCTCGTCGCTGATTGGTGGCGCCGCTCTGGCCTTCTCCATGACTGCAGCTGCTGCCGACATCACAGGCGCTGGCGCTTCCTTCCCCTATCCCATCTACTCCAAGTGGGCAGAGGCATACAAAGCTGCCACTGGCAAAGCACTGAACTATCAGTCCATTGGCTCCTCCGGTGGCATCAAGCAGATCCGCGCCAAGACTGTCGATTTCGGTGCAACGGATGACCCCATGAAGGCCGCTGACCTCGACAAAGACGGCATGGTCCAGTTCCCCGCCATCATGGGCGGTGTGGTTGCTATTTATAACCTCCCCGGCGTGTCCGACATCAAGCTCAACGGCGAAGTGCTTGCCGATATGTTCATGGGCTGGATCGTGAACTGGAATGACCCCAAGATTGCTGCCCTGAATCCTGGCGTGAAGTTCCCCGACCAGACCATCACCGTGTCTCACCGCGCTGATGGCTCAGGCACGACCAAGGTGTTCACCGACTACCTCACCAAGGTGAGCCCCCGTTGGAAAGAGAAGGTTGGCTCAGGCTCCTCCGTTCAGTGGCCCGCAGCGGCTTCTGTCGGCGGTAAAGGCAATGCCGGTGTTGCAGCCAACGTGTCCAAGATCCGTGGCTCGATTGGCTATGTTGAGTACGCATACGCCAAGCAGAACAAGCTTCCCTACACATCCCTCCAAAACGCAGCAGGCAAGTATGTGCGTGCAAGCGCTGAGTCCTTTGCTGCAGCAGCCGCTGGCGCAGAGTGGGCGAAAGCGCCTGGAATGGCGCTGATTCTGACGAACCAGCCTGGTGCTGAGAGCTGGCCCATCACGGCCGCGTCTTTCATCGTCATGTACAAAGAGCCCACCAACAAAGCAGCATCCAAAGAAGCGCTTGCCTTCTTTGACTGGGCCTTCAAGAACGGCGGAAAGATGGCAGATGACCTCGACTACGTGGCCATGCCTGCTACTGCAACCGACTTCATTCGTAAGAACGTCTGGTCGCAAATCAAGAACTAAGTTCAGCTCTTGCTAAGGATGACGATCGGCGCAGTGATGCGCCGATCGTCTCTAACCCTTCATTCAGATTGTGAATAGGTGAACCGGTGACCCAATCTAGCGTAATTACATCTTCAAATGCGCCGAGCGACGCTGTGCTTGCCGTAGCCAAGCGGCAGCGTTTTGAGGACATGTTGTTTGAGCGGGTGACCCAGTTCTTCGCATTCCTCGTACTTGCTGCGTTGCTCGGCATTATTGGCTCGCTCGCGGTAAGCGCTTGGCCGAGCCTTTCTGAATTTGGCCTAGAGTTTCTCTGGAATGTTGAGTGGGACGTTGTTAACGACAGATTCGGCGCTGCAATTGCAATTTTCGGAACGATTGTTTCGTCCTTGATCGCGCTAGTGATTGCCGTTCCCTTGGCCTTCGGTATTGCCCTTTTTCTGACCGAGACTTGCCCGACCTGGCTTCGCCGGCCGCTCGGTACAGCAGTTGAACTTCTCGCCGGTGTGCCGTCCATCATTTACGGCATGTTCGGTCTGTTTATTTTTGCGCCGCTCTTCGCGGAGTTCGCGCAGCCGCTCCTCGCATCGACGCTTGGCCAGATCCCCGGAATTGGCGTGCTCTTCTCTGGCGCAAACATCGGCCTGGGCATGCTCACTGCGGGTTTGATTCTCGCGATCATGGTGCTGCCCTACATCGCATCGGTGATGCGAGATGTATTCGAGATCGTTCCCCCCATCCTCAAAGAGTCTGCCTACGGGCTGGGGTGTACCACTTGGGAAGTGGTGACCAAGGTCGTGCTCCCTTATTCCAGTACCGGGGTCATTGGCGGGATCATGTTGGGCTTGGGGCGTGCGCTCGGTGAGACGATGGCGGTGACCTTCGTCATTGGCAATGCCCACAAGCTATCGGCCTCTTTATTCGCTCCAGGCAACTCCATTGCCTCGACCCTTGCCAACGAATTCGCGGAAGCGGCTAGCCAACTCCACGTGTCGGCGCTCTTCGCGCTCGGATTCATCCTCTTTGTGATCACCTTCTTGGTGCTCACAGCCGCCAAGATCATGCTCAAGCGCATGGAAAAAGCCAAGGGCACCCGGACTTAAGGAATGAACACCATGACAAAACCCGCTGCCGTTGTACGTGCCGAGGAAATCGCTAAGTCGGGGCTCTATCGCTCTCGTGTTCGCTCCAACTCCGTTGGGCTCTTTCTCTCCATGAGCGCAATGGGCATTGGGCTTGCCGCACTGCTCTGGATCCTTGCCGTGTTGCTTTACGAGGGACTCTCTGCCATTAACTGGGACCTGTTTACTCAGATCACCCCAGCGCCAGGCACTCCAGGTGGTGGTCTAGCCAACGCGATTGTGGGTAGCCTCCTACTCGTGGGCACCTGTACGCTCCTGAGCACACCCATTGGGATCTTGGCAGGTGTGTATCTAGCCGAATACGGTCACAAGTCCAAGTTTGGTGAGCTCACACGCTTCGTTACAGACATCATGCTTTCAGCCCCCTCCATTGTCGTGGGGCTCTTTGTCTACGCGATTGCCGTATCAACTGTGGGTAACTTTTCTGGCTGGGCGGGAACGCTTGCACTCTCCATCTTGGCGGTGCCCGTGGTGTTGCGAACGACAGAGAACATGCTGGCGCTCGTTCCAGCGCAACTGCGTGAGGCCGCAGCTGCGCTGGGTGCTCCGAAATGGAAGGTGTCAACCAAAGTTGTTCTTCGCGCGGCAAAGTCTGGCGTGATCACAGGCGTTCTGCTCGCCATCGCCCGCGTCAGTGGTGAGACCGCTCCGCTCTTGTTTACCGCACTGAATAATCAGTTCTTCTCCACCGATATGACTGCACCGATGGCTAACCTGCCCGTGGTGATCTTCCAGTTTGCAATGTCGCCTTACGACGACTGGGTGCAACTAGCCTGGGGTGGCGCACTCTTGATCACGTTCGCAGTGCTAACGCTCAACATCGTTGCCCGTGTTGTCTTCCGCGAAAAAGTAGCGGTCTAACCCAAATCGAGTCTTCCAAAAAGAAGGAACCACTCCATGACGCAGTCTGAACAGAAGCTTCCCAACGCAATTGAAGTTCGCAACCTAAACTTCTTCTACGGGAAATTCCAGGGTCTCAAGAACATCAACCTGGACATCGCTGAAAACAAGGTGACCGCCTTTATCGGACCTTCTGGCTGCGGCAAGTCCACACTCTTGCGGACCCTGAACCGCATGTATAGCCTGTATCCCGGCCAACGGGCGGAGGGCGAAATCAACTTCTACGGCCAGAACATTCTGGACGCCAAGCAAGATCTCAACCTTCTTCGCGCCCGCATTGGCATGGTGTTCCAGAAGCCGACCCCATTCCCCATGTCGATTTACGACAACATTGCTTTCGGTGTGAAGCTCTACGAGAACCTCAGCAAGGCCGAGATGGACGAGCGGGTCGAGTGGGCGCTGGCCAAGGCAGCGATTTGGGGTGAGGTCAAGGACAAGCTGGGGCAGAGCGGACTCTCGCTCTCCGGAGGTCAGCAGCAGCGCTTGTGTATTGCCCGCACGGTTGCCGTGAAGCCTTCCGTGATCCTTCTGGACGAGCCCACCTCGGCGCTGGACCCAATCTCCACTGCCAAGGTGGAGGAGCTGGTGCATGAGCTGAAGGCCGACTACACCGTGGCCATTGTGACCCACAACATGCAGCAGGCCGCACGCGTCTCCGACTTCACGGCCTACATGTATATCGGCGACCTCGTGGAGTTCGGCAAGACTGATGAGATCTTCATCAAGCCCAAGAAGAAAGAGACCGAGGATTACATCACGGGTCGCTTCGGCTAAGGTATACTGCGTGGCTCTCGGGGTGTAGCGCAGTCTGGTAGCGCATCTGCTTTGGGAGCAGAGGGTCGGGAGTTCGAATCTCTCCACCCCGACCATCGACTTTGGTGGGATCGAGACTGCCGGTAGCTCAGTCGGATAGAGCAACAGCCTTCTAAGCTGTGGGTCGGGGGTTCGATTCCCTCCCGGCAGGCCAGCAAGCCCGCCCCAGAGAGGATGGTTTTACGAGTGCAGTTCCGTGGTGGCCGTAGCTCAGTTGGTAGAGTCCCAGATTGTGATTCTGGTTGTCGTGGGTTCGAGTCCCATCGGTCACCCCATATCTCTTCGTAGCGGAATGAAGTCGCGGTCGTCCTGCTGTCCGCGTTCGAATTCAATAAACTCAAAGTAACCGCAGCGTCTGCCATTGGGGTACTCGCGGCAGACCGAGGGGCGTGCCTCATAGATGGTGCAGCGGCGCGCGTGCGTATCAAAAAAGCGACAAATCGAGCCGTAGATCGGGTCGGGTTGGTGCTTCAGAATGCGCTCATCAATGGGGTCTTCTGGGTCTTCCCATACGAAACGATCAGTGAACCGACGCTGCGCAGCGGCCTCTGAAAGCCCAAAGTGGGACGCAAGCCGGGCAATGTCGGCCTCGTTGGTGACAATCCGTGGATAAGAGCAGCAGTAGCCTGGGCACTTGCTGCAGTCATATTTGTTTTTTGTGCTCACGACCGCCCCTAAAAAAATATCCCCACATGGGGTCGCATGATTGTATAGTCCCCCTCCATCATGAATATGAACCTTGACCCCGCATCATTGAAGGCGCTTGTCGCGGCAGCAGCTGTGGACGAGGTGCCGGATGGTTGTGTGCTCGGAGTGGGCACAGGGTCAACGGTGGACTGCTTCATTGATGCACTCGCTGCGGCGAAGAAGCCCTTACATGCTGCTGTAGCCAGTTCGGAGCGCACACGCATTCGGCTGGAGGGGCATGGCTATCGCGTGATCGAGCTCTCTGAAGTAGATAAGCCCCTGGCCCTGTATGTCGATGGGGCAGACGAGATCGATGCAAGTTTGTGCATGGTCAAGGGCGGGGGAGCTGCGCTCACCCGCGAGAAAGTGGTTGCCAGTGCCTCGCAGCGATTTATCTGCATTGTTGACCAGTCAAAATGCGTTGCCACACTGGGCCGCTTCCCATTGCCCGTCGAGGTAATCTCCATGGCACTCACACCGGTTATGTGGGCGCTAGAGGCTTTAGGGGGTGCTCCAGTGCTTCGCGCGGGCGTGCTTACCGATAACGGCCATCCTGTGGTCGATGTACATGGGTTGAAACTCGTCAACCCACTCGAGTGGGAGGACCGCCTCAACGCCATTCCAGGCGTGGTCACCAACGGCATCTTTGCCCGGCAGCGGGCATCTTTGGCTTTGGTGGCGAGCGCCGAAGGCGTGCAGAGGCTGACGCCGCAATAGAAATCAGTCGGGTCGTCGGGTTTGTCATCACCCCGACCTAAAAGACTGCTAAGTTTTAATCAAGGCTTCATATTTCTATTGCACAGAAGGGACTACACATGAACACCACCAGCCACACCATCGCTCAGTTCGACGCTGAACTCGAAGAGGTTCGCACCAAAATCCTCAAGATGGGCGGTTATGTCGAGGACATGATCAAGCACGCCATCGTGGGTTTCGCCACGGGCAATACCGCTGAGCTCAAGGATGTCCTCGAGATGGAAAAGCGCGTGAATGCCGCTGAAATCGAGATCGACGACATCTGCAACCACATCATCGCCAAACGCCAGCCTGCTGCCTCAGATCTGCGCTTCATGGTGGCATCTCTCAAGATGATTCGTGACCTTGAGCGTGCCGGAGACGAGGCCGAAAAGATGGCCCGCATGGCCATTCGCTTCTATGAAGGTGGCCCCGCAGTGTCCCCACGCATGGACTTCACCGCCATGTCTACCCACGTCACCAGCATGCTGCATCGTGCGCTCGACGCATACGCGAGGGAAGATGAGGCCGTGCTGCAGAGCGTCCTGCACGAGGATAAGATTGTTGACGATCACTTCCGCAACACCATCCGTCTGCTGATCAGCTACGTGCTGGAAGACTCCCGCACCATTTCCCGCTCGATCGACATGCTGTTCTACGCGAAGGCCATGGAGCGTATTGGTGACCACTCCAAGAATATGGCCGAGCATGTGGTCTATATGGTGAAGGGGCGTGACGTGCGTCACGCCGAACCTGACGCGCAATAACTGGCGTTAAACCGCCTGCTGGTGTACATCCTGCAGGCGGTTTCTCAGCGAATCACGGTCCAAGCTCTCAACCGGCAGGTTCATCAGCAGTTCAATACGCTTAGTCATTCCCACCCATACGTTGTGGAAGACGCGTCGCCGCTCGGCTTCTGTTCCCTCGGCTTTTACGGGGTCTTCAAAACCCCAGTGCGCCGAAATGGGCTGACCTGGCCAAACGGGGCAGGTCTCTCCCCGGGCCGTATCACAGACCGTAATGACAAAATCCATTGCGGGTGCATCGGGTCCCGTGAACTCCTCCCAGCTCTTTGAACGCAGCGCAGGCAATTCAATGGGCAGCGCTTGAATCTTCTCAAGCGCGAGAGGATGAACCTGTCCCAACGGCGAGGAGCCCGCTGAATAGGCCTTGAACTTACCCTTGGTAAGGGTGTTGGTGAGAACCTCTGCCATGATCGAGCGGGCAGAGTTTCCAGTGCAGACAAACAGAATGTTGTAGGGCGTCATGGCGCCAGCCTCCCGAGCGTTGTGTCCGGAGAGCCTAACCAGCCAAGATGACAGCGGTGTTTAGGGGGCGGGCGGTACGTAGCCGGAGGCCATGTCGGCGCCGGCGCCAAAGAAATGCGCTTCCATTTGCTGCATCAGGTACTTGCGGGCGCGCGCATCGGACAGATTGAGCCGATATTCATTCACGAGCATGGTCTGCTGCTTGAGCCAATCAGCCCAGGCCTCTTTAGAGACGGACTCGTAAATACGACGACCCAAATCGCCGGGTGCTGGTGGGAAGTCGAGGCCAGGGGCCTCACGCTGGAGTTTGACGCATTGGACGGTGCGAGACATGGGCTAGAGTATGCCATGGACAAAATCTGGATCCAGGCCGCCCTTGTGGCCAGTGGGGCTGTTCTCGGGGCTTGGCTACGCTGGGCTGTGGGCCTCGCGTTCAATAGCGTGTTTACAGGATTCTTGCTTGGAACGCTCGTGGTGAACGTCTTGGGAGGGTTCCTTGCAGGCGGGCTGCTTGCCTGGGCCTCCACGCTGAGCACACAGGCGCTGCCCGAGTGGGCGCGCTTACTGATCATGACGGGCTTTCTGGGAAGCCTCACAACCTTCTCAGCGCTCACTGCAGAGATGCTCCCGCTCCTGCAGGCGGGTCGGATGATGTGGGCGCTCGTTCTTGCTGCAGCGCACGTCGGTCTGGCCCTTGTCGCGGCTGGTGTTGGATTTTATCTTATTGATTTTATGATTAAAAAATAATTGTTGCATCGCGGCACTTGCGTTTGTCGCAGTGCACCAATAATATTCATTCCATGCAGTGCAGTACCCCACCCACACTGAAAGGAAATGAAATGAACAACACGATGACGCCCGAGCAGTTCATGAACGCTGTTAAGCACTCCCAAGCCGCTATGGTTGAAATGGCTGCCCGCACGCTCGAGTGCATGGAAAAGCACATGGACCTCAACCTTAAGGCTGCCAAGGCAAACCTGGCTGATGCAACCGAAGCTGCAAACCAGCTCCTCGGCGTGAAAGACGCAACTGAGTTCGTAAACCTCTCCCAGTCCATGGCCCAGCCTGGTCTGAGCAAAGCTGCTAGCTACAGCCGCAATGCATACAACATCAACGCCGAAACCGTTGGCGAGTTCGCAAAGCTGGTTGAGAGCCGCGTTGAAGAGGCGAACAAGACCATGGCAAACACCATGAACGAACTCACCAAGAGTGCGCCCGCCGGTACCGAGGGCATGGTCGCCATGATGAAGTCCGCATTTGCTGCTTCTAACAGCGCGTTCGATGCCATCAACAAGGCTTCTAAGCAGGTTGTTGAAATGGTTGAGGCAAATGTTGAAGCCGCTGCGAAGGCTGGCGAGGCTGCTGTTGCTAACACCACGCCCAAAGCACCTGCACGTCGCCGTGCTTCTGCTGAGTAAGCCTGACAGGGTTCGCTAGGCTGTAAAAAAAGGCCCCGCTTCGGGGCCTTTTTCTTTGGGGCCTCTGGGGCCACTCTGTTTGGTGGCGGCCCTCCGCGCTCAGCCTGCTAGCCACTGCGCAGCCGCGTAATACAGCGGTATGCCAAAGAGAATATTCAGCGGAAAAGTGATGCCAAGCGAGAGCCCAACATACACCGCAGGCTCGGCTTCAGGCACAGCCTCACGCAACACGGCAGGCACGGCAATGTAACTCGCACTTGCGGCCAATACGGCCAGCAAAGTGCTGTCCCCAATATTGAGCCCCGCGAGTGTGGCAAGCGAGAGCGCAGCAGCCGCATGTAAAAGTGGTGCACCGACTGCATAGAGCATCAGCGTGGGCGATTGGCCCCGCAAGGCTGGCAGGCTACGCGCAGCAAGCAGGCCCATATCCAACAGAAAGAACGCAAGCATGCCTTTAAAGAGGTCCGCGGAGAAAGGCTTCATCGCGGCTTCTCCTTCAGGGCCCATAAAGTAGCCGATGGCCATGCTCGCGAGCAGGAGCAGCTGCGCGCCGTCCGTGAACGACTCGTGCAGAACACCCATCAGGCCGCCCTCGTGCGGCTGGGTGTGCTGCTCCTTGCGGGCCATATTGGCGAGAACCACGGCGAGAATGATGGCCGGTGACTCCATCAGCGCCATGGCAGCGGCCATGTGGCCCCCATGCGCAACGCCTTGGTTGTCTAGGAATTGATTCGCCGTAATGAAGGTGACGGCACTCACTGAGCCATAGGTGGCAGCAATGGCCAGTGCGTTGAATGGCCCAGCGATCGGCTTGAGGACCCAATAGCTGATGATGGGTAGTACGCTCGCCAGCAAAACGGCGAGGAACAAGCTTGCCCCAACCTCAAGCGTAAATCCGGTCTCTGCCAGTGAGATCCCGCCTTTGAGGCCGAGCGCCATGAGCAGATACAGCGCGAGGAATCGGCTAATGGCCGGCGGAATTTCGAGGTTTGAGCGCACCAGGCCTGCGAAGAGGCCGAAGATGAAGAAGAGGACTGCTGGGTCGAGTAAGGCGGTCACTGGCGTTAGGCCGCCAGTTCCTTGTAGCGATCTGCGGCACAACTCGCCGCAAACGCATGAGGCTTCACTCGCGGCGATATATTGCACACGCCGCGAATATACCCGATTGCCTGCTGCACCACACAACTGGAGCCGCTCTTGGGATCGGGGTTCAAGTCTAGATGGACTTCGACCTCTCGGTCTTCAATGGCCTCTGCAAGACGCAAGTAAAGCTCTGCAACCTTATAAACCTCGTTCATGAGCCGCATCTGCGGGCGGTCCGCACGCTGGTCAAAATCCCGCTCGCGTTTGGTCTCGCCAAAGAGCTTGCACCCTCGATTGCCGTCGATATGGACGACCACAACCAGGGTGTAGTCTGCCATCCAGACGTTTCCCTGCAGCACGCGACAGGAGTCGGCTCCTATGTAGATGCGTGTGGAAGGCGACTGTGCCGCAATAAAGCGCTTAATGGTCTCGAGATCGAGCCCGCTCATAAAGCGGCTGATACCCGGGCCGTACGGCGTTGACGCAGCGGCTTTGCAAATCGGCTTCGGGTTCCGAGACGAATGATGGCGCGAAGGACCAGCTGAAACGTGCGCAATTTCTTTTTGAACGCTGCCGCGGTGCGCGATTCCTTTGGGTGCAGCCACTCATAAGCCGTGACAGACAGCACGAACCGCGCATGAGAGAGTGTGTTGGCGTCCAAAGATCTCATAGCCGCAGTGTGAGTCGCTTTCGTGTCTCTCATGTGACAGACAGTATGCGGCTTCTCATGCACTGTAAAGCCTTCGATTTGTTGCGTATATTGCGTTGCAAAATTTCACGTGTTGTGGTGCAATATGTTCACGGGTTCTGCCCGTGTTGTTGTCTCCTTGCAGATCACATTCTGCTTAGCGCCCCGGCCTTGTGTCGGGGCTTTTTTTTTGTTCGCCTGAGCCCTTACGCGACCCGGTGCCCAGCCCGCCAAGCAGCACGCACACAGGCACCAGAGCCCTTTGCGGGTCGGTTGACCCAGACTAGGTCCGCCCGCAGCCCAACCTGGAGGGCTCCCCTGTCCGTAAGGCCCACCATAGCTGCCGGCGAGGATGTCACGGTGCGCATCGCCTCGGCCAAGCTCAGACTCGTCTCGTCATGCAACATGAACGCCGCATCCAGAAGGCTCGCGGGCACGTAATCGCTCGAAAGCGCGTCGAGCAGGTTCATCTGCGCGAGCGTCATCGCCGCAACATTCCCCGAGTGTGAGCCACCCTTCACAACGTTCGGAGCACCCATGACGGTTTTTAGGCCGAGTCGATGGGCCGTCTGTGCCGCCTCCACGGTGGTCGGAAACTCGGAGATGGAGATGCCCTCTTCGTGGGCTTGGCAGACGTGCTCAGCGCTGGTGTCGTCATGGGAAGCGAGCGGCAGTCCACGATCGCGCGCATCGGCGACCAGACGCTGCCTCTGACGCTCGGCGTGCTCGGCCTGCGCAGAGATGCGCTCGGCCATCAACGCCTCGAAGGCCTCATCCGTGAGTCTGCCGTGGCGTTCGGTGTATTCGCGATACTTGCCCAGGTCGCGCCATTGGCGTTGGCCGGGTGTGTGATCCATAAGGGAGATCAGCTGCACCCGGGGGTTATCGACCAGGGCGTTGTAGTGGTCCCAGACGTCGTGGTTGGCGAGCTCGCAGCGCAGGTGGAGCAAGTGCTCACAACGCGTCATTGGAGAGTCTGCAAGGGCGTGAATGGCTGCTAGGCTGATCTCCAAGAACCGGCCTCTGGGGGTGTTGGCCTCAATGTCGCCAATCACCACGCCATCAAAGGCGGTTGTAATGCCCGAGCAAGCAAGCTGAGCGTCATGAATGCGAAAAGCGGACTCTCCATTCCATATGACACCGGGTCGGGGCATGAGGTGCTTTTCGAGATTGTCGGTATGAATTTCGATAAGGCCCGGAATGAGCCAGTCTCCCTCCAGGTTCATCGCACCGGGCACGGTGCTGACACCCTCTGAGAGAGAGCGAATCTGGCCATCGGCTATTTCTACCGTTCCGAGAAAAACGTCGTCGTGCGTAACCAGTTTGGCGTTGGTGAGGATCATCAGTGGACTTCCTGTGTGCGCGTGGCAAGGCGCTCGTGAGTGTCATGGTCGTGAAAGGCACCAATCATTGCAGCACCGGCATCACGAAGGTCTTTGAGAAGCGATGTCACCACGTCGCGATTGGCCTGGTCGAGGGAGGCTGTGGGCTCGTCGAGGAGAATCAGCTCGCGCGGTCGCACCAGGCAGGCCGCCAATGCGATGGCAATGTTGACGCGCTGCTGCTCACCGCCTGAAAAGGTTTTAGGCGCAAGCGGCCAGAGCGCGCTGGGTAAGTGCAGGCGCTCCAGCAGGCCGCTCGCAAGCGGCTCGGCCTGCTCGGGTGCCAGGCCTTCACGCAGCATGGGCTGCATCACCAGGTGGAGGGTGCTGACACGTGGAATGACCCTTAGGAACTGGCTGACATAGGCAATATGAAACTGTCTGGCAAGGCGCAGGGTGTGAAGGCTGGCCTGCGCCAGGTCAACGATCGCGCTATCGAGCCCGCGATCGCCCAATACCCTGGGGCGCAGCAGCACGTGACTGCCTGGGCCAGGCAGGTAGTGCCCTGTAATGCATCGCAAGATGGTGCTCTTTCCGGAGCCTGAGGGGCTCTGAAGGCTGAGGCACTCTCCAGCTGACACCTGGAGTTCAATGCCCTGCAGCACCTCGAGCGTGCGACCGCCTTGGGTGTGCAAGGTGAATTGTTTGTTGAGCGGCGAGAGTTCGAGGACAGGCGTCATAGCACAGAGGTCACGAGCTGCTGGGTATAGGGGTGCTGGGGGTCATCAAAGACCTGATCAACCAGTCCACGCTCCACAACCTCCCCACGCACCATCACCAGAACCTGGTCAGCGAGCAGGCGGGCGACGCCGAGGTCGTGGGTCACAATAATGGTGGCAAGCCCAAGCTCCTCTTGGAGTCGCTTCAGGAGGTCCAGCAGCTTGGCCTGGACCGAGACATCGAGGCCCGTGGTGGGCTCGTCCATGAGCACAAGCCGAGGGGAGGTCACCAAGTTGGCGATCAACTGAAGCCGCTGCTGCATACCCCCCGAGAATCGACTCGGTGACTCATCTACCCGCGACGGGTCCATCTCGACGCGAGCCATCCATTGCTGGGCTGTCTTGCGGATATCACCGTAGTGGCGCGCACCGAGGCCCATCAGGCGCTCACCAATATGGCCACCTGCTGAGACATGCGGGTGTAGGGTCGCTTGGGCATGCTGACGAACAAATCCCCACTCCGTGCGCGCGAGTCGCCGGCGGTCTCGCTCATCGAGCGTGTTGAGATTCAGCCACACACCGCTGCGATCGCAATATTCCACATGCCCGTCATGCGGCGCCTGTTGCCCCGCAAGCAGGCTCAAGAGCGTGCTCTTTCCCGATCCCGATTCACCAACAATAGCCAGGCACTCGCCTTCGTCAAGGGAGAGGTCCACGTTGTGAACCGCACGCAGGCTACCGTAATGAAGCCCTAGGCCTTGGGCACGAAGAATGGGTTGACTCATGATTGCGCCTGACGGGCGCGGCATGCGTCCGTGTCTGAGCAGACCATCTGCCGGGTGCCCCTATCGTCGACAATGATCTCGTCGAGGTAGTGGTCCTCTGCGCCGCAAATGGCGCAGGCCTGCGGCCATCGCTGGACCTCAAAGGGGTAGTCGTCAAAGTCTAGAGATCGTACGTCTGTGTACGGGGGAACTGCATAGACGCGCTTTTCTCGTCCGGCCCCGAACAGCATCAGCGCAGGGCTCTGGTGCAGCTTGGGATTGTCAAACTTCGGAATAGGTGAGGGCGACATGAGCGTGTGCGCATTCACCATGACGGGATAGTCATAGCTCGTGGCAATCGTGCCATGCTGAGTAATGTCCTCATAAAGCTTGACCTGCATGGGCCCATAGTCGCGCAGGGCGTGCATGCGACGCGTCTCCTCCGACCGCGGCTCAATCCAGCGCAAAGGCTCGGGTATGGGGACTTGAAAGACCAGGACTTGGCCAGCCTTAAGCGGGTGCTCAGGAATGCGGTGACGGGTCTGAATGACCGTCGCCTCCGCGGTGGCTGTGGTGGTTTTGATACCCGTGGTCAGCGCAAAGAAGCGACGAATATTCACCGCGTTGGTGGTGTCGTCTGCACCTTGGTCGATGACCTTCAGCACATCCTCTGGCCCCAATACCGCGGCGGTGACCTGGATCCCGCCGGTTCCCCAACCATATGGCAGCGGCATCTCTCGACTGGCAAATGGCACCTGATGGCCTGGCAGTGCAACCGCCTTGAGCAGGGCGCGCCTGATCATCCGCTTGGTCTGATCGTCTAGGTAGGCAAACGGTAGTTTTGGGGTCATGAGGATTGAATGCCGCGCACGAGCGCGAGCTCAGCCTGAAAGTCGACGTAATGGGGAAGCTTGAGGTGTTGGACAAACCCGCTTGCCTCCACGTTGTCGCCATGTGCCAACACGAACTCCTGGTCTTGACTCGGCGCTGAGGGTGTCTCTCCGAGCGATTCAGCTTGCAGTGCCCGATCGACCAAAGCCATGGCCATTGCCTTGCGTTCAGCTCGGCCAGGTGTAAGCCCATAGCCGCGTGTGAACTTGGGGGGCTCATCGCTGTTGGCCTGGAACTGATTGATCATCTCGCACTCCGTGAGCAGCAGCTCGCCAATCTCAACCGGTGTGTCGTCTTCCACACTGGGGTCAATGTCCGACAGACGCACGCAGACCGGTGTGTAGCCCATGCGAATCTCTCCCACAAAGGGGTGGGTGCTGCCATAGCCCCGCTGGGTCGAGTATCCGAGTGCAAGCAGGTAGCCCTCATCGGCCCTGGCAAGCATCTGAAGGCGCGCAGCTCTGGGCATCGGAAACTGCACGGGCTCTTGGGTGATGTCCGGCGGGGTGCTGGGCTCGGGTTCAGTGGGCTGCGCAAGCAGGCCCTCTGACTCCAATAGCTTTGATATGCGCGGCAGTGCGGCTGAACCATCGGCCTGCACCGCCGATGCCGTGGTGGTGACTGCGGCTTGCTCAAGACCCAGAATACGCAGGCTGTAGTCGGCCGTCGGTCCAAGCTTCTGGCCGCCGGGAATATCCTTGAAGCAAGCGGATATACGACGCATCGCAAGCATCTGCTCGGTCTCAAGTGGACAGGTCTGTCCAAAGCGCGAGAGTGTGGCCCGGCAAGCGCGCAGCAGAAAAATGGCTTCCACCAGGTCTCCCTGCGCCTGCATGATGGCAAGCGCAGCTAGCCTTCGGTCCAGCACACTGCCCTCGGCCATCACGCGGTCGACTGCAATGCCCAGCTGTTGTTCGACTTGGGCCACCTCAAGCGCCGACTGATTCGGATCACCCCGTCGCCAGGCCTCTAGCAGGGACAGAGATGCATCGATAGCGCGCTCGCCACCTTTTACTGCGACGTACATGCGGCCTCCATGACGAGTTCGGTAGAGCGGGGAAGAGCCCAGACTTGATCTTCATGCACAAACAAAAGGTCGATGCCCAGCGGGTATCGCGCCCGTGCCGCCTGGCGCCAAGACCAGAAGTCAGTCGATAGCCCCATGTGGCTGATGGCTCGCTCATGCTGAATGCCGGGACCTTTGATCCGCATTGGGCCTTCATGGACGGGGGCCTCGCGCAGCTGAATAACCAGTGTGGCTGCAGCCTCGGGGCACTCGAGGCTTCCCTCAGAGAGTTGCTGAGCAAGGCTCAGTAGCGCATCGCTGGAGCCGGCTGCAAACGCCCATTGCGCCTCTAAGGCTGGCGCCTCGGGCGCACTGGTGTGAAACCGGAGGTAGGCTGCGAGCGTGCCTAGACCCTGGGCATAGAAGCGGGTGCTGATATCGAGCAGGGAGAGCCCAATGCTGGCAGTGCCCGTTGCACAGCCCTCAGGTGCCTCCTGTGGGGCGATGAGGGTCCGGGGAGTGCCAGGCTCGGCCATGGCGTTCAGAACCGCCCGAAAGCAGCTTTGCGCAGCTTCAGACGGGCGCAAGAAGCCAGCCAGCAGCGTTGATGTGGTCATGCGCCTGCCTCCCGAGCCAGCGTGAAAAATTCCACACGGGTTTGCTCGGCTGCGGCCAATCGCTCGGCGCGCAGTCTGCGCTCCTCATCCTGCAGGCATTCGATCAATTGAGTCCCCAGGGAATCCCGAAACGACGGGTCTTGCATCTTGGCGTCCAGCCAGGCCACCCGTTTACAGTGTTCGGTGCGATGACCGAGGATCATTGCGTGGCCCGTTTGGCCTTGGGAGAGCCGAATGCTCGCGCGGGTCGAGGTGGTCTCTTGGAAGCAGAATGGTGCGCCCATTCCGTCTGCCCGCGCCAAGACCTGCATCAGGCCTGTTTCAACGGGCCTAATCCAGACTGCAGCCTGTAGATCCGGGTCGGGGTTGAGCCCGAGGCGCGTGAGAATTGTGGAGAGCGTTTGATCGCTGGACCTGGAGAAGAGGCCCAGCCATTGGGTTCTGTGGAGGGTCACGGATTAAATGAGAAGGGCACGCAGACGGGCTGAAATAAAGTCAATGATCGATACAGACGCAACAAGAATGATGAGCAAGGCGCAGGTCTCAGCATACTGAAATCCGCGCATCACCTCCCAGAGGATCTGACCGATTCCGCCAGCGCCAACAATGCCAAGCACCGAGGCCCCCCGAACGTTGGCCTCAAATCGGTAGAGCGAGTAGCTGATCCAGAGCGGCAGGACCTGAGGAATCACGCCATAGACAATCTCCTCGAGACGGCTCGCGCCGGTCGCGCGGATGCCCTCCACAGGCTGGGGATCAATGGCCTCGACCGCCTCAGAGAAAAGTTTGGCAAGAGTGCCTGTTGTTGAAATGAACAGAGCCAGCACGCCTGCGAATGGGCCAAGCCCGACAGCGACAATGAACAGCAGCGCAAAGACCAGTTCATTCACGGCGCGAAAGGCGTCCATGAGCCTGCGCATCGGCTGGTGAATCCAGACCGGGGAGATGTTTTCTGAGGCCAGCAGGGCACAGGGTATGCCCAGCACAATGGCGAGGAAGGTGCCCCAGACGGCAATCTGGATGGTGATGACCATCTCTTTCAGGTAGACCTCCCAGTCCCGAAAGTTCGGTGGGAAGAAGTCGGCCAAGAACATGGCCATATTCTGCGAGTCGTTAATCAGCGCCATCGGGCGCATATCGGCCCCCTCCCAGGAGCCCAGGAGCAGCGCTGCAACGACCGCGGCAACCAATGCCAAGGTCCAGGATTTCGGGGCCTGGGCAAGGCGCTCGGCGCTACCC
Source organism: Pseudomonadota bacterium (assembly GCA_046047855.1). GTDB lineage: Bacteria > Pseudomonadota > Gammaproteobacteria > Burkholderiales > Burkholderiaceae_A > Hahnella. The sequence continues at coordinate 7,487 of JBJOHF010000028.1, read as the reverse complement.
GTTGAAGGAGAGGCACGCATGAATGACTCCGAAGGTGAGGCTCAAAATAAGTGCGCCCGGACCAGGCCGGGCGCATTCCGAGCAGATCGCAAATTACTTCTTGATGGCCTTCATCTGCTTCTCAAGGTCGGCCAGCTTGGCGTCCAGTGCTGCAAGCTGAGCCTTCTTGTCGGCCTCAGCCAGCTTGGCGTCACCAGCAACCTTGGTGCGCGCGCGGAAGAGCTCGAGCTGACGAATTGGCAGCAGCTGGTTGTTGTCAGACGGGATAAAGCCCTTCCAGAGGTGGGGCTCCATGTTCTTGAGCTGACGCTGACCCTCTGCACCGGCGGCTTTGCCGTAGTTCAGGAAGAAGTCAGAGATCTTCTTCTTGAGCTCGGGGTTCAGGTCTTTGCGCCACACCAGGGGATCTGAAGGGATCAGGGGCGAGCGCCAGATTTCGCGCACGTTGGCAGCCTTGTCAGCCTGGGTCTTTTGGAAACGCTCCAGTGACTCGGTGTTGTTGGTGGCGACATCAACCTGCTTGGCAACGACGGCGAGCAGATTACCTTCGTGGTTCGAGTTGCTCACGCTCTTGAAGATCTGCTTGGGCTCTACATTGTTCAGCGCGAACACGTAGTAAGAGGGCACGAGGAATCCAGAGGTGGAGTTGGGGTCACCAATGCCAAAGCGAATGTCCTTGGCGTTCTTGAGCACGTCCTGCAGGTTCTTGTAGGGCGAGTCCTTGTGGGTAACGAGAAGGGAGTAGTAGCCCATGCTGCCGTCCAGAGCGACGGTCTGCGTGAAAATCTCGCCACTTGCACGGTCTACCGCTTCCATGGCGGACTTGTTGCCATACCAGGCCACATGCACTTTGTTAAAACGCATGCCCTCGATGACACCCGCGTAGTCGGAGGCGTAGAAGGCATTGACCTTGACGCCAATGGCTTTCTCCATGTCAGCCAGAATGGGCGCGAACATGGCAGCCTGCTTGCTGGAGGACTCGGTGGAGATGATGCCAAAGTTGATTTCTTTGGGCATCTGGGTCGATGCGAACGAGGGGGCTGCCACCATGGCAGAGAGTGCGACGGCGGCTGCCATCAGGCTACGACGCATAAGCTTCATTAAGGCTCCTTGTTGAGGCATGTTGCTGGGGGTTGGTCATCTCGAGTTCATCGAAGATGAGGTCGGTATCGGAGCCATAGAGCTCGCGAATTTGTTGTTCGGTGAGGCTTGCGGAGAGCCCGTCGTAAACAATCTTTCCGTCACGCAGGGCAACCACGCGCTCGCAATATTTGAGGGCTACGGCCACCTGGTGGAGCGAGACCAGCACGGTGCACCCGCGTTGGTTGAGGTTTACCAACAGTTCCATGACCTTGCGGGAGGACTCGGGGTCAAGGCTGGCAATGGGCTCATCGGCCAGCACGAGATCGGCCTCTTGGGTAATCGCCCGCGCAATCGCTACCCGTTGCTGTTGACCACCCGAGAGAAGACGCGCCCGTTTGAAGACTTGTTCGTCAATGCCAACCTGAATCAGCGCATCGATGGCTTTGAGCTTGATCTCACGGGGGAACAGGCCAGTGAGGCTGCGCCAGGTCGGGACCTGGGAGAGCGCGCCCACACAAACATTGGTAAGGACGGAGAGGCGGTTGACCAGGTTGAACTGCTGGAAAATGGTGGCGATGCCACGCCGAATGGTGCGAATTTTCGGGGAGAGGCGCCCGCCTTGCTGGAGGATTTCCCCTTTGATGGTGATCTGACTGGTACTGCCTGGGTCTGCTACATGCAGCCCGCTGATGCTTCGAAGCAGTGTGGACTTACCCGAGCCGGAGGCCCCGAGCAGCGCAACCATTTCACCCGATCGAACCGTGAGACTGACCTGATTGAGCGCTGTCTTCGCGCGGCTGCCCTTTCCGAAGCTCTTGCTGAGCTGGGAGACCTGGAGGTGGACTGGGCGAGTGTCAGACATGGCGCCGAGTGTGGCGCCATATCATGACAATTAAATGACTTAATGTTTCATGTGGCCGTGTTGACCATGGCCTTCTTGCTTCATGGCGGCCGCGCGATCAACGACCGGAATGGAGACTTTGACCTCGCCGGCCTTCTCGAATACCAATGTGGCGTCTATGGCCTCACCCGCCTTCAGCGTGCGCTTGAGGCCAATCAGCATGAGGTGGTCGCCACCGGGCTGCATCTTGATGCTGCCGCCCGCTGGAAGCGCAACATCCTTCATCTCCCGCATGACCATCTTGCCGTCTTGGTGGGCCATGGTGTGAAGCTCACCCCGGCCAGCAATTGTGGCTGGAAACTTGACTGCCTTGAGTCGATCAGCCGTCTTGCCTTGGTTGTGAATTTCCAAAAATGCGGCTGCATTGGGCTGCCCATCGCGGGTTGCGAATGCCTGGGGCTTGACCACCATGATGTCTGAAGCCGTGGCAGTCAGACTTGTAAAGGTCAACGCCAGTGCTGCTAAAGTTCGCGCAATTTTCATGAAACCTCTCGTAAGTATTGGAAAAATTAGGGTTAATATTCAAACAAATGCGATCGCTCATCCGCAAAGCCCTTGCCGCCGACCGAGGGCGACTCCAGCGCAACACTGAACGCACGAGAGATTATCTCTCGCTCTTTGGCGGTGCGGCCATTGTAGCCCTCTGCGTTATCGCACTGGCCCGTGTGGCTGATGCAGCGCTTTATTGGGGGGAGGACCTCTTCGATGCCTACCCCTGGGCCTTTCTTATTCTGACCCCACTGGGCTTCGCGCTGATTCGGTATGTCACCTTCGCTTTTGCCCCCTTTGCAGCGGGAAGCGGCATCCCGCAGACCATGGCCGCCATTCGGGTGCGCGATGTCCAGACCCAGCTTGGCCAGTTCCTTTCTCCGCTGCAGGTTGCACTCAAAATGGTTTTGGTCTGCGTGGGGCTGGCCTGCGGGGCCTCGATTGGGCGCGAGGGCCCCTCGATTCAGGTGGGTGCCGCGGCGATGTTGGCCTGGGCCCATCGGTTTGGAGGGAAGCTCCGCGTCCCTACCGATGCGCTAATTGTGGCGGGTGGCGCCGGCGGGCTGGCGGCAGCATTCAATACCCCGCTCGCGGGCATTGTGTTTGCCATGGAAGAGCTCGCGAAGGGGCGCAGCATGCGTCAGACCTGGTTCGTGCTCATGACGATCCTGGGTGCAGGTTTTATATCCCTCGCCCTGCAGGGCAATTACGATTTTTTCCCGATCTACGTTCGTAACCCTTCCCATCCCGAGCTGCTGGCCTGGATGAGCATTTCAGTCGTCTGTGGCCTGATGGCGGGCCTCATGTGCTGGCTCTTGGTGACGGTGGGCCCCCGGTTGGTGCCCGAGTCCAAGACTGCGCTGCACGCAGCACTTGTTGCTGGCTTTCTGGGGCTGCTGGTCGCTGGCATTGCGTTGCTCACCGATGGCGAGACCATCGGCACGGGCTATCACGCAGCATCTGATCTGCTCAACACGCCCTTGGGCCTCTCCCATGAACTGGGTTTCAGCCTGCTCAAGATGCTCAGTACCGTGCTGAGCTACCTCTCGGGCATTCCGGGGGGCATTTTCACGCCGTCACTCTCGATTGGCGCCGGGCTCGGGTACGACTTTGCGCTCTTGTTTGATCTGGTTGAGGGGCGCCAGATGCTGGTCCTTATCGGCATGACAGCCTTTCTTGCGGGCGTGGTGCAGGCGCCGGTCACGGCCACCGTCATCGTGATGGAGATGACCTCCAGCCAAGATCAGTTCATGAGCCTCATGCTCTCGGCCGTCATTGCCACCCTGGTCGCTAAAAGCATCTCGCGCACCAGTCTCTACGAGATTCTCGCGCGTCGTCTCATCGAGGGGTTGCAGCACAATACAAAAAAACTATCTGAAACATGAAGACAAACAATTAGATTAATTTCAGCTGGGGGGTCATGATTCCTCCCGTGCCGCAACAAAACGGCGCGCCCCCAACTTCTCAACACAAAAAAAGAGGAATCAACATGTCTCTCATCAACACAACCGTTAAGCCTTTCAAAGCCACGGCTTATCACAATGGAAAGTTCGTCGAAGTCACCGACCAGTCCTTCAAGGGCAAGTGGTCTGTGGTGTTCTTCTACCCCGCCGACTTCACCTTTGTGTGCCCCACGGAACTCGGCGACCTCGCCGACCATTACGACACCTTCAAGGCGCTCGGCGTGGAAATCTACGGCGTGTCGACCGACACCCACTTCACCCACAAGGCCTGGCACGACACCTCGGACACCATCGGTAAGGTGAACTACCCCCTCATTGGTGACCCCACCGGCACCATCACCCGCAACTTCGAAGTCATGATCGAAGAAGAGGGTCTGGCACTGCGCGGTACGTTTGTGATCAACCCTGAGGGCCAGATCAAGCTCTGCGAAATCCACGACAACGGCATTGGTCGCGATGCGACCGAGCTGCTGCGTAAGGTGCAGGCTGCGCAGTACATTGCCAAGAACCCTGGTCAGGTCTGCCCTGCCAAGTGGACGCCAGGTGCTGAGACGCTTGCTCCCTCGCTCGACCTCGTCGGCAAGATTTAAGCCCGCGCTGTGAAACGCTCCGCCTTCGGGCGGGGCGCGCTGTAACCACTATTGGAGAACCCCATGCTCAATGACACCTTGAAGGCCCAGTTGAAGGCCTATCTTGAAAAGATTGCTCACCCAGTCGAGCTGGTGGCTTCGCTCGACGACTCGAAGGGCGCCCAGGAAATTCGCGAACTGCTAGAGACCATTTCGAGTCTCTCCGACAAAGTGTCGGCGCGATTCGATGGCGCGGATGCGCGTCGACCCTCATTTCAGATTCGTCGTGCAGATGCACAGACGGGTCTTCACTTTGCTGCTGTTCCCTTGGGCCACGAGTTCACCTCATTGGTACTCGCACTGCTCTGGTCGGGTGGTCACCCGCCCAAGGTGGAGGCCGAGAGCCTTGACACGATTCGCGCGCTCAAAGGGGACTTCCGCTTCGAAGTCTTCATGTCGCTGTCCTGCCACAACTGCCCGGATGTGGTTCAGGCGCTCTCACTGATGGCAGTGATGAACCCCGCGGTAAAGACCGTGGTGATCGATGGCGCGCTCTATCAGGACGAGGTCAACCAGCGCCAGATTATGGCTGTGCCCATGGTGTTTCTAAATGGCGAGCTCTTTGGCTCCGGTCGTATGACGCTCGACGAGATTCTTGCCAAGCTCGACACCGGGAGCGCCGAGAAGGAGCGTGCCAAGATCGACGCGCGCGATCCCTTTGACGTGCTCGTGGTGGGTGGAGGACCTGCCGGTTCTGCTGCGGCCGTCTATGCAGCGCGCAAGGGGCTGCGCACCGGTGTGGCCGCCGAGCGGTTTGGCGGACAGACCAACGACACGCTGGGCATTGAGAATTACATCTCTATTCTCGAGACCAACGGGCCCAAATTTGCCGCTGACCTCGAGGCACATGTTCGCCACTACGAAGTGGACATCATGAATCTTCAGCGTGCCGAAAAGCTCGTGCCGCCCGAGCAGCCTGGCGGGCTGGTTGAGGTCCACCTTGCCAATGGCGGCGTGCTGCGTTCACGCTCGGTCATTCTCTCCACCGGTGCGCGCTGGCGTAATGTGAATGTGCCGGGCGAACAGGAATACAAGAACAAGGGCGTTGCTTACTGCCCTCACTGTGATGGCCCGCTCTTCAAAGGTAAGCGCGTTGCGGTGATTGGCGGTGGCAATTCGGGTGTAGAGGCCGCCATCGACCTGGCCGGTGTGGTCGGTCATGTCACCGTCGTGGAGTTCGCGGATCAGCTCAAAGCCGACGCGGTTTTGGTAGCAAAGCTCAAAAGCCTGCCCAATGCCAGCATCGTGCTCAATGCTCAGACCACCGAGATCACGGGCAATGGCTCGACCGTGAATGGTCTCCGTTATAAAGACCGGGCTTCGGGTGAGGCGCATGCCCTTGAGCTTGAAGGGGTGTTTGTGCAAATTGGTCTCGTCCCCAACACGGAATGGCTCAAGGGCACCATTGAGCTCTCTCGGTTTGGTGAGATCGTCGTGGACCATCACGGCGCCACCAATGCGCACGGCGTATTCGCGGCAGGTGATGTCACGACGGTCCCGTACAAGCAGATCATCATCGCTGCAGGCGATGGGGCCAAGGCGGCGCTCGGCGCCTTCGATTACCTCATTCGGAGCTCTGTGCCGGTCGCAGAGCCATTGGCAGCCTAAGCTCTAGGTGTAGTGGGGGCAAGGCCCGGTCCGTCACAAGCGGGCCGGGCCTTGTTTTTTATCAGAGATAATGAAGCATGATTAAGGACCCCCATTCAGTGAGATCGCCTGCGGGCCTCGAGTGGTGGCTGCTCAAGCGCCTGCCCTTGATTTCGCTTGCGGGCCTGCTGGTGTTTGCGCTGGTTTGGCTGGTGATTGAACGCTGGCCCTGGTCCGGGAGTGCAGACCAGGTTCAGGCCGCGATCACCCAGGCCGAGTTCTCGCTGATCGGCGCAGTGATTTTCTTCTTCACAATGGTGGTCACGGTGCTCGTGGGCTGCGTGGTGGTGATGATCATGAAGGGCCCTGCATACACCTCGCCCGATTCGTACTGGGTTGAAGACTCGGACCGTCCTCGGCGAGACCGTTAAGTCTCTGACCACATCCGGATCAGGTTGTGATACACGCCAGTCAAGGCGGTGGCCTCTTGGGTCTCTCCCTGTTTCTCACGAATCGATGAGATCGCGAGGTCCAGATCGTAGAGCAGCCTGCGCTGCTCATCTGCGCGAATCATGCTTTGAACCCAGAAGAAGCAGGCCAGCCGTTCACCTCTTGTGACGGGCATGACCTGATGCAGGCTGCCGCTGGGATAGAGCACCGCATGCCCAGCTGGGAGCTTTACGCGCTGGTCTCCGAAGTGGTCTGACACAACGAGCTCGCCGCCGTCGTAGTCCTCGGGATTGTTTAAGAACACGGTACATGAGACGTCGGCCCGGACCCGATCTCCGCTGGGAAGAACCCGAATGGAGCCATCAACATGATTGCCAAAGGCGTTGGCCGATCCCGCGTAGCGGTTCACCCTCGGGGTGTACACCCGAAGTGGAAGGGTAGAGGAGAAGAAGGCCGCGCTTCGATCCAGCCCTGCAAGCACCATCTGCCGGATGGTGCGGGCGGCCTCCGTGTCTTGCCCAAGCTGCTGATTGTTCTTGACTGACCGGGCGTTGGGCCCGGCCGTGTCTCGGCCATCCTCCCAAGTCACCTCCCGAAGGAGGGCCTGGGCCAGGGCCACCTGTTCTGGCGAGAGTACCGACTGGAGCTGGAGCATCATCGCGCGCGCGTCCTCATCTAGAACTTCACTGTGGCCGTAACCTGAAGGTTTCGCCCAGCGCCAGGAACGTAATGCGCAGGGTAGAGCTGCTCGGCGTAGAGCTTGTCGGTCACGTTGTTGAGGTTAGCCTTCAGAATGAACCGATCAAGAATGACCGCGTACTCGGCCATGAGGTCAAGCGTGACATAGGCGGGAACATGGAAGGCAACCCGTGTCGGTCGCTGCTT
>JBJOHF010000027.1:0-33637 GCA_046047855.1 Pseudomonadota bacterium | reverse complement strand
CGATCCCAGTGACTCGGCGGTGCAGCCCCAAGAGGATTACTCAGAGCAGGTCTTGGAGGTGCTTGCCACCCAAGCCTTACTTCCAGAGGCGCTCCTGAAGGTGTTGGTTCAGGCGCGTCGCGATCGTCGTCCCCCAGCGCGTCGAGAGGGGGGGCGACAAGGCCAGCGCGTCATGACGCGCAGTGGGCGGGGTGTGCGAATGGGGCTTTTGCGCCAAGCGCCAAGAGACGGCCGTGAGCGCATTGCATGGCTGCCAAGCCTGCGGGCTGCCATGCCGCTCCAGCGCCTGCGGCAGGCAGAGGGGCGTCTGAGCCTTCGTTTGGATGATCTGCATATCTATCGAGTGGCCCATCGACGTCCGGTCACGACCGTCTTTTTGGTTGATGCTTCTGGCTCGATGGCCATGAACCGCTTGAATGAGGCGAAGGGGGCGGTGGAGCTCTTGCTCGCAGACTGCTATGTGCGTCGTGACCGGGTCGCGCTCATCAGCGTAGGCGGGATGGGGGCGCAGCTCCTGTTGCCACCCACGCGCTCCCTCACCGCCGCCAAGCGAGCGCTCTTGGCCATGCCTGGTGGCGGAGGAAGCCCGCTTGGAGCAGGCTTGGTGCTGGCCCATCGGCTTTTGTTGAATATTGCCCGGGCCGGCGAGGATGCCGTGCTGGTATTGCTCACAGATGGGCGGGCCAACCTCGCACGGGATGGTCAGCCGGGTCGCGAGCAGGCACAGGCTGAGTGCCTGGTCCTTGCCAAACCACTGGTTACTCTGACGCAGCGGCGTCTTGTCATTGACGGTTCGGTGCGGCCGGAGCCAGCGGCCCAGCGCCTCGCGGAGGGATTGAAGGGAACCTACCTGGCTCTACCGCATGCCCGCGCGCAGGGTATTCATGCAGCAATCCAGTCCGCAACCCATTGAGCTGTCGCCTCTGGCTGGTGCTCGTGAAAGAGGTGTCCGCCGCTCGGCCAAGCACTCAGTGAGGCTCGAGGAATGAATTGCTGAGCAGCGGCACGCACCTGCTCGTATGGAATCCACGGGTCATCTTGAGCGGCAAGCAGTGCGATGGGGGCGTGGATTTGACTTCCACGGCTGAGCACGGACTCTAGATCGCTGTCCGACATGAATCTCAATGCGCCCTCGAGATGGCCTGGCGCTCTCAAGAGCGAGACCATCTGTGCCGTGCGCTCGGGAGAGAGCGGGGATCCCGTTGAACGGATGATGGCCTCGATCACCCCGGGAACGCGGATGCTGGCTTCCATCAGCCAGAGGCTGGGTCGGCTCAGCAGGATGGGCGCGAGCGTGGGACCGAGCGCAAGCGTGTAGAGCGCTGGTGGAATGATGAGCGATGGGGCGAGACCGATCAGCCTCCAGTGGGCCGCGAGTGCGACTTCACTAAGCGCTTGAAGGCCCACAGCAGCCCCGGCGGAATGCCCAACCAGCACAACCTCTCGATCATGCAGTGACTGATTCTGCAGCAGCCTGGCAAGGCTTAGGCCGATCTCTGTGATGCCCATTGCGTAGCCGCGGGGGGGGGAGGGGCTGTCTCCGTGTCCAGGCAGATCGAGCGCCCATAGGGTCCAGTCCTCGGGCCAATGGGGGACCAACCGGTTCCAGCTGCTGCAGTCTGCGCCGGTGCCGTGAATCAAGACCACCACAGGGGCATCTGGGTCGCCCAGGCGAAAAAAACCAGTCCAGTTCAGTCCATTTGATGCGTGGGACGTCCGAGACCAGCGATCGCGTTGGGCCAGCGGCGGCAAAAAACCGTTTGACGTGTCCATGATTGATGTCTATGTTAGTTAACAATCAATGTGTAAATCAAAAATGACATTAAGGGGGTGGCCATGTTGAAGGAGCGGATCGATCGGGTCCTGATGCAGGTCGTCAAAGGTGCAGCAGCAGAGGGTGGGCCTCCTCGGCTGGCAGAGGCCATTCATCACGCTGTCTTCCCGGGAGGCGCGCGCGTGAGGCCCCAGCTCTGTCTGGCAGTGGCTCTGGCCAATGGCGATGACGATGCCACGCTCAGTGAGTCTTTCGCTGCGGCGCTGGAGTTGATGCACTGTGCCTCGCTTGTTCATGATGATCTTCCGTGCTTTGACAACGCGGCGCTGCGCCGTGGCTTGCCATCTGTTCACGCGGCCTATGGCGAGCGCCTCGCGGTATTGGCTGGCGATGCCCTCATTGTGATGGCATTTCGTGTCGTCATCGGGTCGCGTACCCGCCATGCCCATCGCTTGGTCTCCGCTTTGACGCATCTCGAGGAGAGCGTTGCACCCCCGTTTGGCATTGCTGCGGGACAGGCTTGGGAATGCGAGCCACGGGCGCTGCTGCAGACCTATCAACGCAGCAAGACAGGCGCTTTGTTTGCAGCGGCCACGGCTGGCGGCGCAGCTGCTGCTGGCGCAGATCCAAAGGTCTGGCGAGGACTCGGTGAAGCGCTCGGAGAGGCCTACCAGGTCGCAGACGACATTCGTGATGTCTTGATGGACGCCGCAGATCTGGGCAAGCCCTCTAATCAGGATCTTCTGCTTGATCGTCCCAGTGCGGCGCGCGAGCTCGGGCTCGAGGGCTCGTTTGAGGCGTTTGATGCGCTGATTGCGAAGGCGATTGACAGTATTCCGCCATGCCGTGGCGCCGTGCGTCTGCGCAGCATGGTGCTCAAAGAGGGAGAGCGGCTCCTTCCGCTCGACCTGCGAACCCTTCTTGCCGTTCAGCGCGAGGTGCACTGAGGTGGCTGCTGCAGTGGCCTGGATTCGTGATTTTGTTCTCGCAAAGCCCAGCCGGCAGCGATGGTTCATGCGCATCCCACTGGTCGGTCGCTACGTGCGCCAACAGTCACGCGAGGTCTTCGACCTCTTGGCGGGATTTACCTATTCTCAGACGCTACTCGCCACGGTGGAACTGGGATGGCTCGAACGTATGCGTGGCGGCAGGCGTCTGACTACCCATGCGCTGGCGTCTTCAGATGGGCTGAGTCCAGATGCAGCGCTTCGCCTTGCGAATGCTGCCGCAGCCCTCGACTTATTGCGTCTGGTGAATGCCTCGGGCATACCGGACCTTCAGTCGGAGTGGGAGCTCGGTGGTCGCGGAGCCGTCATTGCAGCGAGTCCTGCCATGCTCGCACTTGTCCGCCATCACAAGTCCGTCTATCGAGACTTGGCCGACCCGATTGCCGTGTTACGAGGCGAATCTGGCGATCCGGAGCTCAGAAAGACCTGGGCCTACGTGAACCATCGCGGTGCGGGTCAGGTGCTCGCTGAGGATGATGTCGCGCCTTACTCAGCACTGATGGCCTCATCGCAGCCTCTGGTGAGCGAGCAGGTCCTCCAGGCTTTTGACTTCTCCGCCCACCGGCAGATGCTCGATCTGGGCGGAGGAATGGCGGCCTTCGCATGTGCCGTTGCTCGCCAGCATCCGTCTCTGGGTATTACCGTCTTCGATCTGCCTGCAGTGTCGCGCTTGGCTGACAGAGCTGTGGCTCAAGAAGGGCTCTCAGGACAGATCCGGTGCGTGGGGGGCGATTTCTTCAGTGATGAGGTACCGCAGGGAGCAGACCTTGTCACCCTTGTGCGCGTCTTGTATGACCATCCTGATGCCTTTGTGCAGCGACTGCTCGAGCGGGCCTATGCGCTGCTCAAGCCCGTCGGTGGGCGGCTCCTGATTGCGGAGCCAATGGCCTTGGGGCGGGCTGAGGCAGCGATGTCAGATGCCTATTTTGGGCTCTACCTCTGTGCCATGGGCGGGGGTCGGGCGCGATCGCCCCTGGAACTCGAGCTCCTCTTACGGCGAGCGGGGTTCCGCTCTGTACGCCTATTGCGCACCCAGTTGCCCATCCAAACGGGCCTGTTGGTCGCCGATGTCTAGAAAACCGATGTGTAAAAAAGAATTGACATCCTGGCCAAACGGCATACGATGGGTGTCATCTAGACTAGACATTTAAATAGTCAACTAAAAATGACAACACACAGGGCAAGCGCCGTAATTCTGGATCAGCCGGGCAGCATTGAGCTCCGCACAGTCGACCTTACGGCCATGCAAGCAGAGGACATCCGCGTGCGCACCGCATTTAGCGGCATCAGCACGGGCACCGAGCGTCTGTTTTACACGGGAGAAATGCCTGCCTTTCCCGGAATGGGTTATCCGCTTGTACCGGGCTATGAGACGGTTGGAGAGGTCATCGAGGCGGGCCCAGCAGCAAATCTTCAAGTGGGTGACTGGGTGTTTGTGCCCGGCGCGAACTGTTACGGACCCATCCGTGGCTTGTTCGGGGGCGCCTCGTCAGAGCTCATCACAGCGAGCTCACGTGCCTTGCGCATAGCCCCCGATCTACAGCAGCAGGGCGTTCTTATTGCCCTGGCTGCCACAGCCCACCATGCGCTCGCAGGCGCAAACTATTCTTTTGACGTCAAGCTTCCGCGCGCCGGCATGCAAGCACCACTGCCAGAGCTCATCGTCGGGCACGGCGTCATGGGGCGACTGCTCGCTCGGATGGTCGTCGCACTCGGAGGTTCTCCCTTGGTCTGGGAGACTGACACCAAGCGCCATGGTGGTGCACAGGGCTACCGGGTACATGAGCCCAGCTACTGCAAGGGCCAGTCCTATGCCGTCATCATCGATGCGAGTGGAGCGGGACAAGCCCTCGCCAGCTGGATCGATCACCTTCGCCCGGGCGGTGAGCTCGTACTCGCCGGCTTTTATACCCAGCTGCTCTCATTTGGTTTTGTGCCTGCATTCCTGCGTGAGGCACGCATTCGTGTGGCCGCTCAATGGCAGCCCGACAACCTGCTCGCTGCTGCCCACATGGTCTCGATCGGAGCACTTTCGCTCGACGGATTGATTACCGATGAACACTCCCCAGAGCAGGCACCGCAAGCCTATGCGCATGCCTTCAGTAGCTCAGAGGCTTTGAAAGTGGTTCTTGACTGGAGAAAGCTGCAATGAGCATTTCTGAGACCAATCTGAAGGGTGCGCCCGTTCAATTCATGATGAAAACGCGCCTGGCCGCGGAGGCCGCCATGGAGCCTGATCCCGTCCACACGGGCGAAGTGACCAAAGAGACTCAGATCATTGCGATCTATGGCAAGGGCGGCATTGGTAAAAGCTTCACCTTGGCCAATCTGAGTTACATGATGGCCCAGCAGGGCAAGCGCGTGCTCCTGATTGGCTGCGACCCCAAGAGCGACACCACCAGCCTTTTGTTTGGTGGGAAGGCCTGCCCCACCATCATCGAAACCTCCTCGCGCAAGAAGAGTGCGGGTGAAGCCGTTGATATTGGCGACGTCTGCTTTAAGCGAGATGGCGTCTATGCCATGGAGCTCGGTGGACCAGAGGTCGGACGGGGATGTGGCGGTCGCGGCATCATCCACGGCTTTGAGACCCTCGAGAAGCTTGGCTTTCACGAATGGGGATTTGACTACGTCCTGCTCGACTTCTTGGGCGACGTGGTCTGCGGTGGCTTCGGCCTGCCGATTGCGCGCGACATGTGCCAGAAGGTGATTGTGGTGGGCAGCAATGACCTGCAGTCGCTCTACGTGGCGAACAATGTCTGCTCGGCGGTGGAGTACTTCCGAAAGCTCGGCGGAAATGTCGGCGTGGCCGGCATGGTCATCAATAAAGATGACGGGACTGGAGAGGCTGCGGCCTTTGCCGAAGCAGCGGGTATTCCCGTGCTCTCGGCCATTCCTGCGCATGAAGACATACGTCGCAAGAGCGCAGCCTACGAGATCATTGGAAAGCCCGATGGCGAGTGGGGTCCGCTCTTTGCCCAACTTGCTGAGAATGTCGCCATCGCGCCACCGGTGCGCCCCAAGCCCTTGACGCAAGACACTCTGCTCGGTCTGTTTAGTGCAGACACCGTGGGGCGCAATGTCACGCTGCAGCCGGCAAGCCTGGCAGACATGATGGGCCGTGAAATCACGGTTAAGCCCAGCCTCGAAGTGATTTACGACGAAGCCTGAGCCCTCCATGAACGCGCGCCAGCCCATTCCCATTCAGCCGGTCCCTGCCAGCGAGACGCTGCAGCAGTACGCGGCTGATTACCCCAAGGGGCCGCACGATCAGCCGCAGAGCATGTGTCCTGCGTTCGGCTCCTTGCGTGTGGGCCTGCGTATGCGTCGCACTTCCACCATCCTGTCGGGCTCTGCGTGCTGCGTGTATGGGCTCACGTTCACTTCGCATTTCTACGGGGCGCGTCGCAGCGTCGGCTATGTGCCGTTTAACTCCGAGACCCTGGTCACTGGCAAGCTCTTTGAGGATATTCGCGAATCGGTCTACGCCGAGGCAGACCCAGAGCGTTATGACGCCGTGGTCATCATCAATCTCTGTGTGCCCACGGCCAGTGGTGTGCCACTGCAGCTGCTCCCCAAAGAGATCAATGGCGTGCGCATCATTGGAATCGACGTTCCGGGTTTTGGCGTGCCCACTCACGCCGAGGCAAAAGATATCCTTGCAGGCGCCATGCTGGCTTATGCGCTCAAGGAGGCACAGGCTGGCCCCGTAGCGGCTCCTCGCAACGGACGCGCAAGCCTGCCCACCATCAGCTTGCTGGGTGAAATGTTCCCGGCAGACCCCATGATTATTGGGCAGATGCTTGCACCCATGCAGCTCGCAGCGGGGCCTGTGGTGCCCACCCGCGAGTGGCGGGAGCTATACGCGGCACTCGATTCGGTTGCTGTTGCGGCGATTCATCCTTTTTATACGGCGAGTATGCGGGTGTTCGAGTCCGCTGGCCGGCCGATGGTGGGGTCTGCACCGGTTGGCGTTGAAGGCACTGCGCGCTGGATTGAGTCCATCGGGCAGGCCGCGAATGTACCCGAGCACCTCATTGCCCAGGCGAAGCAACAGGTCTTGCCTGGCATTCGCGAGGCACTGGCCCGAATGCCCATTCGAGGCCGGATCACCGTGAGCGGCTATGAAGGGTCGGAGCTGTTGGTGGCCCGACTCCTCATCGAGAGCGGCGCCGAAGTGCCCTATGTGGGCACCGCCTGCCCAAAGACGCCCATGAGCGCAGCCGATGCTGACTGGCTCCAAGCGCGAGGCACACAGGTTCAGTACCGTGCATCGCTCGAGCAAGACATTGCGGCAGTTGATGCGCTTCGCCCCGATCTCGCCATTGGCACCACGCCGGTTGTGCAGTGGGCCAAGGAGCGTTGTATCCCCTCGCTCTATTTCACCAATCTCATTTCCGCCCGTCCGCTTATGGGTGCAGCGGGAGCAGGTTCCCTTGCACTGGTCGTGAACAAAGCGATTGCAAACCACGCGCGTTTTGAAGCCATGCGCGATTTCTTTGGCGATGTCGGCCAGGGAGACCAGGCTGGCATTTGGCAGGACACACCGCAAGAGCGCCCAGAGTTCAAGGCACATATCCGTCGACAGGTTCAGAAGGCCGCTGCGCGCCGTAAGGCGGAGGAGATGGGTACATGATGGTTCTCGATCATGATCGTGCTGGCGGCTATTGGGGTGCCGTCTATGTGTTCACAGCAATCAAGGGATTGCAGGTTGTGATCGACGGTCCTGTGGGCTGTGAGAATCTGCCGGTGACCTCGGTGCTGCACTACACCGACGCACTTCCACCGCATGAGCTGCCCATCGTGGTGACGGGGCTTGCCGAAGAGCAACTCGGCCGCGAGGGCACAGAGGGCGCCATGAAGCGTGCCCACGCTGCGCTGGACCCAGACCTTCCTGCTGTTGTCGTGACCGGTTCCATTGCCGAGATGATTGGCGGTGGTGTGACACCAGAGGGCACGGGGATTGCACGCTTCCTGCCGCGGACCATTGATGAGGATCAGTGGCAGTCGGCGAATCGCGCCATGCTCTGGCTCTGGAATGAGTACGGCCTTCGTAAGCCCGGTCCCGTTCAACGCGTGGAGGGTCAAAAGCCCAAGGTCAATATTATTGGACCAGCCTACGGCACCTTCAACATGCCCAGCGATCTTGCTGAGATCAAGCGCTTGATTGAGGGTATTGGGGCTGAGGTGCACATGACCTTCCCCCTGGGCAGTCATCTGATGGATGTTCCCCGACTTGCCGAGGCTGAGGTCAACGTCTGCCTGTACCGCGAGTTCGGTCGTTTGCTCTGTGAGGCCCTCGATCGGCCCTACCTGCAAGCGCCGATCGGCCTGCACAGCACAACCGCCTTCTTGCGCGAGCTGGGCCGGTTGCTCGATCTTGATCCTGAGCCCTTCATTGCCCGCGAGAAGCACACCACCATCAAGCCAATTTGGGACCTCTGGCGCAGTGTGACCCAGGACTTCTTCGGCACCGCAAGCTTTGGCATTGTTGCAAGCGAGACCTACGCGCGTGGCCTGCGTCACTATTTCGAAGATGAACTTGGCTTGCCGTGCTCGTTCGCGATCGCACGCAAGCCTGGCGAGAAGACTCAGAACGAGGCCGTGAGAGTGGCCTGCCAGAAGTCGACACCGCTCATGGTGTTCGGCTCTTACAACGAGCGGATGTATCTGGCGGAGGTGGGCGCAAAGGCCACTTACATCCCCGCCTCATTTCCGGGGGCCATCATTCGTCGGCACACCGGCACCCCATTCATGGGGTACAGCGGTGCGGTGTATCTCCTGCAAGAGGCTTGTAACGCGCTCTTTGATGCACTCTTTCACATCCTTCCCCTGGGCTCGGACCTCGATAAGGTCCAGGCCACGCCCACGGGCAGCAACACCGCCGACGATAAATCGTTGGCCTGGTCTGACGAGGCTCAGTCCCTGCTCACTGAAATTATTTCCACCCAGCCCGTCTTGCTTCAAATCTCTGTGGCCAAACGCTTGCGCGATCGCGCGGAGCGGCTTGCGCGCGAGGCGGGCTTTGATCGTGTGGAGCTTGATCTGCTTCGGGAAGCCTACGAGGCACTTTATTCGGGGGTGACCGCATGAGCGTGTTTCCCTCCAACCGAATGTCGTGGCGTGGTGTCACGGCTGCCCATTCCGTGCGGGCCCTGCGCGGATTTGGCCTTTAAGCCAACTCAAAGGAGAACCTCCCCATGAGCAACAACCGAAGCATCTCCGGCCTCACCGACGAGGAAGCCCAAGAGTTCCACACCTACTACATGCAGGGTTTAGTGGGCTTTACGGCTTTGGCAGTCATTGCCCACATCCTCGTTTGGGCGTGGCGCCCCTGGTTTTACTGATCTCTTAAGCAACAGGAGGAATGTCCATGGAGCAAGTCTCGCACCTCAGCCACCGGTTACCCCACAAGGGCGACGCGTGGGCGGTTCACGGGCTTTTTGCCGTGCTGTTTATGGCCTTTTTCGCGGTCGCGCTGTTGGCCCAAGTGCTCATGCTCGACTGGCGTTCCTGGTTCCCTGGAGCCGAGAGCAGCAAGACCATGACCGGCGGCGTAAGGGCAGCTGTTTACACCCTGATGTCGCATCTCACCTAAATAGGAGTAAGCAATATGTGGCGAGTTTGGAAACTCTACGACCCGCTTCGCGCCATGGTGGTGCAAGGCGTTTTCTTGTTCGGTCTGGCAGCAATGATTCACCTCATTCTGCTGAGCACCGCACGCTTCAACTGGATGGATGGTATGAGCCAAGCCGAGTACAAGGCTGCAGTTCAGAACTCTTCCATGCCCAAGAAGTAAATCGTTGGAACGCGAGCACCGCGGGGCCTCCTTGGGACTCGCGGGGCTCGTCACCTGAATTCGGAGGACATCGACATGGCCATGCTGAGCTTTGAACGCAAGTACCGCGTGCGGGGAGGGACCCTGCTGGGCGGTGATTTGTTTGACTTTTGGATTGGGCCCTTTTATGTCGGGTTCTTTGGGGTCACCACAATCTTTTTCGCCTTCCTGGGCACTGCACTCATTCTCTGGGGCGCCTCTCAAGGGCCGACCTGGAACCCCTGGCAGATCAACATTGCGCCGCCCGATCTGAAATACGGACTCGGCTTGGCCCCGCTCGCCGAAGGCGGACTCTGGCAGATCATCACGGTCTGCGCGATTGGAGCCTTCGGGTCATGGGCCCTGCGCGAAGTGGAAATCTGCCGCAAACTCGGCATGGGATATCACGTTCCCGTGGCGTTTAGTGTGGCGATCTTCGCCTATGTGACTCTGGTGGTCATTCGTCCCTTGCTCCTGGGAGCCTGGGGGCACGGGTTTCCCTACGGCATCTTGAGCCACCTCGACTGGGTGTCTAACGTTGGGTACCAGTTCTTGCACTTTCACTACAACCCCGCGCACATGATTGCGGTGAGCCTGTTCTTTACGACCACCTTCGCGCTGGCACTCCATGGCTCGCTCATCCTCTCATCGACTAACCCGGGGCGTGGCGAGACGGTTAAAACGCCTGAGCACGAGGACACCTTCTTCAGAGACACCATCGGGTACTCGATTGGCACGCTTGGCATTCACCGGCTTGGACTCTTCCTCGCCCTCGCAGCCGGCTTCTTCAGTGCGGTTTGCATTGTGATCAGTGGACCTTTCTGGACCCAGGGCTGGCCACAGTGGTGGGGCTGGTGGCTGCGCCTCCCAATCTGGTCCTAAGCGGTCATCCCCGAACTGGCTCAAGGAAAAACATCATGCCTCAATATCAAAACCTCTTTACTCAGATCCAGGTCGAGGGACCTGCTGACCTTGGGATTCCCTTAGACCGCGAGATTGACCAGCGTGAGCGCGGCACCACCACGTGGCACTTGCACCTGCTAGGCCGCATTGGTAACGCGCAGATCGGCCCGTTCTACCTGGGCTTTCTCGGTGTCGCCTCGATCTTCTTCTTCGTGATTGGCTTTACGGCGATCGGCTGGAACTACCTGGTGCAGGTCAATTACAGCCCTATCGAATTTGTGAAGCAGCTGTTTTGGCTCTCAGTGGACCCCCCGCCACCCGCCTACGGGCTCAGCATTCCGCCCATGAATCAAGGCGGCTGGTGGCTGTTCTCTGGCTTTTTCATTACGGTCTCCATTCTGCTTTGGTGGGCCCGCACCTATCGCTTGGCTGTGCAGCTCAAAATGGGCACCCACGTCGCCTGGGCCTTTGCAGCTGCCATTTGGCTCTACCTGGTTTTGGGCTTTTTCCGCCCAGTCCTGATGGGTAGCTGGGGTGAGGCCGTGCCCTTTGGCATCTTCTCTCACCTGGATTGGACGACTGCGTTTTCGCTGCGGTATGGAAACCTCTTCTACAACCCATTCCATATGTTGTCGATTGCATTTCTGTACGGCTCCACACTGCTGTTTGCGATGCACGGTGCCACCATTCTGGCCGTCGGCCGCTACGGTGGTGAGCGAGAAATTGAGCAGATCGTCGATCGTGGAACCGCCTCAGAGCGCGCTGCACTCTTCTGGCGCTGGACCATGGGCTTTAACGCCACGATGGAATCCATTCACCGCTGGGCTTGGTGGTTCGCAGTACTGACCTGCATCACGGGTGGTATTGGCATTCTGCTCACGGGTACCGTCGTCGACAATTGGTACCTCTGGGCTGTGAAGCATGGCGTCGCACCCAGCTACCCAGCGATCTGGGATCCAGTGGTTAGCCCCTACACCGCCGCTCCTGCTGCAGCTCAATAAGGAACTCATCATGAAAACCACTCGATTCGGAATACTTGCGGGCTTGGCGGTGGGCGTTAGCCTGCTGCTCACGGGCTGTGAGCGTCCACCCGTAGAGGTCGAACAGATCGGCTACCGCGGTGTGGGCATGGAGCAGGTGAAGAATCCCTCACGAGAGGCCAAATTGGCGCTGTTGAACCAAGCGCCCGAGGCATTCCCTGCGGCGGACCCTAATGGACCAAAGGCGCGAAATATCTACAAGAACGTGAAGGTCCTGGGGGATCTATCTGAGGCCCAGTTCAACAACATCATGGCCGCCATGACCTTGTGGGTGGCACCTGAGCAAGGCTGTGCCTATTGCCACAACCTGCAAAACTTTGCGGACGATAGTCTTTACACCAAGGTCACGGCACGCAAAATGACGGAGATGACCTTGGCCATCAACAGTCAGTGGACCAATCATGTCGGAAATACTGGCGTGACCTGTTACACCTGTCACCGTGGCAACAATGTGCCAGAGAAGCGTTGGTTCTCAGCGCCCGATGTGAAGGTTGCAGGGCGGCTTTTGGGTAATGACTCTGGGCAGAATCGTGCCGGTGTTGAGGCCAACGGCAATACCTCCTTGCCCTATGACGCGTTCACGCCCTATCTCCTGAAAGATCAAGAGATTCGAATGGCAGGGACCACCGCGCTGCCAACAGGGAATCGCCAGTCCATCAAGCAGACCGAGTGGACCCATTCCCTCATGATCCATATGAGCGAGAGCCTCGGTGTGAACTGCACGCACTGCCATAACACGCGGGCAATGGCCGAGTGGGAGCAGAGTACACCCGCTCGACTCACAGCCTGGCATGGCATTCGGATGGTGCGGGACCTCAACAACACATGGGTGGTTCCGCTGACCGACATTCAGCCCAAGGATCAGCTCGGCCCTACGGGCGACATCAGCAAGATCAACTGTGCAACCTGTCATAACGGCGTGAACAAGCCGCTCTACGGGACCAGCATGCTGAGCAGCTTCCCCGAACTGGCGGGCAAGAAGGATATCGTCGCGAAGAAATAAATTTGCGTACCAGACAACAACTCGCCTCCTCTCCGGAAGCGTGGTGGCCTCTACTCTCCCTGGTCAGGGGCCACTTTGCACCACCTTGGCTTTCAAGGTGGTGCTTTTCTCTTCGTTAGGGGTTCAGCACAACAGTCGCGGCATTCAGTAATGCAGCGAAGCTGACCCAGATCCAGGTTGGAACCATGAGCCAAGAGGCTTTCATTGAGATCGGCCGCAGGCGCAGAACGAGCAGGCCAACCGAGAGCCACAGCAGGCAGACCTCAATCAGGGCGAGGGCAGGCTGCTGCAGATAGAAGTACAGCAAGCTCCAGCCCACATTGAGTAGATAGTAGAGTCCGAATGCAAGCAAAACCCAGCGCTGGGCGGACGCGCTCTGGGCTGCGCGCCAGGCGACAACGCTAGACCAAGCCGTCAGAATAAACAGAGTTGTCCAGGCGGGACCAAAGACCCAGTCGGGCGGCTTAAACCAGGGCTGATTCAGGCTGTAGTACCAGCTGTCTAAGACCGTGAGGGCTCCCCCTGCACTCGCCACACCAAACGCGGCGAGCGCCGCGACGACAGCGTCTCGCCTCACGCCTTTGCGAGGCCGAGCAGATGCGCAATGTCCTTGACGAGGATTCGGAGGTGGGCCATAGGCTTTCGACGAACCATTCGCTTATTCATGTACGCATCAAAGGTGATTTTCTGGACATCTTCATCGCGGCAGATTTTAACGAATTGTTCGCGGCGTTTATCGTTGCCGTACCAAAAGCGTTGTAATAGACCGAGGACGAAAAAGATGCGCCCATGATCCTTCATGAACGCCTTTCTTGCGATCTTGAGTGAGGCTGGCTGCCCGGTCCGAAGGAAGGCCTCGCCCGCCCGTGCGGCAAGCTCTCCGCCGAGCATGGCGTAGTAAATGCCTTCACCCGATGCGGGCGCCACCACGCCTGCAGCATCGCCAGCAAGCACCACATTGCGTCCGTCATCCCAGGTGGGTAGCGGCTTCAGAGGAATCGGCGCGCCCTCGCGACGCACCAACTCGAGCTGATCAAGCTGCGACTCCTTACGGAGCGCCTGAGTGGCTGTGCGCAGAGAGAACCCCTTATCCATACTGCCGGTGCCAATACTGAGACAGCTTCCGTGGGGGAACATCCATCCATAGAAGTCGGGAGAAAAGCGACCGTCATAGTAGACATCGCATCGGTCGGGGTCGTAGCCAAGGCTGGCTGCGGACTCTTTGGAGGGCGCCCGCAGAATCTCGTGATAGGCGAAAACGGTCTTGCCCTCGTCAGCGCGGGGAATGCGCTGCGAGGCCACCCGAGACCTTGCACCATCAGCGCCAATGACCATGCGCGCCTTTAAGGTGATGAGCTCTGGACCATGGTGATGATCTTGGTCTTTCAGCAGAACCTGAATGCGAGAGAGCCCATCAGGCCCCATTGCGTCCACCTGTTCGCAGAGTCCGGTGAGTCGGGTTGCGCCAGCCGAGGCCGCTCTGCAGCGGAGCCACTCGTCAAAATCTTCCCGGTTGACCATGCCCACGAAGCCATCCTCAATGGGGATATCAACCTGCTTTTGGCTTGGAGAGATCATCCGAGCACATCGGATACGCGCCACAATAAGATGATCTGGAATCTGATAGTCGCGAATCAGCCGCGGGGGAATTGCTCCACCACAGGGCTTGATGCGACCCCCTCGATCGATCAGCGCAACGCGCCATCCCGCCTGTGCCAGGAGATACGCTGCCGTCGACCCTGAGGGCCCGCCGCCGACAACAACGGCATCAAAGGGCTGATGCATGAATGGCCTCTCTTTCGGGGGTGTGTGGAGCGCTCGCTCGAATGGGTTTGGATTGGGACTCTGAGACCTTGGCGCCCAGGTGTGCCGCCAAAACAAAGAGCGCGGCTTCGAGCAAGAAGACCGCACCGTAGGCCTGACTTGTTGCATCCAAGACACCCTTGGCGAGATCGGTGAGTCCTGTTCCCAGTAGACCGCCCAGCGCAAAGGCAATAGCCTGGGCTGCGCCAAACAGTCCCATACGGGTTCCCTCACGTTTGGCCTGCCCCTCTCCAGCGAGCCGCATCATGGATGCAATGGCGGCAATGGAGAAGGCGCCATTGGCAATGCCAAGCAAAACGACATTCGACACAAGTGGCCACTCGGTGTTTTGGGTGAATCCAGCAATAGCCAGTCCCATGAGTGCAAGCCCGGAGAGCATGCAGCCGCCCATGGTCCATCGCTTGAGTGATCCCACCTTGGATCCAATTCCAGCGACCAGCAGCATGCCGATGAGCACGCCTGCATGCTGCATACCCGAGAGCTGGGTGGATGCGCCGGGTGAGTAGCCGAACACTTCTCCCGCAAATGGCTCCAAGATCAGGTCTTGGGTGCTAAAAGCCAGCATGGAGACAAAGACAAAGAGGGTGAACTGCCAGGCTTGCGGTTCCTCAATGACCGACCGTAGCGCATGCCTGAACGCGGTTTTCTCGCGGGCTGCGGACCGTTCGCGTGTTTGCGGGTCGGTCTGAAGGGGCGGCTGTTTGCGCTCAAGCCGCAGGGTCATGGTGAAGGTTAGGACGACTGCGATCAGGGTAATGCCCGCGCTGACCTCAAGCAGACGATCCATAGAGAAGGGCTCGAGCAGGTGGCCCGCTAAGCCAGCTGTTGTTGCGAACCCCGTGATCATCATGATCCAGACCAAGGTTGCCGCACGTGCTCGGCGGCTGGGTTGAACCTGCTTGGCGAGCAGGGTCAGCAAGGCGGTGCCACAGGCACTCACGCCCAGCCCAATGAGCGCGAAGCTGGCGAAGAGGCCTGAATACCCCACCCAGGCGTCGAGTGGGATTTGGGTGGTGGCCCAGGTTGCCAAGAGGCCGCCCAGGGCCAGCACCACCATGCCGCCTCGAATGAATGGCGTGCAACGACCTGCTTGGTCAGAGCCATACCCCATACGCGGCCGCAGGATTTGCACCAGGTAGTGCATGGCCACCAGAATGCCCGGGAGAATTGCCGCCAGTCCAAGCTCGACCACCAGGACACGGTTGAGTGTGGAGGTTGCCAGCACAACGACTGCGCCAATGCACGCCTGCACCAGCCCGAGTCGGGCGATGCCAAGCCAAGAGAGGTGGGTTGCCGTCTGGGTCACAGCAGCTGCTCCGAGAGGCCCCGCAAGGCAAAAGCGCTCACCATCATGCCGGCGACAAACAGGGGGACACCAAAGCCGCTATAGAACCGCGCTTGCTCAATTGGCTTGTTGAGAAATCGCCGCATCAGCCAAACTTGACAAATCAGCAGCGCGAAGACGGCCGATGCTGCGCCGGGCGCATCCCACCCAAGCAGCAACGCGATGACCCCAACCTGAGGGAGTGCCATGGTGAGGCATGCCGTGAGGGCTGCTCCTCGCGCTCCCAGTTGCACGGGCAGTGATCGCACGCCCATCACGCGATCACCTTCCATGGATTTGAAGTCGTTGAGCGTCATGATGCCGTGGGCACCGAGGCTGTATAGGAAGGCCAACACCAGTGAGCGTGCCTCTGGCATGGCCCCACCTGCCATCACCGCTGCACCGGTCATCCAGGCCAGACCCTCGTAGGAGACACCGCAGGCGAGGTTGCCAATCCAGCCGTTCTGCTTGAACCGGACCGGTGGCATGCTGTAGCCCCAGGCCAGCAGAAGCCCTAAAAGCGCAGCTGCGAAGCCCCAGGGGCCCAGCACAGTGGCCACGGCGAGTGAGGCCAATGTCCAAATGACCGCGATATAGAGGCCCCAGCGGCCAGGAATTCGACCCGATGGAATGGGGCGCTGTGGCTCATTGATTGCATCGACGTGCCGATCGAACCAGTCGTTGATGGCCTGGCTCGTGGCGCAGACCATCGGACCCGCCAATAAAATGCCCACGCCAATGAGGAGCCACTGCTGGGAGAGGGAGGCACCGGAAGCCACCACGCCGCAGGCGAATGCCCACATCGGGGGAAACCAAGTGATCGGCTTAAACAGCTCAGTCACGGCCAGCAGTCGCGTGCGGAGGAGGGACATGCCCCGATTCTCTGCTTGACAAAATGAAGCGTCAACTGCAATTTACAGTTTCACGTCTTGGAGCGCTTAAATGAAGACACCCGCTGCGGTGGTGATTGGAAGTGGGGTGGGCGGGCTGGCTGCTGCGATACGGCTCCGTAAAAAGGGCTATTCCGTGACGGTATTGGAGCGACTCGAACAACCCGGTGGTCGCGCTTGCGTGATTCGGGACGGCGGCTATTCCTTCGACATGGGGCCCACCATCATTACGGCTCCCTTTCTGCTGCAGGAGCTCTGGACGCTCTGTGGTGAACGGTTCGAGGACTACGTGGACCTTCGCCTGATGGACCCCTACTATCGGATTCGCTTCTCAGACGGCACCCATTTCGATTACTTCGGCGACACGGAGCGGATGCGGCAGGAGGTCAGCCGCGTCTGTGCCGCGGACCTCGCAGGCTACGACAGCTTCATGCGTGAAGCCGAGCGATGTTATGCACTGGGCTATGAGGACCTTGGTACCGTACCCTTCAACCGATTCTCGGAGCTCATTGCCGCCATTCCCTCAATGGTCCGCATGAGGGCCTGGGAGAGCATTTACGCCATGGCCTGTCGCCATTTCTCCAGCGATAAGCTTCGGCAGGTTTTTAGTTTTCATCCGCTATTGATTGGCGGAAATCCACTCACGGTCACCTGTGTCTACAGCCTGATTGCGGCACTCGAGCGGCGCTTTGGCGTGCATTCGGCCATGGGGGGTACAGCAGCAATCGTGCGCGAAATGGCGGCCCTTTTTGAACGACAGGGCGGCGAGATTCGTTACCTCTCTGATGTCACGCAGATTCAGACCGCTGCGGGCCATGTGCAGGGTGTTCGGCTTCGAGATGGAAGCGTCATCCCCGCAGACTTGGTGGTCTCCAATGCAGACGCGGCCACCACATATCAAGAGCTCTTGTCTGAGCACCCTCGGCGCATCTGGACTGACCGTAAGGTGCGACGTGCACACTATTCGATGAGCCTCATGGTCTGGTACTTCGGCACCAAGAAGCGCTATGAGGACATTCCACACCATATGATTCTCATGGGGCCACGCTACGAGGAACTCCTTCGGGACATCTTTGAGCGCAAGGTCCTTGCGGAGGATTTCAGTCTCTACTTGCATCGGCCAACTGCAACGGATCCCTCGCTCGCACCACCCGGATGCGATTCCTTTTATGTGCTCTCGCCGGTCCCTCACCTGGATGCCAAGATTGATTGGCAGACACAGGCAGAGCCCTATAGGGCTCGCATTGCAAAGGCACTAGAAGACACGGTGCTCCCGGGCCTCTCTGATGTCCTCGATGTATCCCACACCATTACGCCCAATCATTTTGATTTGCGCTACCGGTCTTTCAAGGGCGCGGCCTTTGGCATGGAACCCAGGCTCTTACAGAGTGCCTGGTTTCGTCCGCACAACAGCAGCGAGGAGGTGCGGGGACTTTATCTAGTCGGCGCGAGCACGCACCCTGGGGCTGGGATTCCCGGCGTGCTCACGTCTGCCAAGGCGTTCGACGAGATGTTGGAGCCCGTCGCTGCATGAATACACACATGCATGAATGCGAGGCGCTTATGCGCACAGGCTCGCGCTCCTTTTTTGCGGCCTCTCGGTTGCTGCCCGCATCGCTGCGTGCACCGTCAGCTGCGCTCTATGCATTCTGTCGTGTGGCCGATGACGAGGTGGATGAGAATGAGGCCTGTCCGGCAGTCATGCAGGCTCTCCATGATCGGCTTCACGCCATATACGCTGGCCGCCCTGGCGAAGCGCTCTCTGACCGGGCGTTTGCAGAGGTGGTTCTCACCTATCGACTCCCGCGTGAACTTCCCTTGGCTCTGCTTGAGGGATTTGCTTGGGACTCTCAAGGTCGCCGCTACGAGACGATTGAAGAGGTCTACGATTACGGCGCGAGGGTTGCGGGCACCGTTGGCGCCATGATGGCGCTCATCATGGGCGTGCGCGAGCCATGGGCTATTGCACGCGCCTGTGAATTGGGCGTAGCCATGCAGCTCACAAACATCGCCAGAGATGTTGGTGAGGATCAGAAATTGGGCAGACTCTACTTGCCGCGCAGCTGGATGCGGGAGGAGGGGCTATGCCCTGACGAATGGCTGAGGTCGGGCGGGCACAGCGAAGCCTTGGGACGCGTCGTGGCCCGCCTGATTGAAGCCGCCGACGCCCTCTACAGCAGGGCAGAGCAAGGGGTGATGGCTTTGCCTCGAAACTGCAGGCCTGCAATCCTCTCTGCGAGACATATTTATTCTGACATTGGTCGTGTGCTGGAGCGGCAGCAATACAACGCGGTGGATCGCCGTGCGGTCGTCTCGGGGAGACGCAAGCTCGCACGCATTGCCCAATCGCTCCCCGCGGTGATTCTTGCGCCCGGTTGGCTCCGAGGACACAAGCCGCTTCCAGCTGTCCATTTTTTGGTTCAAGCTGCTCTGCCTTCGGCTGCAGCCATTCCACCAAAAACCGTATCAGAGAAGGCAGGCTGGATGATCGACTTATTGCTTACGCTCGATGAGCGCGAGCAATCGCACCGGGGTCGAACCCTCTCGCGCGACTGATTAACCGATCCGTGGCATGCGCCAGGGCAGCATGGCCTTCACAATGGGTGAGCGCAGCCGGGGCAGGCTGAGGGTCTCGTGCATCGCCACCACACGTTCGCCCAGTAGATCTGCCTCGACCATGCCTCTGGCATAGAAGGGCGTGTCTTCGAGGGTGCGGACTTTATGAGGTGTGGCCCGAATGGAGCGGGCTACACGCCAGGCTGTGGTTCCCATTTGTGCACGCGGGGCTGGATCGAATTCGACAACCGATCCGTCGGGCTGAAAACGCAAGGCCAGTGTGCGATCGACCCCCGCCTCGGGCCGAATGTCATAGAGCACTGCGACGCTGCCATCTGAGAGGTCTGCACGGCACCAGTCCCAGCTTGAGAAGGGCCCCTCGATCGGCTCATCCCCCTCATTGCTATCGAGGTACCCGTGCCCTGACCAGCGAATGGCAGGCTCCGTGAATGTGGCATGAATTCTGGCGCGCGGGGCAATCGGACCCCATCGATGTCGTCCTTCGGCGTCCAGAGCAGTCTGAAAGCGAAACAGCTGCTGAGGCTCAAGCCGTACCTCTCCCCTGACCCTTCGCGGGATGGGATAGAGATTCCACTCGTCCACCTGAATGACCAGTGACTGCCCGTCCCAATGTGCACTGCTGCGACCCAGTTGATAGTGGGACTCCGAGCGTTCAAGTGATTGGGCACTGCGCTCGGTCATGGTCCAGCGCTTATTGCCTGGGCTATAGAGCGCCACGTTCACCGCGCAGAAGTCTTCCGGCGTGCCCTTGCGCCCCTGGCGCAGTGCGCGTTGATGAGACCAGTGGTAGTAGGGCGAGAAAACGCTGCCTACAAAAATGATGATGGTTAAGCCGTGCTGCCCGCAGTCGCTGATGCCGTCGACATACCACCAGAGATAACCACCCGGCTTGACTTGCTGGTTGAATCCCGGTCCGCCATCACGGCCTCTGCCGCCAATCGGCCCGAGAGCGCCGCCATGGGAACGCCCGCCCCCGGATGTGCCGTCCCCCCCGCCAGATAAAGACCCGGCAAACGACTCCGAGAGGATGCGCGTTGGAACACCGACATCCAGCCGTGGGGGGCTCGTCCGTATAGCGCTCCGCCCGACCCCGAAAATCGACTGTGAAAGGTCCTGGGCGTTGCCCTCTGCTGCGCAGAGATTCGAAGTGACAGGCCAGAGGCCTGCAGTTGCTGAAAGACGCGTTCCTCGCATTGCTGGAAGTCCTCTTCGTGAGGTGTGGCGGCATCGCCACGGGCTGGGGCATTAACCAAGAGAAACAGACGCTCCGTGCCTTGGGGGCTCATCAGGGCTTCGGGTCCAAAGCCACGGTCTTGGGCGTTCAGGTAGAGGGTAGGGCGCTCGGGCAGCTGATCGCGCTGAAAAATGGATCGAAACTCGTCAGCGTAGTTCGGTTGAAAAAATAGGTTGTGCACGTGCAAGGCCGGGCCGTGGACTTCCGCGAGCATGCTCCAGGTCAATGCGGAAAGTGACCGAGGGCCGGTCTCTTGTGATGTCACAGCCGACGCCCCATGGGGTCCGAGCAGGCCCTTGGCAAGTGCTTGTACATCGCCATTAAAAACCACTGCATCGGCCTGAAGCACCTCGCCATTGGAGAGTGATACGCCCTTACAGCGACCTGATTGGACCTCCACCGACTGCACCTCTGTGTTGAAGCGCGCATCGACGCCAAGTGCTTGAGCCGCGCTCAGCATGCCTGATGCGAGCCCCTGCATGCCGCCCTCTGCCACCCAGACACCACAGAGTTCAACATATGCGATAAGCGCGAGCGTTGCAGGTGCGGCAAGTGGCGACCCCCCTGTGTAGGTTGCATAGCGCGCAAAAAGTTGTCGCAACTCTGGGTCGGAGAAAGTCTGTCCGAGATGGCCCCAGAGCGAGGGCATGGCGCCGAGTCGAGCGAGCTGCGCAAGGCCGCCGGGGCCTAGGCCTACGGTCATGCTCAGCAGGCTTGGGCGTTCACCCCGCATGTATATAGGCTCCATGCGCTCATATAGCGCCTTGGCAGTCTGAACAAAGGCGCGGAACTCAGCCGCTGATTTGCCCCCCGAAAAGGCCTCGATGGCCGCCTCGCTCTGCTGCGCGTCGGTGAAGAGATCAAGGCTAGGCCGATGCGACCAGTGATGTCGACCGAGCACTGCAAGTGGGTGAAGTGCAACATGGTCATTAAGGCTCAGCCCTGCGGCATCAAACAACTGGTCAAACACCCAGCGCATGGTCATGACGGTGGGGCCAGAGTCAATGAAGCGGTCATTGAGCGCAGTCTGGTGAATCTTTCCGCCAGGGCTATGGTGTTGCTCCAGAAGCACCACATCGACGCCGCGTCTCGCAAGATCGATGGCGCAGCTCATGCCGGCCGACCCGGCTCCGACAATGATGACTTTAAAGGGCTTGGCCACCGAGCGACATTCCTTTCCATTCCCCCCCAGCGGATTGCACAGAGAAACGCACAAACATGGATTCGCTGAAGTGTTCGTCTCGATAGGCGGTTTGAATGGCACGCAAATGGGCACCTGACCGGGCATAGGTGTTCATATGATCCAGGCTATCCCAGAGGCTAAAGGTCGCCTGACGGAGGAGGGGAGCCTCCCCCAGTCCAACCGCAAGCCGACAGCCCTCAGCCTGTGTGAGGTCAGCCTCGGCTGCCGGGGACTGTGACCAGAAGGCCCGCATTTTTCGGGGTCGAATGCTTGCGCGCGTGAGCGATGCAACGGGCCCCTTTTGCTCTGAGCGTTGTTCACTGATGCCCGGACTAAATCCGGACCAAGAGCCACGCACGGAGGAGGGCTTGAGCAGCAGCCAAGCGAACTCAGCGGCATGTTGGCGATAGCGGTCCAGAACCGGGCTCTTCTCCAAGAACGCGCGGGCCTGGGTCTCGTGATCGAAGGCGGTAAAGAGGCCTTGGTGCGAGAGACTCGGTACAAGCCCGAATCCGCCATGGCGCCCAGAGCCCAGAACCTTATAAAAAAGCAGGCCTGGCGCCTGCAATGGTTGGACTGCTGCCAGGGGAAGCCTCATCATGCCCCAGAGCCGAGATGCCGGTTGCCAACGCACCAAGACCAGCAAGATGGTGGGGTCAGGCGCTGTCATCCTCCTGCCCGCCATCAATGCCAAATCGTCGCAGCTTGACGTAAAGGCTCTGTCGAGAGAGACCCAGCATGTCGGCTGCTGAAGCCCGGTTATTCTTGGTCATGGTGAGGGCGCTCTCTATGCAGAGGCGCTCGATGATGTCGACGGTCTCCCCAACAATTTCTTTCAGGGGCATGCGTCCTACCAGTGCAGCGAGATCCTCGCCAGAACGTCCAACCGGACTCGCTTTGGCGTCTCGTCCAAGGCGGCGTCCAATCTCACGCACTGTAAATGCGAACACCTTGCTATTGGCTTGTTCAATCGCTACACCCGAGATTTCGACGGGTAGGGCACTCTTTCCTTCGGAGAGCAGCTGGGTCGCAAAGAGGCGCACCTGGCCGCCCTGTGAGAGTGAGTTGAGCATGACGAGGAGATCAGTATTTGCACGGCCCAGCCAGCGATTGAGGTTCTCTCCGATGAGCTGCCCATGATGGCCGGCCTGCACCATTTCAACAAAGGCTTGATTTGAAAATTGGATGCCTCCTTTGGCATCGCAGATCACGAGCCCATCACTCATCGAGTGCGCGACGCTCTGGAGCAGTGCCGCTGTTCCCACATGATCCGGATCTACGCGGTCATCGATGCGAATCAGGCATGCTGAGCCGTCGTCTCGCTTCAGGTGAAAGACAGAAACGGTGTGGGCGGACTCCTTGCCAAAGAACCGCAGGGTGGTCTCCGTGCTGCGTCCTGAGGTGTCGACCTGACGAAGGGCTTGTTGAAAGTTACCCAGGCTCTGCTGCGTCATGAGACCTTCAAATGTCTTGCCGACCAGTTGCTCAGGCTCCTGGCCAAAGAACAGGCCAGCGGCCCTATTGCTCTCCAGGACTTGCAGTCTGTCGAGCCTCAGCACCAGCACGGGCTCATTCACCAGGTCGAAGAGCAGCCGATATTGGTTCTCGAGTCTGCGCAGGCGAAGGTAGTCGCGCTCCATGAACTGCTGGGCTTCCAGAAGTCGTGCTTGAAGCTCCGCCACGCTGCGCAGGTCTCTGCCAATCGCGATGTACTGGTTGGGCTTTCCGGTCTTGACGAGTGAGAAAAGGACAGGGATATCTTGTCCCTCGTGGCCACGGTGGTTGATGTGGCGCCAGCGGGTGACGGCCTCACCAGAGCGAACATCGCGCAGCATCTCGTCCACCTTTACGCGACTCTCCGAGCTGACGGTGTCCACCCACTTCTTGCCAACCCAGGACTGAAACGGCACCGATTCCCAGATCTGGGAATCGCCGGATGCGTTCTCAATCACGCCCTCCTGGGTTACCAGCAGGGTAATGTCAGATGCTGCAGCCACCAGCGCGGCAGCAGTTTCGTCGTCGAAAGTGGCCTGGGGGTTGTCGACGCGGCCCGTTCTATCCACGGGCGAGTCCCAGCGCGATCAGTTGCGTGGCCTGTTGGAGGGCGTCAGGCGCATCTCCGCAGACGGCGTCCGCCTGGAGGGCCTGAACCTGGTCGGGAAAGAGGTGAACCGCCGGGCCGCCAATCATCACAAAAGGTTGGGAGTGCTCACACGCATTGCGCAGCGATTGTATATGTTTACGCGCCTGTAGTAAGTCTTTTTCACAGGAGAGGGAAACTCCCAATATGTTCGCGTTCGCACGGGCTGCGTCCAAGATCTGACCCTCGGGCTCTCGGGACTCGCTCACAGTGACTGACCAGCCCGCTGCAAAGAAAACGGCTCCCAGCATCTGAACACCGAAACGGTGCTGTGCGGTTGGCATGGCCGTCAGAAAAATGGAGGGGCGGGAGCGGCGCTCTCGGTTCAGTGAGCCCTGTTGCACGTCAGGAACGAGTCGCATGAAGATCTGCTGTAACTGCCAGAGACCAACGGTGACATCGGTGAACCGGCAAGAGTCTTCTTCCCAGCCCTGGCCCAGGTGCCGCGCCGCTGGCTGAAGTACGCCGAGGAAGAGTTCAACGAGCGACATACCCGAGGCCCGTTGTTGCTCAACAAAGGCCAGGCAGGGTTCCAGACGACCTTGAAGGGCCAGTTGGGCGAGCTCCGTAGCGGCGGGGTTTGGTTTGTGCTCACCGAGTGCCCCGGTAACCCAGGCGGCACCATGGTCCATGGGGTTGGCTTCATGCACCTGAGCAAGCGTGGGGATGACGGCCTGAACCAATAGGGACCCTAGCGCCGATTGCGCATCTCCTTGGGCTCCACCGTTGCCGTTCTGGCGGTCTGCGTCCTTCATTTACATCCCCTCTCGCCCGGCTTGGTCCGGACTCCCATGGTGCGCCTTTTTCTGCGCACTGTGTGTTTCACAGTGTGCGCGCGGCGTTTGTCTATGTCAACTTAAATAGATGTCAATAAAAATTGACATTCTCCGGTCACCGTCCTAGAGTCAGGCACAGCCCCCCAAAAGACGGAGAGACAGGCCGGCATGACAGAGTTTGCAGTTCCCTCCCCCGCCACTGAGGTCCCGAAAGCGTCCAGTCGGATTTACACACCGGAGCAGCGATTTCGTCGTGATCAGACAATCTGGACCCTGGTCCAGGGGGTGCTCGCTCCGCTTCAATTTTTGGTGTTTCTCATCAGCCTAGGACTCGTTCTGCATTTTTTGCAGACTGGGGAGGGCCAGCAGTGGGCTGCGGGCTCTGTCGTGATCAAAACGTTTGTTCTGTACTTGATCATGGTGACAGGCGCGATCTGGGAAAAGGTCGTGTTTGGTCGCTACCTGTTTGCACCGGCCTTCTTTTGGGAAGACGTTGTCAGCATGGGGGTGATTGCACTGCACACCCTTTACCTCTTCGCCTGGCTTCAGGGTGATGCCTGGATCGAGGTCGAGGACCAAATGTGGGTGGCATTGGCTGCATACGCGCTCTATGTCGTAAATGCAGCACAGT
The DNA here is from genome assembly GCA_046047855.1 of Pseudomonadota bacterium. Classification (GTDB taxonomy): domain Bacteria; phylum Pseudomonadota; class Gammaproteobacteria; order Burkholderiales; family Burkholderiaceae_A; genus Hahnella. Next base: position 8,517 of record JBJOHF010000027.1, on the reverse strand, counting down.
TTCTCTGGAAACTTCGACAGGCAAGGCTGGAATCGGCATGAATGCCCAGACGCCCCCAGAGAGCCTTCAGCCCATTCGATGGATGCCACTGCGCCAGCGCGGGCAGCATGAGGTCTTCTGTGGCCTCACCAGCATTGTTTGGCTGCACCGAAAAATGCAGGACGCTTTTTTTCTCGTTGTGGGCTCGCGAACATGCGCGCATCTGATTCAGAGTGCGGCAGGCGTCATGATCTTCGCTGAGCCACGGTTCGCGACGGCCATCATGGAAGAGCGCGATCTCGCCGGACTGGCCGATGCCAATGAGGAGCTCGACCGCGTCGTACAGACACTTCTCGCTCGGCGCCCCGATATCAAAACCCTCTTTCTGGTGGGCTCATGCCCCTCTGAGGTCATCAAGCTCGATCTCTCGCGTGCCTCAGAGCGCCTCACCCTCGCACATCAAGGCCGGGTTCGCGTGGTGCATTACTCGGGCAGTGGCATTGAGACCACATTCACCCAGGGCGAAGATGCCTGCCTTGCCGCGTTGGTCCCATTGGCACCCTCTACCGATCAGGACCAGCTTCTGGTTGCCGGTAGCCTGCCGGATCTCGTTGAAGACCAGCTGCTTGGACTTGCTCGAGACATGGGCATCCCACGCGTTCAGGCATTCCCGGGTCACCGGGCACAAAACCTGCCCGCTATCGGTCCAGGCACCCGGGTCCTCTTGGCGCAGCCATTCTTGAATGACACCGCCCGCGCCTTCGCGGCTCGAGGAGCGGATGTGCTGGTCGCACCCTTTCCGATTGGGGCCGAAGGTACACGCCTTTGGCTTGAGGCGGCGGGGCGGGCATTTGATATGGACCCGAGACGGACCCAGTCGGTCTTGGCAGCCCCACTCGCAAGGGCTGAGCGCGCGCTTGAGCCCTGGCGCGCCCGGCTCATGGGCAAGCGCATTTTCTTCTTTCCAGACTCTCAACTCGAGATTCCCCTGGCGCGCTTTCTGGCGCGTGAGCTGCAGGTGGAATTGGTTGAGGTGGGTACCCCCTATTTGAACCACCAGGTCATGGCGGCCGAGCTTGACCTCCTCCCCGCGGGCACATCGCTCTCCGAGGGCCAGGATGTTGAGCAACAGATTGATCGCTGTGAGCAGGCCCATCCCGACCTCGTCGTCTGCGGGCTTGGACTGGCAAATCCCTTTGAGGCCAAGGGGCAGCTCACCAAGTGGTCCATTGAGCTCGTCTTCTCTCCAATCCATGGATTCGAACAGGCAGCGGATCTCGCGGCCCTCTTTGCTCGTTCGTTCCTACGGACAGAGCGCATCGGCTCGTTCCAAGAGGGGGAACACTGATGCAGCTCTCGCTATGGACATACGAGGGGCCACCACACATTGGGGCCATGCGCATTGCAACAGCCATGCGCGACGTGCACTACGTGTTACACGCACCTCAGGGTGATACCTACGCAGATCTGCTCTTCACCATGATCGAGCGCGCACGTCGTCGTCCCCCCGTGAGCTACACCACCTTTCAGGCGCGTGACCTGGGCAAAGATACCGCTGCCCTTTTCCAGGAATCGGCGCGGTCCGCTGTAGAGCGCTTTCAGCCCAAGGCCTTAATGGTGGGTGCGTCATGCACGGCAGAGTTGATTCAGGACGATCCTGGCGGCCTTGCAGAGGCCCTTAATTTGCCCATTCCGGTTATTCCGCTTGAGTTGCCAGCCTATCAGAAGAAGGAAAACTGGGGCGCAGCCGAGACCTTGTATCAGTTGGTACGACGCCTATGTCCCGCGCGAGATGCGTCTCTTGTTGCAGAACGTTCTCCTCAAAGCTGCAATGTGCTCGGCCCAACGGGCCTGGGCTTTCGGCATCGCGACGATCTGCATGCGGTGGTGGAAATCCTCGAGGCGATTGGGTTGGATGTTCAGGTCGTTGCACCTTGGGATGCAAAGGTTGAAGACCTCGCCGAGCTGCCGCGTGCGGCCTTTAATGTCGTGCTCTACCCAGAGATAGCAGGTCTTACGGCGACCTTTCTCAAGCGCCAACATGGTCAACCCTTCACGCAGACCATTCCCATTGGTGCAAAAGGGACTGAGGCCTTCATTCGCGAGGTGGCAGCATTGGCTGGACTCTCACCGGAGCAGAGCCTCAGCCGTGCGAGAGCCGTGCAACCGTGCAGAGCGCCTTGGTATAGCGCCTCTGTTGATGCAGCCTATCTCACGGGCAAGCGGGTATTTGTCTTTGGAGATGCCACGCACGCCATGGGAGCGGCGCGCGTCGCGCGCGATGAGATGGGATTTACGGTGGTGGGGCTCGGAACCTACAGCCGCGAGTTTGCACGCGAGGTTCGTGCCGAGGCCGCCACGCATGGATTAGAGGCCCTCATCACAGACGACTACCTGACCGTTGAAGAGGCTATTGCAAAGGCTTCCCCCGATCTCGTGTTGGGTTCACAAATGGAACGCCACATTGCCAAACGGATCGGCGTGCCTTGCGCAGTGATCTCAGCACCTGTGCACGTTCAAGACTTTCCGGCTCGTCGTGCCCCACAGATGGGATTTGAGGGGGCCAATGTGCTCTTTGATACCTGGGTGCATCCGCTCATGATGGGCCTCGAAGAGCATTTGCTGTCTATGTTTAAGGAAGATTTTGAGTTTCACGAGCAGGCAGGTGCCTCTCATCTCGGTGCCTCTGCACGGACAGAGCCTCTGCCGGACGCCGTTGCTTCCCCAGAGCAAGGCCACCTGGGTGAATTGGTCTGGAGTGATGAGGCGGAGCAGGCGCTCAAAAAGATTCCGTTCTTTGTGCGCAAGAAGGCACGCCTGAATACAGAGGCGTTTGCGAGAGAGCGGAACCTTTCACCCATCTCGCTCGATGTGCTCTACGAGGCAAAGGCCCACTATGCGCGCTAAAGCCAGAGCAGTCGAAACCCAGTCAGCCGTTCGGGTCGTGGTGGTCACCATGGACACACACCTCTCGTCGGCGACAGCGCATGCCGCTCAAATGCTCGCGCGTGACGCACCGGGTGTCGAGCTACGTATGCATGCTGCTGCGGAGTACACAGCAGACCCAGATGCACTCACCACCGTGCTGGCCGATATTGCGACGGCAGATATTCTCATCGTCACCATGCTCTTTCTTGAGGAGCACTTTCTGCCGGTGCTGCCTGCGCTCCAGGCCCGGCGTGAACACTGCGATGCCATGCTTTGCGCGATGTCGGCAGCAGAGGTGGTGAAGCTCACGCGATTGGGACGCTTCGATATGTCCAAGCCGGCTACTGGTCCGATGGCCTTTCTGAAGCGATTGAGGGGAAAGCAGCCAGAGGCCGGAGATTCAGGGCGAAGTGCTCGCGGTGGCTCGGGCGAGCAACAGATGCGCATGCTGCGCAGGCTACCCAAAATCCTGCGGTTCATTCCGGGCACAGCCCAAGACGTTCGCGTCTATTTTCTGGGCCTGCAATATTGGCTTGGAGGCTCTCAGGACAACATGGTGAGTATGGCCCGCATGCTCATCAACCGATACGCTGCGGGTCCACGAGAGCACCTCAGGGGACAACTTCCCCCGAAGGATCCAATCGACTATCCCGAGCTTGGCGTGTACCACCCTGAGATCAAGGGCAGACTCGCCTCTCATGTCAAGCCACTGAAACTTCGGTCAGATCGCCCACGCGTGGGCCTGCTGCTGCTGAGGTCCTACCTGCTCGCGGGAAACACCGCGCACTACGATGGCGTCATTCGCTCCCTTGAGGCACAAGGTTTAGCCGTCGTTCCTGCATTCGCCGTTGGGCTTGATGCCCGACCAGCGATTGAATCATTCTTCATCGAGAATGGCCGCCCGACAATTGACGCCATGGTCTCACTGACGGGGTTCTCATTGGTGGGCGGACCGGCGTACAACGATGCCCAGGCAGCCGAGGAGATGCTCACGCGCCTGAACGTGCCCTACGTAGCGGCGCACCCGGTCGAATTTCAGACGCTCTCCGATTGGGGTGCCTCGGAGCGCGGGCTCATGCCTGTGGAGTCCACGATTATGGTGGCCATTCCTGAGCTCGATGGAGCAACAGCACCCATGGTGTACGGCGGGCGACCAGGCGTATCTGGTGCCGTTTGTAAGGGCTGCCATCGCGGCTGCACGTTTACGGAGGTGCATTCTGCGCAAGATATGGTGAGCTGCCCAGACCGCGCAGAGCAATTGGCGCTGCGGGTCAAAAAGATGGTCGAGCTGCGCCGCGCCACGCCGGACGAAAAGCGTTTGGCGGTCGTGCTCTTTAATTTTCCGCCCAACGGTGGGTCGGTTGGAACCGCAGCGCACCTTGCTGTGTTTGAGTCTCTGCATGCGCTTCTGGCTGCCCTGCAGCTAAAGGGATACGCGGTTGAGCTTCCCGCAGATGCGAATGCCCTGCGCTCTCGGTTGTTGGGAGGCAATTCAAGCCGCTATGGCACCGACGCGAATGTGCTCACCAGCCTGAGCGTGACCGATTACATACGCATGGAGCCGCACCTCGCCGAGATTGAATCGTGTTGGGGCCGTGCACCAGGCAGACAGCTCACCGATGGTCGCCAGTTGTTTGTGCTGGGTGAGCGATTCGGATCGGTCGAGGTGCTCCTACAGCCGGGGTTTGGCGTAGAGGGCGACCCCATGCGGTTGCTCTTCGATCGGGGGCTCGCACCGACGCATGGCTTCGCGGCTTTCTATCACTACATCAAGTCGGTCTTCAAGGCGCACGCGGTTCTGCACTTTGGCACTCACGGAGCGCTCGAGTTCATGCCCGGCAAGCAGGCGGGAGGCTCTGGATCCTGTTGGCCTGATCGGCTCATTGGGCACCTGCCAAACTTCTATCTCTACGCCGCAAACAACCCATCAGAGGGCACAATTGCGAAGCGTCGATCCAATGCAACGCTGCTTTCCTATCTCACGCCTTCGATTACAGAGGCTGGGTTGTATCGGGGCTTCGCTGACCTTCAGCAGTCCCTCGATCGCTGGCGCAGCCAGCCCCCACTCGGACCAGAGTTATTGGTCGGTGGGTCTGAGGCCGAGACGCTGGCTTTGGTGATTTTCGAACAAGCCCGTGCCCTCGATCTCCAGTGCCCAGACCTATCATGTCTCTCACACTATTCGGGTGAGCAACTCGATCAGGTCTTCTACGATCTCTCGGCCAGTCTCTCGGCGATCAGTCACACCCTCATCCCCACAGGCCTGCATGTGCTCGGCAAGGTCATGTCGGTTCAGGAACGTTGCGATGTATTGCGGGCCATGGCTCAGGCTTTTGCTGTCGACCACGCCGACCCGGTACCCCCAGCGCAACTCGATCGACTCATTACTGCCATCCAGCTGGCGCCAACAAGGGCCTCCTCTATCGATGCTGGCGGGGCGATCTGTGGTGGGCACCAGGCCTGTCAGGAGCTCATTGAGATGCTGGCCCGGGTTGAGCATGAGCTGCGTGCGAATCCCGAAATAGACGCAATCTCTAAGGCCTTGGAGGGTGGCTTTGTAAGGCCCTCTCCAGGGGGTGACCTCCTCAGAAGTCCAGACGTCCTGCCCACGGGTCGAAACATTCATGGATTTGATCCGTTTCGCATGCCCAGTCGTTCAGCGTGGCGAGATGGCAGCCTGCAGGCAGAGCGACTCATTGCGCGCTTTCACGAAGATGGACACGGAACGCCGGAATCGATTGCGATGGTGCTCTGGGGAACCGACAACCTCAAGACCGAGGGTGCACCCATTGCCCAGGCGATGGCCTTGATCGGCGCTAAACCTCGGTTTGATGGCTTCGGTCGCCTTGCAGGCGCAGCCCTCATTCCGCTTGAGGAGTTGGGCCGCTCACGCATCGATGTGGTCATCACCCTGTCTGGCATTTTTCGCGATCTCTTGCCGCTACAGATTCGCATGCTCGCAGAGGCAACCTTTCTTGCTGCAAGTGCTGTCGATGAGCCGCTGGAATGTAATCCCATTCGTCGGCATGCGCTCTTGCACATGGCCGATACAGGGGACGATCTCGAGACTGCTGCATTAAGGGTTTTCGGAAATGCGGATGGTGCCTATGGCGCGAACGTGAATCACCTGGTGGAGCAGGGCTGCTGGCAGAACGAGGATGAACTTGCAGACTGTTATGCCAAGCGCAAGGGATTCGCCTATGGCCGCAATGGCCGACCTGTGCGCCAGCCTGCCTTGTTGCAGTCTACGCTCCGGCACGTGTCACTCGCTTATCAAAACCTGGAGTCGCTTGAGGTGGGTGTGACCACGGTAGACACCTATTTCGATACGCTCGGGGGTGTCTCGCGCCTTATTCGCCAGGCCAAGGGAGGACGGGATACACCGGTCTATATTGGGGATCAGACCTCCGGGCAGGGTGTTGTCCGCTCACTCTCTGAGCAGGTTGCGCTCGAGACACGCACGCGCATGCTGAACCCGAAGTGGTACGAGGCCATGCTGGAGCATGGCTATGAGGGCGTGCGCCAGATTGAGGCCCACCTCACCAACACCATGGGCTGGTCGGCCACGACGGGTCAGGTACAGCCCTGGGTTTATCAGCAACTGACCCAAACCTACATACAAGACGAGGCCATGCGAGACCGCTTGGCCGCGCTGAATCCAGCAGCCTCAGCCAAGTTAGCCGGACGCCTCCTTGAAGCATCGGAGCGTCGCTATTGGACACCCGATGAAGAGACCCGTCAGAAGCTGCTCAAGGCGGGCGAATTCTTTGAAGATCGACTCGAGGGCATCGCCCAGGGAGCAGGCTCATGAACACCGTTAGCGTTCCGTTTTCTGAAATTCGCCGTGCAGGTCCGCCCGATGGGGAGGGCAGTGTTCAAGTGCAGCTTGACCCAAATCTCAAGATTGGAAATGCCAAGGTCTTTGCTGTTTACGGTAAGGGTGGCATTGGCAAGAGCACAACATCCTCTAACCTCAGTGTGGCCTTCTCTAAGCTGGGAAAGCGCGTGCTTCAAATCGGCTGCGATCCTAAGCACGACTCTACTTTCACCCTCACCAAATCCTTGATGCCGACGGTGATTGACGTGTTGGAGTCCGTTGACTTTCACACCGAAGAACTGCGTATCGAAGACTTCGTCTACGAGGGGTACAACGGTGTGATGTGTGTCGAGGCCGGGGGCCCCCCTGCAGGGACAGGCTGTGGTGGTTACGTGGTCGGCCAGACCGTGAAGTTGCTCAAGGAACATCACCTGCTCGATGAGACCGATGTGGTGATATTCGATGTGCTGGGCGATGTCGTCTGTGGCGGATTCGCCGCACCGCTGCAGCACGCGGATCGCGCACTCATCGTTGCAGCAAATGACTTTGACTCCATTTTTGCGATGAACCGCATCGTGCAGGCCATTGGCGCAAAGGCAAAAAACTACAAGGTTCGGCTGGGTGGTGTGATCGCAAACCGAAGTGCGCAGACCGATCAGATCGATCGCTTTGCGGACCGGGTCGGTCTCAACCGGCTGGCGCATTTTCCCGACCTGGATGTCATTCGCCGAAGTCGTCTCAAGAAGGCGACGCTCTTTGAGATGGAGCCTTCTCCAGAGCTTGAGGCAGTAAAGAATGAATACTTGCGATTGGCAGCCCAGCTCTGGGCTGGAACAGACCCCTTGGCGCCGGAGTCGCTCAAGGACCGTGAGATTTTTGACCTTCTGGGATTCGACTGATGGGTGACGGACGCTATACCGATCGACGCAGTCAGATCGAACACTACTTTGACCGAACGGCTGTACAGGCCTGGGCACGACTCACCTCCGATGCGCCAGTCAGTGGTGTACGCGCAACCGTGCGCAAGGGCCGTGATGAGATGCGCCGCCTGATCGGCAGCTGGATTGGCGATGAGCCGGGCCACACCGACGGCCGAGAAATCCCGCCGAGCAGTCCGCCCGTGGTCCAGCGCATCCGCGGCCGCCGTGTACTTGATGCGGGGTGCGGCACTGGCATGCTTGCCATCGACCTGGCCAGACAGGGCGCGCGCGTGACGGCAGTCGATCTCTCTCCAAACCTGGTGCAGCTGGCGCGTGAACGACTTCCCGAAGATTTGGGCGGAGGATCGGTCACGTTTTTCGCTGGCGACATGCTCGATGAGCAACTCGGCCTGTTTGACCATGTTGTCGCGATGGACTCTCTGATTCATTACAGCCCGCATCAGGCCATGGCAGCTATTTCTGCACTGGCCCCACGGGTGAATCGGTCCATGGTTCTCACTTTCGCGCCGCGCACGGGGCCGCTCATGGCCATGATGGCAGTGGGTCGACTCTTTCCGCGTGGGGATCGTTCTCCCGCGATACATCCGGTCTCCCTTCAATGGCTGAGAGAGTCGATTGAGCAAGCACCGTCTCTGAGCGGATGGAAATGGGCACGCACGCATCGTGTTTCTTGCGGGTTCTACACCTCGCAAGCGGTGGAGCTTGTTCGTCCATGATGTTGCTCAACATGCTCAACCCCCGTCGCTGGTCTCAAGTAGACCCTCGGCTGCTGCCATTTGCAGATTTGGCAACGCCAGACTTGCCGATTGGACGTTTGCTCAGGCTCTCTCTCTTTCAAGTCAGCGTTGGGCT
>JBJOHF010000026.1:0-30355 GCA_046047855.1 Pseudomonadota bacterium | reverse complement strand
GGAGGGTGAGGTTGGTGGGGGCTGAGGGTCTGTGATGGAAGGCCGGCATCGCGAGCTCGGCGATCTCCGCTGCGTCTCGAAATCCGCCGTCTGTGACGATTCCCGCTGCGCCCCGCATCATAAGGCGAGTGATGAGAATTGCACCAGCGGAGGCGGCACGCGCGTCCTTTCTGCTGTCGATCACCATGACATGTCCAGGTGGGCAAGTCTCGATGGCCAGGCGCTGTGGGTGGGCGGGATCACGAAACGCGGTGATGGGATTGAGGTCTTCGCGCGCTGGAATGTATCTAAGCGTAAACGCTTCGCCCACCATCGATTCTTTGAGTGGGCCGACAGGACGCACATCTTGGATGAACTGCTTATTGAGCCCCCGTTTGAAGAGCAGGGTCGTGAGAGTCGCAGTGCTGATGGTTTTAAGCTTGCGGCGTGCATCATCGGTGATCATCGGTTGCCTCCAAGAAACTGATGTATTAGTGTACAAGCCATGAAAAGACCTCACAAACTCAAACCCGCAGATCTAAGGAGCGCGCGTTGGTTTGCGCCGGACGATTTTCGTTCCTTCGGTCACAGATCCCGCACCATGCAAATGGGCTACGCACCGATTGACTGGGTCGATAAACCGGTCATCGCGATCCTGAACACATGGTCAGACGCTCAGCCCTGTCACGCGCACTTCAAGCATCGCGTGGAGGACATCAAGCGAGGGATATTTCAGGCCGGAGGTTTCCCTCTTGAACTGCCTGCGCTCTCGCTCAGTGAGATGTATGTCAAGCCCACCACCATGCTCTATCGAAACATGTTAGCCATGGAGACGGAGGAACTGCTGAGATCCCACCCCGTCGACGGGGCAGTGCTCATGGGGGGCTGCGATAAGACGACGCCTGGGCTGGTGATGGGTGCGACCTCAATGGGCCTACCTTTCATTTTTATGCCCGCTGGCCCCATGCTGCGCGGAAACTATCGAGGCGATGTGCTGGGCTCCGGAACAGACAGCTTCAAGTACTGGGACGAGCGAAGAGCGGGCCTGATCTCGAAGGATGAATGGGTCGCGGTAGAGGCAGGCATTGCTCGTTCCTATGGCCACTGCATGACTATGGGAACAGCGTCGACCATGACCTCTATTGCGGAGGCTCTGGGGCTAACCCTTCCGGGCGCAGCGTCCATTCTTGCCGCTGATGCGAATCATCCGAGAATGGCTGCTGATTGTGGACGGCGAATTGTGGAAATGGTGTGGGAGGATTTGCGACCCGAGCAGGTTCTTACCCCTGGCTCCGTGAGAAATGCCGCAACGGTTGCAATGGCGCTCGGGTGCTCAACGAATGCCGTGATCCATCTGCTTGCAATGGCCAAGCGCGCGGGAGTGAGCCTGAGTCTGGATGATCTGGACGCCATAGGCCGGGTCACCCCCGTCATCGCAAATGTTCGCCCTGTAGGCAAGACTGCCCTGATGGAGGACTTCTTCTACGCCGGCGGTCTTCGGGCATTGATGTCTAACCTCTCAGAGCGCTTGGACACGTCCGTACTGACGGTTTCTGGTCGAACGCTGGGAGAGACCCTAGAAGGTGCCAAGGTCTATAACGACGACGTCATTCGAACCTTGGATAACCCGGTTTATCACGAGGGCTCTCTTGCTGTGCTCAAGGGGAACCTAGCTCCAGACGGTGCTGTGATCAAGCCTGCAGCCTGCGACCCCCGCTTCTACCAGCACACCGGTCCCGCATTGGTTGCCAATAGCTATGACGAGCTGTCCAGCATCATCGAAGACGAAGACCTCGAGATCGCCCCGGAGACGGTCCTTATCTTGAGAAACGCGGGGCCTCAGGGAGGCCCTGGAATGCCTGAGTGGGGCATGATTCCCATGCCGAAGGCGCTCCTTAAAAAGGGCATCAGGGACATGGTGCGTATGTCTGATGCGCGCATGAGCGGGACTTCATATGGCGCTTGTGTTTTGCACATTGCACCAGAGGCCTATGTCGGGGGTCCACTCGCCTTGGTGCAAAACGGTGACATGATCGCGCTCGACATCCCAAATCGCAGCCTCTCGCTTTTGGTCAGCGATGCTGAACTGGCGCGTCGCAAGCAGGCTTGGGTTCCCCCTCCAGCCCGTTATGAGCGTGGCTATGGCTTTATGTTCTCCAAGCACATTGAGCAGGCCGACAAGGGCTGTGACTTCGATTTTCTGAAGACGGAGTTTGGGGGCCCAGTGTCTGAACCGGAGATTCATTAATGCAATCCACGACCTCAAGAGTCATTCGTCTTGATGCTGCTGATAACGTCGTCATTGCGCGTCTGCCGCTCGTTCCTGGCGACTCTGTGGTGGAGGAGGGCATTCTGGTTCAGGAGGCCATAGAGGCTGGGCACAAGATTGCAGCTCGGCCAATCCGCATGGGCGAGCCTGTATTGAAGTACAACACGGTTATCGGATTCGCAACCCGAGAGATTGAGGCTGGGCAATTCGTGCACAGCCACAATCTCAGATTTGATGATGTTGAGAAGGACTACGCCTTCGGTCAGCGCTATGTTCCGACCGACGTGTTGCCTGCCGCCCAGCGCAGAACCTTTATGGGATATGCGCGAGAGAATGGAGTGGTAGGCACCCGCAACACGATTGGCATCTTCATTACCGTGAACTGTTCAGCAACAGTCGCCAGGAAAATTTCGGCCTATTTCGATTCCGAGCGGCTGGAGGCGTATCCAAACGTGAGCGATGTGGTGGCCTTTGTCCATGAGCAAGGTTGTGGCATGGAGATGACGGGTGAGCCCATGGATCTTCTGCGACGGACCCTCTCGGGCATGATTCGCCACCCCAACATTGCTGGCGCTCTGGTTGTATCGCTTGGCTGTGAGCGGAATAATCTGCAGCGCTTTTTCGAGCAGGAAGGCCTTGAGACCGGCAAGATGCTCCGCACGATCACCATGCAGGAGGCTGGCGGTACTCAGAATGCGGTCAAGCTCGGCATTGAGGCGATACGCGAGATGCTGCCGGAGGCAAATCGTATCGAGCGAACCCCGTGCTCGGCTGAACACCTCATCGTAGGACTTCAATGTGGCGGTTCTGATGGGTTTTCTGGGTTGTCCGCCAATCCTGCGCTGGGCAAGGCGGTCGATATCCTGGTGCGCAATGGAGGCACAGCGATTCTGTCTGAGACACCGGAGATTTATGGCGTGGAGCAGACGCTCACGGCCCGCGCGGCGACTCCGGAGATTGGTCAAAAGCTGGTCGAGCGGATGAACTGGTGGCTGGAGTACAGCAAGGGGCGCAATACGCAGATCAACGGCATTGTCTCGCCGGGGAATAATGCGGGGGGTCTAGCGAATGTACTGGAGAAGAGCCTCGGAGGCGCCAAGAAGGCTGGTTCAACCGGTTTGATGGAGGTCTACCGTTATGCCGAGCCTGTTCGAACGCGCGGCTTTGTCTTTATGGATACGCCAGGGTACGACCCTGTCTCCGCCACTGGCCAGATTGCGGGGGGAGCAAACCTCATTTGCTTTACCACCGGACGTGGATCCTGCTTTGGGTCTTACCCTTCACCCACGATCAAGCTTGCATCCAATACGCCTATGTATGAGCGCATGCGTTCAGACATGGACATCAACTGTGGCCAGGTGATCGACGGATCCAAGACACTGGATCAAATGGGTGAAGAGATCTTTGAATTGATGCTGCGCATTGCCTCAGGTGAGGCGTCCAAGAGCGAGGAGCTGGGCGTGGGCGAGGAGGAATTCTGTCCCTGGCAGATCGGGGTTTTGGGCTAGCGCATGGGGGTTGCCCAGCAGGTCTATGCGCATCTGCGCGCCCGTATGCTTGCACTCGAGCTTGAGCCGAGGGCGCTCCTATCGCGATCCAGTCTTGCAGATCACTATGGGGTGAGTCAGACACCCATTCGAGATGCCCTTTTGAAGCTTGAGTCCGAGGGACTTGTCCGCATATACCCGCAGTCTAGGACTGAGGTCGCGCCGATTGCGGTTTCGAAGGTTCACGAAGTTCAGTTCTTAAGGCGTGCGCTCGAGGTAGAGGTTGTGCAGCAGCTTTGTGAGCGTCGAGATGACCAAGGTTTTCAAGCCCTTGACAGGCTTGTGAGGGAGCAGCGCAAGCTCATAGGAGATGATCAGGCACTCGATCAGTTCATGGCGCTGGACCAGTTGTTTCATGCCACCTTGTTTCGCCAGGCAGGGCAGTTTGCGCTTCATCAGCTCATCGTGGAGAGAAGCGTTCACCTAGATCGGGTCCGCAGGCTTCAGCTGCCGATGCGAGGCAAACGAAAGGCAATCGTCTCCGAGCATCAATGCATTGTTCAAGCCCTCGCCGCTGCCGATACATCTGCTGCGCTGCAGGCCATCAGAGGGCACTTGGCGGGCGCGCGTCGAAATCTTGATGCCCTTCTATCTTCCCATCCACACTATTTCGAATAGGATTTTTTGCCATATGTCTAGCCTTACATCCAATCAACTCGACGCGGCTATGGAGGCCGCATGGGCAGTTTTTCTCTCTGGTGCGCTCGCGCCCGCAGATGCGCGATCTCGATTGCTTGATGGTCTTGCCCATGCGCTGGATGCCCAAGCTGCTGAGCTCATTGCAATTGCGGATGCGGAGACGCACCTGGGTACTGCTCGACTCACCGGTGAAGTGGCACGGACAAGTTTTCAGCTTCGCATGTTCGCGCGTTTGTCGATGGAGTCTCAAACGATGATGAGCCCGCTTTGGGTTGAGGCGGTGGCCGGCCCCCCACCCGTCGGGCACCCCGCCTTGCTGCGCGATTTTGAGCCACTCGGTCCGGTAGGCATGTTCGCGGCAAGTAACTTTCCATTTGCGTTCTCAGTACTGGGCGGCGATACCGCCTCTGCAATTGCAGCCGGTTGTCCGGTCGTGGTGAAGGGTCATCCCGGACATCCTAGGCTATCAGCTGCGACGGCCTTGTTGGCACGCAAGGTGGCTCAGGAGCAGCAGCTTCCGGAGGATATCCTGCAGCTCGTCATGGCCGACGGGTATGAGCTGGGTGTATCGCTCTGCCAGCATCCACTGACTGCCGCTGTTGCGTTTACGGGTTCGGTTCAAGGAGGCCTAGCCCTCTGGCGGGCGTGTCAGCAGCGCACCAGGCCCATTCCATTCTTTGGTGAGCTGGGCTCCGTTAACCCGATCGTTGTCCTCGAATCGGCCTTGGCATCGAAAGGGTCTTCACTTGCTGAGGCACTCGCAGCCTCGATCACGATGGGCTGTGGCCAGTTCTGCACCAGTCCTGGCATCGTCTTGGTGCCGGAGGGCACTCATGGAGATTCCTTCCGGTCTGAACTTGCTGATCGCCTAGCCCATGCCACTACCCACCCGATGCTGAATGCATCGATTGAGCAGAACTTTCAACGTCGTATGTGGGCTGCGCGTCAATGTGATCTAACCGTCTTGATCGAGCCCAAGCCTGGCTGCGAAGTTTTTCTTGCGGAGCTCTCTGCTGCGCAGTTTGTGTCTCAGGCGACACTGCACGAGGAGATCTTCGGATCGGCCTGTCTCTTGGTGAGGGTCAAGGGAGTGGACGAAATGGAGCAGGTGCTGGCAACGATCGAGGGGAGCCTCACCTGCACGCTCTGGGGCCTTGACGATGACACCGAACCGCACCGACGCCTGCTTGCAGCAGCGAGACGACTTGCCGGACGTGTTCTATTCTCTGGCGTTCCAACGGGCGTGGCAGTTTCAGCGGGTATGCAGCATGGCGGGCCATTTCCTTCGTCCACCATGCCAGCGACAACCTCCGTGGGACCAGATGCTTGCTTGCGTTTCCTACGTCCAATCTGCTTACAGGATCCGCCACATTGGGTTCGCACGCGAACTGAGCAGATCGCCTAGAGCACCCGTGTTTTAAGGGCAGCAGAGGTCGAGGTCTTCCCTCGTGGCTTTACGCGCCACCCCTTTGCCTTTGGTGCCTGACTGACCGCCTCGACGAGTTCCTCGTTGACAAAGTGCAGCCCAACGCCATCGTCGGCTGCTAGCCCCGGTTGGATGTGGCCTTTGCTGATGAGTTTCTCATAGGTAGGGCGCCGGTCTTTCTCACTGTCATAGTGAGGACAGTTGCTGCCCTCCAGAAAACCGAGACAGGGAAGCACAGTCAGAGGGCCTGCAATGCTGTCGGTGACGCCTTGTTCGAACCAGCAGATGGATCCCGCACTCCAGCCTCCGAGGACAACACCTTGGTCATAAGCCTTACGCAGCGCGAGATCGACACCCCAGTCTTTCCAAACCGAGAGCATGCTTCGCGTATTCCCGCCGCCAACCAAAATGGCATCCTGTTCGCACAGCAGGCTCTCAATATCTCGGGGCGTGCGAGCGAAGAGCGGCAAGTGGGTCGGCTTTGAATTGAACTGACTGAGAGCCGCGTAGTAGCGCAGGCGTCCCGCTTCAGCGTCACCATGGGCCGTCCCAATGAAGCAAACCTTTGGCTTGCGCGCGCGCGTGAGACTGAGGAAGTACTCAATGAGTTTGAGGCTGCCTTGATCGTTCATGGGCAGGGCAGCACCGCCGATCGCGAGAATTTGTCTTGTCATGCCCCAATTGAACCACGGTCACCTGCTCGCGGTATATTCGGCGGTCATGAATGCCCATATTTCAGCGGTTTCAGCCACCATCGAGCAGCTGTTTCTCCGGTCTGGAGATGTCTCCTACGGGGAGGATGTCACGCAGCGGGAGCACGCACTCCAGGCGGCCTATCTGGCTCAGGAGGCGGGCGCGCCCCATTCATTAATTCTTGCGGCCCTTTTGCACGACGTAGGTCACCTGCTGCACCCAGATGCCGGGCTTGCACTCGAGCAGGCTCAAGACGATACCCATGAGCAGATCGGGGCAAGCTGGCTGGCCCAGTTTTTCGGGCCTCCAGTCTCTGAGCCCGTCAACTTGCATGTTCAGGCTAAGCGCTATCTGTGCTGGGCTGATCCAGACTATTACGATGGCCTCTCGGATGTCTCAAAAAAGAGTTTGGCCTTGCAGGGCGGCGTCTTCTCATCGATGGAGGCAAAGGCATTTTTGCAGCTTCCATATGCCCGCGAGGCGATCTCATTGCGTCAGTGGGATGAGCAGGCGAAGGTTCCCCAAGCGCCTACTCCCAGCCTTCATCACTTCCTGCAGTCCGTTCGTCATTGCCTAGAAGGAGTTTGAAATGTCGATCTCGCGACGTCACTGGCTATTCCTTTCCATGGGTGTTGGGCTCCTAACCGCGCCGATCCTGACATTGGCGCAGAGCGCGTCCTCGACCGTCACGGTTTACACAAGTGCACCATCCGACATTCAGAAGGCCTTGGTTCCAGCCCTTAAGGCGAAGCTGGGGCTGGATGTTCAGCTGGTGTCTGCAGGGGGCGGTGAGCTGATGAAGCGCCTTCGCGCGGAGAGGGGACGTCCTCTGGCGGACGTGGTCATTTCGACTGGTGGGGACGTGGTTGACGCAAACCCGGATCTTTTTGAGCCTTACACAGTGAAGGACGCCGACAAGCTGCTCAAGGCCTATCGCATCAGTCCCAATTGGACCCC
The DNA here is from genome assembly GCA_046047855.1 of Pseudomonadota bacterium. GTDB lineage: Bacteria > Pseudomonadota > Gammaproteobacteria > Burkholderiales > Burkholderiaceae_A > Hahnella. The sequence continues at coordinate 22,845 of JBJOHF010000026.1, read as the reverse complement.
ATTTACCGTCACCATTCCCACCGTGTTGTTGGTCAATACCAAACTGGTCGCGCCGACTGACATGCCCACGCGATGGGCCGATTTGGCTGACCCCAAGTGGAAGGGAAAGATTGCCTTTGCGGGCGCCGACAAATCGAGTTCTGCGCTGACACAAATGCTTCAAATCATTCATAACGAGGGGGAGCAAAAGGGGTGGGCACTCTTCGAGTCTCTTTTTAAGAACTTTGTTGTGACCGGAAGCTCCTCAGCCGTGGCCCGTGGCACGGCGCAGGGTGAGTATGCGATGGCATTGACCCTTGAGGACTACGGTCTCAAGTTCATTGAGGGTGGGGCACCTGTGAAGGTGGTCTACCCAGCAGATGGCATCAATTCCTCCGCTGACGCGATGGCACTTGTAAAGGGCGCGCCCAATGTCGCTGGCGGCAAGGCCGTGTTGGACTACCTTGCATCGGCTGAGGGTCAGGCGCTTATGGTGAAAGCCTCCGGGCGTCGCCCGGTTCGCGCCGATGTAAAGGCTGCGGGCGGTGGCCCTGAGCTGGGCAAGCTCAATGTGAAGACCTACCCGCAGGAATGGGCGAATGCACAGCAAAAAGCTTACTTGGCGAGGTACCAGCAACTGGTTCGCAAGTAAATGGTGCACATCGAGGGCCTCAAGAAGGCCTTTGGTCCTACCGTTGTACTCAATGGGGTATCCCTCACGCTGCATGCAGGGGAGTTGGTAACCCTCCTCGGGCCATCAGGCTGTGGAAAGACAACTTTGCTGCGGGCCATCGCAGGGTTTGACCAGCCCGATGCGGGTGATATTCGCGTACGCGGCGAGAGCGTGTTGCATCGGCCGCCTCACCAGAGAAATGTGGGGATGGTCTTTCAGAGCTACGCGGTGTTTCCTCATTTGAGCGTGGCCGACAATGTCGGATATGGCCTCAAGGCGCGGCATGTTCCTGCGCCTCAGCGCGCCCAGCGCATTACACGTGCGCTCGAGCGGGTAAAACTGGAGTCATTCGCTCAACGTATGCCAAGTCAGCTCTCTGGCGGGCAGAAGCAACGGGTTGGGCTTGCGCGGGCAATTGTGATTGAGCCAGAGCTCTTGCTCATGGACGAGCCACTCTCGAATCTCGATGCAAAGCTGCGTATTGAGATGCGCGATGAAATCCGAATGCTACAGACAGAGCTTGGCATGACAACGCTCTACGTCACGCACGATCAGGAGGAAGCGCTTGCAGTGTCTGATCGCATTGCAGTGATGCAGGGTGGGCATGTTCTGCAGATTGCTGCACCCGAGGTGCTCTACGACGAACCGGCGCATGCATTTGTAATGGATTTCGTAGGGGGCTGCCAGTGGGTTGCGCATGCAGCGGGCCATCGAACAGGGCTTCGCGCGGATGATTTGCAGATTAGCGCTCGCTCAGACTGGCCAGGTTGGGACCACCTTGTGATTGCGCATCGGTCTTTCTTAGGGCCCCGTCAGCGCCTGTTGGTTAAAGGTGAGGGCGTAAGCTTGGTGCTAGACCTCTCAGCCCAAGAGCGTGTGCCGTCCGTTGGAGGGCAGGTCTCTGTGCGGTATGACCCCCTGCGTGCGCGGCACTTCCATCCGGAAACGGGATGGCGACTGCAATCCGCCGGCTAGATCCCTGGGCCGCGGTCGTCGGTGCATGTCTACTGCTGCTGCTTGCGGCAGTCGCGTGGCCCCTTGGCGAGCTTGTCCATCAGAGCCTGGTGGGTCAGGTGTCAGGTCGCCTCGGTACCGAGAACTTTGCAACGTTCTTCGGTTCGGGCTACTACACCCGCGCTTTGATCAATAGCCTCGTGGTCTCCATGGGCGCGACCATGCTCGCGCTTGCATTGGGGATTCCGCTTGCTGTCGTGTTTTCGCGTTTTCATTTTTGGGGGCGCAGCGTCCTTCGGGTCTTGGTCTTGATGTCCATGATGTCTCCGCCGTTCATCGGGGCTTATGCATGGATCGTTTTGTTCGGTCGGTCGGGGTTGGTGACGGAGTGGGGTGCCTCTCTCGGGATCAACATGCCCACCATCTACGGACCGGGTGGAATCATTTTGGCCAGTGCGCTCAGTCTTTACCCCATTGTATTTCTGGTGATGAGCAGCGCATTGAGCCGCCTAGATGGAAGTCTGGAGGAGGCTGCATCGAGCCTAGGGAGGCGACCGCACCGGGTATTTTGGGAGGTCACGCTGCCACTGATGCGCCCAGCGATGGTGACCTCTGCCATGCTGGTTTTTCTGGGCGTGATGGCAGACTTTGGTCTGCCCAGTATTCTTGGAGAGGGCGAGCGCTACCCCGTGCTCGCGACACTCGCCTATAGCCTGTACCTCAGCGAGATTGGCGCAGAGCCCGGAATGGCGGCAACCACCAGTGTCGTCCTTGTTTTGGTTGCGTTCTTAGCCGTTGGGCTCGGGCGATGGGTAACTCAACGCGTTCAGGTGGGTCATGACGGTGGACGACCGCCGTCGGCTCGCCCGCTCGCTGGCCTTTGGCCCAGGGTGTGGGTGGGCTTTGCCATTCTGACCGTAGGCCTTGCCAATCTACCCCTGTTCGTTGTGATGGCCTCTTCCTTTATGGAGGTTCGCGGGGCCATGTTTCTGCCCGTGTTTACCACTCAGAACTATGCTCAGGCCTGGCTGATGTTGGGTGATGCGCTTACCAATAGCCTTCAGTTTGCTGGTTTGGCGCTTGTCATGGCAACGGTGCTTGGGGCTCTGGTTGGGTATGCCGTCAGCCGCAGGCACGATGGGCTGACCCGTGTTGTTGACCTCTTGGTGATGGTCCCCTTTGTGGTGCCCGGCACGGTTCTGGGGATTGGCTACGCCCAGGTATTCAACAGTCCACCGCTGCTACTCACGGGGACGAGCGCAATCTTGGTGATGGTATTACTCATACGTCGGCTGCCGTATGTGGTGCGCTCCTCTGCAAGTATCGTCGCGCAGATCGACAAATCCCTTGAGGAGGCTTCCAGCAGCCTTGGGGAGCCGCCCATGAGGGGTTTTGCGCGGATTATGGTGCCGCTGATGCGTCCGGGGATTCTGGCGGGTGTCGTCATTGCATGGCTCGAGATATTCAATGAACTCTCGGCCACGATCGTGCTCTACACCGGCTCGACCCGCACACTGCCCATTGCAGCATTCCAGCAGGCTGTTGGTGGTGATTTTGGTCTGGCTGCGGCCTACTCAGGCATGCTCATTGGCGTCACTGCGATCAGTCTGGGCCTGGCGCTGTGGCTTGGACGGGAGGACCAAACCACCATAGGGTTGGTCGGTCGAGGATGAATGCCCCCAAGAGAACTGCGAGCTGGTGGACCCCCGGGGGTCAACTCCAGACACTGGTACCCACGATTGTCGGCCGTTACCTTCAGCCCTTGGTGCTGCCTTGGACGCGAGAACGTTTGAATACGCCCGACGGTGACTTTGTGGATGTGGACTGGGTTAAGGCTGCTCAACCGTCTACAAGGCTCATCCTCTTCCATGGCCTTGAGGGGTCCTCCTCGAGCCACTACGCGAGAGCATTTGCCGCTGAGGCTCAATTGCGGGGCTGGTCTGTAGCAGTGCCTCATTTTCGGGGCTGCTCAGGCCACCTGAACCTGGCACCTCGCGCCTACCATGCGGGCGATTATGCGGAAATTGGCTGGCTCCTCACGGAGCTCACACGCGACCACCGCGGGCCTACCTATGCGCTGGGCGTCAGCCTTGGCGGAAGCGCGCTACTCAATTGGGCAGCCCGCGCGCCCCAGTCTTATCAGGGGGAGTCGACCGTTCATGCGCTCTGCGCCTTGTCCGCCCCACTGGACCTTGCAGCCTGCGGTGATGCAATTGATCGGGGTCTTAACCAGCGCATCTATGGCCGGTACTTTTTGGGCACGATGAAAGAGAAGGCCCGTCAGAAGGCAGGTCAGTATCCCGGACTTTTCGATCTCGCCGCAGTCGAGCGTGCATTGACCCTACGTGCATTTGACGATCATTTCACAGCGCCAGTGCATGGCTTCAGAGATGTGAATGACTATTGGTGTCGCGCTTCAAGTGGGCCCAGGCTTGGGGCCGTGCGACTTCGAACCCTGGTGGTCAATGCCCTCAACGATCCCTTGGTGCCAGCAAGCTCACTCCCAAGAGCAGAGGATTGCTCCCCTGCAATTACCCTTTGGCGTCCTCGGGATGGAGGCCATGTGGGCTTTGGTCGAGGGGGTCAGAGGGGCTTTCCTGGACTGATCTTAGACTGGTTAAGCCAACCACCACAGCCAGGCCAAGCCCAAGACTAAGGGCGCGTTCGAGATCAGTCTCCAAGATGCTAGTGAGCGCGAGAAGCATTGGGCCAATAAATTGAATCGCTCTCGATTGGGCCCGACTTGCTCGTGTTATTTGGCTCAGAATGGCCCATGCCGCGAGGCTGAGCGATACAGCAACACTCAGGTGATGAATGCTCGCTGCAGTGAAGGCCGCTATAAGTAGGACAAGACCAAGGAGGTGCGAATAGAGTGGGCGCATCCATTGAAGTCCCCACTGCATCATGGCAGGAAGACTCATCATCAGAAGCATGTGCATAAAGAGATGCGGAGTTCCGTTGCTCATGCACATGGCCTGAGCCGCCCAGCATATGCCCATCGCAAAGCCCATTGCCATTTGTGCTGAGATATGGCTCAGGTTGGAGGTCGATGTTGGGTTGAGGCGATATCTCAAGACTGTGAGCAAAAACCACACGCTTGCCAGCACGAGCAGCCCACTATGGGGTGAGGGTCCGGCAGGTCCAAGTACGACAAGGACGATGCACCAGGCCATCACACACCCGTGGCGCTTTAGAAGCAGTCGGGGTATCAGGACGCGGCGTAGCGGGCCCACTGGTCCCCTCCTACCCGATGCAGACTTGCATTAAACGAGAGAATGATTCGGTCTTGACTACCCTGGTAGGGCATAGCCTGGTGGAGTAGCCATGACGGGAAGACCAATAGTCGACCAGGCATCGGTGCAATATCAATATGTGCCTGCTGAAGATAGGCATTCCCGTAGTCCATCAAAGCACCCGCCAGCGAGTGGAAGTGCGGACCGTAGAACCGAGTCACGCCATTTCTTGATGCGTAAATGGGGTGGTGCTCTCGCGAAGCGTCAGGGTCTACCTGGACCACGTACACGCCAGACCATGAACAGTTGCCGTGGCTATGCACGTCATGGTGCACGCCATGGTTGCTGATTTGAAACCAGAGTCCCCTGATGTCGACAGAGAGATCTTCCGAGGACTCGGGCCACGCATGGGCATTGGCGACCCGCGCAGTCTTGCCTATGCTTTCGATCAAAAAGCGGACCCATGCCTGCCACTCTGGGATGCGTATTCGATTGAGCAGATCGTCACTGCTTGCGTAGAAGGGCCGGGCTGGATCAGCGCTGGTGTCGACAGCTCGAAGGCTTTGCAGCACGCGAACGAGAAGGGGGTTGAGGTCATCTGCCTCTGGGTAATGGTGCAGGCCTATTGGAGTGGGCCATAGGCTCAGCGTGTCTGACACAGGTGCAACGCCAGTCACGCGGCTTGGTCCAGATGTTTGGGCCATGTGAGACGGTGTCCTGTGGCCCTCTCTAGCGCGTCAATATCTTCGGGCGTGTCTACATCCATTCGATATCGTCGGTTAACTGTCTCCCACCGGAAGACTTCCAACGGGTTCTTCTCTTGCCATTGCTTACATCCGAAGTTGAGACCGCCAGCGAGTATTTCTTGACAGAGCGCCTCGTCAAACATGACTGGATTCCCAGGCAATCCATCGACCGTCGGCGTGACGACCCTGCTTCCTTCGGGACGTTTTTTGTAGGCACCAATCAGATCGACATAGTCTTGTTGATTCAGCAATGGCTGATCGGCAAGCGCTACGAGGACAGCATCGAGCTTTCCATTGAGCTTTGATAGGCCCAGTCTCAATGAGCTGTTCTGCCCCTGGTCTGGATCTGGGTTCACAGCGAGCGTGACAGGAAATGCTTGCACAAGGGGCTCAATCTGTTCTCGGTAATGACCCAGCACGACAACGACTTCATCAACACCGGCACCGGATAGAGCGATGAGTTGACGGCGAATCAGGGGAACCCCTCCAAGCTCGAGGAGAGATTTGGGGCGGCTTCCCATGCGGCTCGCAGAACCCGCAGCGAGCAGGACCGCTCCGACGATCAGTCTGCTGTGCAGACCCCCACCACCTTTCAGAAGGCAGCCCACTAGGCACCTCCAGCGCAGCAGGAGCGTGGTTGTGCTGCGACTGTCGACTCGCCATTCTCTGAGGGGGATGTGATGGTGAGGTCCTTTCCCCGTCTCGCAGCAACAACCGCTGCCAGGACGCTGAGCGCAATCTCCTCTGGCGTCGTCGCGCCAATTGGAATTCCAGCTGGCGCTGTTATTTTCCCAAGCGCGCTTGGACTGACGCCCGAGGTCAATAGCTCATTGCGCAACTTGTCCCACTTACGCGCACTGGCGATAAACCATATCCGCTCAGCCTGATGGTCCAGAGCATGTCGAATTGCTGCAATGTCACCCTGCCCCTGGGTTGCGATGACCACCCAGGTCATTGGGGTCGAGAGGGGATTGGGGGGTGCAATGTTCACGACAGGCACGCCTACTCGACTCGCGAGGTCAGAAAGCACGCGTGCGACAGGGGCCTGACCATAAATATGCAGTGGCTGAGCCGGCTGATGAGGTTCAATGAAAAGCTCTACGCTGCCACCGGAATGACATGACATTGTGACTTGCTGCATGCCCACTGGCGCCGTGTCTTGGGTGTTCGGTGTGATACGTAACGATACTGGTTTCCCCGAGCTCAGCGCCTCTTGTATGGCTTTACGAACGACTGGCTGGGCACAACCGCCTCCGATCCAGCCGTAGAAATCCCCCTCGGCTGTCACGACTGCCTTGTCTCCGGCGCGGGCCGAAGCGGGGGGCTCAACGCGGAGTACTGTGACGAGAACGTAGGGCCGGCCTTGTGTCTCGAACTGATTCAGTGCAGAGAGCCAGTCTTTGGCAGCAATACTTGGAGCGGCACGAAGGTCTTGCATAGTCGGTTCCTTAAAGCAAAGTACTTTGAAGCGAAGCGCGAAGGCTTGGAAAATTGCCGGCAGCAAGCCAGTTCTGCACGAGAGGGCGGGCGTTTTTACAGGCGCTAGAGGCGGGCTTCTCACGGGTCGGATAGAACCAGTCGACTTTGACGCCCTTGCGGGTGAGTTCACGCAAGGCCGCGGGTAGATCGTCCGGGCCATCTGTGTCGTAGCCGTCAGAGAATATCCAGAGTCGCGTGCGTCGCCCTAGGCTCAGATTGGGTTTGAGGGAATGAAGTGCCCGAAGGCTCTGCGCGATCCGGGTTCCAGACTGAAATCCTGCTGTCACAGCGTTAATGCGCTCTTGCACCGCTGGAGTGTCACGCTTCATGAGGTCGGTGATTTCCATGAGGCGAACATGAAATACAAATATTCGCGCACCCATTATTCGATGAAAGGCCCTCGCGGTCCTGAGTGCAAGCGCGGCATGTGCTTCCATGGAGCGCGAGACATCCGCGAGGATGACAAGCTCAACGGGTTCACGTCGCCGCGCACGCCAGCATGGGATGAGAGACTCGCCAAGCAGGGCGGCACTCTTGCGAAGCGTGCGACGTCCGTCGAGTTTGGATCCGTGCAGGCTTGCTTGCCACCTGCGGGTTGGTGTGGTCGGTAAAGTACGCTGAACCCTTCTCGCGAGATGCTCGAGGGTCGCGAGGTCTGATGGCATCCATTGTTGTGCTTCACGATCGTGAAGTGCATCAACTTGACTCGCGCCCCCCATGGACCGCGGCGAGGAAGCAGGGTCGCTCTGGTCGCCATGGTGATCCTCGCCTGAACTCGGGGTCTGGGCAGTCACAGAGGAGGGGGGCGGGGCAGCACTCTGGCTGCCGTGAGACTGGGATTGTTCGATGCGCTGCTGCAGGCTTCGGCTTTGTTTCACTTGGCCAGATACTTTGCTGCTGCCCTTGACCCGATGGGGTACCCAGAATCGGAGAAAAAGGTCACTCCACGCGTGTACATCACGTTTGGACTGACAGGCAATTGGTTGCCAAAGCCTTTGAACCTCATCGATCGTGTGCAGTGGTTGCAACCCGAGCACCCGCAGAAAGTCTGCAGACTCTTGAACGCCAATCTGAAAGCCCGATTCCCTGAGAAAGGAAGTGAAAGCCATGACGCGCTCGGACGGCCACTGGAGCTCACGATCCATATCTGTCCTGGAGCTTGCGAATAAGTTCGGGTCCGACAGCGAACTGATCTTCACGCGTTTTGACCAGGCAGCCCAATGTCTGCTTAATCTGCTCGAAGTCATCGGGCAGTTCGCGATGGCCACATTGGTGAAGCGCACGCAACCAGTCGAGACTCTCGGCGATTCCGGGCCGCTTTACAAGGTCCTCCTTTCGCAAGCCTTGAACAACCGCCACGACTGCCTCCACGAGGCGGATGTCTGCTAGAGGCAGGCTACTTTGCAAAATGCTTCTTTCGCGGAATGGGTCTGGGTACTCTACGACGTGAAAAAGACAGCGCCTCCGCAGTGCATCCGAGAGGCCTCGTGTCCCGTTACTGGTGAGGATGACACGCGGTATCACCTGGGCTCGAATTGTCCCCAGTTCTGGAATACTCATTTGATACTCGGAGAGCACCTCAAGCAGGAAAGCTTCAAACGCTTCGTCAGCACGATCGACCTCATCTATGAGCAGCACGGCACCCTCGGGCCTCGTGATTGCAGCAAGAAGGGGCTTCTCAAGCAGGTAGTCTTGGGTATAGAGACTCTGTTCCTGCATCTCAGGCCGAAGCCGGATCGACAAGAGTTGCCTAGCGACATTCCACTCGTAGGCCGCATCGGAGAAGTCTAGACCCTCAAAGCACTGCAGCCGAATGAGCGGTCGCTGCAGCACGCGAGAGAGCGCGGCAGCGAAGGCTGTCTTTCCCACGCCGGCCTCTCCCTCAAGGAGGATGGGGCGGTCTAGGTGCCCCGCGAGCCAAGCGACAGACGCTAACGCCTCATCCGCGAAGTATCCCGTTTCGGCGATCTGCTCGCGCAGGCGTGCCGCACTCACCTGTGCGGCCATCTGCGGAGAGCCTGCGTTCATGGCTTGGTTGCGCGACTTCCGAACAGCCCACCAAACCAGCTCTTGATAAGGCTCCAAAGAATAGCGAGGCCGTTGAGCTCTGACTGACGAGCAGGGGCAGGGACTTGAGCGGGCTCTGCGCTGCTGGCCTGAGATGGACCCGATGACGATACAGAGGGGACTTGAGCCGCACTGATGCGGAAATTATCAACAAACTGGCCGAGAATGACATCTGAAACTTGGACCATCATGCGGCCACCAAACTGAGCGAACTTTCCGTTCACGATGACCTTTGCCTCGCCGAGGAGTTCGGACCGCCCGTCTGGGGTTTCAGCGATTGTTGCGGTGAGGTCCATGGACGCAGAGGACCCTCCCTTATCCGCACCCTTCCCACGCAGCACCATTTTGCGCGCAGCTTCATCGACTTCCAAAATTTCGACAAGACCCCCAAATTGGGCTGTCGCCGGGCCGACCTTAAGCTTCACAGTGCCCTTGTAAGAGCGCTCATCCACCTGCTCAGTGAGTTCTGCGCCCGGCATGCACACGGCTACCGCCTTGAGATCACGAAGAACCGCCCAGGCCTGATCGGCCTGGACGTCGAGAGGATATTGCTTACTGAGACTGACTTCCATTTTTGCTTTCTTAAAGGGCTAAGTTGTGTTCTTTGAGTGCCTTCCACACCCGGAAAGAGGTGTGAGGCATATCAAGATGTGTGACGCCAACATGGGAAAAGGCGTCCACCACGGCGGAGGTAAAGGTCGGAATGGACCCCACGTGAGGTGACTCTGCAACACCTTTGGCCCCGATCGGATGGTGAGGGGAGGGTGTAACCGTGTGATCAGTCTCCCACTTGGGTGTCTCTACCGCAGTGGGGAGGAAATAATCCATCAGGGTGTTGCCCAGGAGGTTTCCTTGCGCATCGAAGGGCATCTGCTGACCCATGGCGACAGCGAACCCCTCAGTAAGTCCTCCATGAATCTGTCCCTCGATGATCATGGGGTTGATTCGAGTCCCGCAATCATCAAGCGCATAAAAGCGGCGCACCTTGGTCTCTCCGGTTGCGCGATCAATATCGACGACGCACAGGTAAATACCAAACGGGTAGGTGAAATTGGGGGGGTCGTAGTAGTGAACGGCCTCCAGTCCGGGTTCGAGACCTGCTGGGGGTTGGTTGTACGCAGCCCAGGCAATGTCCTTCATGGTTTTATATTTGGAGTCATCGCCCTTGACTTTGAATCGATCAACTTCCCAATCGAGGTCACCCTCTGCAACCTCTAACAGATGCGCTGCAATCTTGCGGGCCTTGGCGTGAATCTTCCGGGCAGCGAGTGCAATCGCGGCACCTGCAACTGGCGTGGATCGCGATCCGTATGTACCGAGACCGTATGGCGCAGTGCTTGTGTCACCCTCTTCGACTTGAATGACCTCACTCGGGATACCAAGCTCAGTGGCGATGATCTGGGCGTAGGTGGTTTGGTGACCCTGGCCTTGGGTGATGGTTCCCATGCGCGCAATGCCACTGCCGGTCGGGTGGATGCGAATCTCGCAGGAGTCGAACATACCCACACCCAGGATGTCGCACATCTTGCTCGGACCTGCTCCCACAACCTCGGTGAAGGTGACAAGACCTATTCCCATGAGCGTGGGTGAGTTTGGATCTGCCCGCTTGGCAGCTTGCTCCGCCCGCAGCGCCTTATAGTCCACCGCGTCCAAGACCTTGGTGAGAGCCGTGTGATAGTCGCCTGAGTCGTATTCAAAACCAAACGCACTTGTATATGGAAACTGCTCTTTTCGAATGAAGTTCTTCTCTCTAATCTCCGCCTTGTCCATACCAAGCTTTTGTGCAAGCACATCGACCATGCGCTCAATGAGGTAGACCGCTTCAGTGACGCGGAACGAGCATCGGTAGGCTACGCCACCCGGTGCCTTGTTGGTGTAGACGCCCTTCACACTGCAATGGGCCGCTGGAATGTCGTAGCTTCCAGAGCAAATATGAAACAGACCCGCGGGAAACTTTGTGGGGTCGGCACATGCATCGAATGCACCATGGTCGGCGAGCACGTTTACACGCAGCCCAAGGATCTTTCCGTCTTCTGTGGCTGCCAGTTCGCCATCCATGTGGTAGTCGCGGGCGAACGCGGTACTCGAAATATTCTCAATCCGGTCTTCAACCCACTTCACGGGGCGACCGAGCACGATAGAGGCCACAATGGCACAGACATACCCAGGGTAGATCCCCACTTTGTTGCCAAAGCCGCCGCCAATATCCGGCGAAATGATGCGTACCTTGGATTCAGGAATGCCGGAGAGCAGAGACACCACTGTACGAACCACGTGAGGCGCCTGGGAAGTGATCCAGGTTGTGAGTTCTCCTCTAACAGGGTCAAAGCTCGCTACAGCACCGCAAGTCTCAAGGGGGCATGGGTGAACACGCGGGTAATACATGTGCTGAGAGACGGTGACCGGAGCATTTGCAAAGGCTGCATCTGCTGCGGCCTTATCTCCTGCATCCCAGGTAAAGATATGGTTGTGGTGGTCACGCTTGCCATGCGCCCCCTCCGTCTTTCCGGCCAGGTCTTCGCGCAACACTGGTGCGTCAGGCTGAAGTGCTGCGTAAGGGTCCATGACAACGGGTAGTTCTTCGTATTCGACCTCCACCGCCTCCACGGCGTCCGCGGCAATGTAGCGGTCATCCGCAATGACAATCGCAACTTCCTGCATTTGGAAGTGAACCTTCTCATCGGCCAATACAGCGGCTACATCGCCTGCGAGTGTTGGCATCCAGTGGAGCTTTAAGGGTTTGAGGTCATCGGCAGTCAAGACTGCATGTACCCCAGGCATAGCAAGGGCAGCCTCCTTGTGGATCTTTTTGATTCTTGCGTGGGCAACGGGGGCCCGAACGATATCCATGTGCAGCATGCCGGCGAGCTTGAAGTCGTCAACATAGGTCCCTTTGCCTTGGATGAAGCGCGCATCTTCCTTTCGCAGGCGGGAAGCGCCCATCCCTGCTAGGGCAAGTTCGCGTGATTCAGCGTTGTCTACTGGTGCATTCATGGTGGTCTCCGAGTTCAGTTCTTAGGCCGCAGCAGTTGCCGACTCTTTAAGCTTCGCAGCCGCGTACTGCACCGCCTTGATGATGTTTTGATAACCCGTGCAGCGACACAGATTTCCGCTCATGCCCATCCGGATCTCGTCCTCTGTCGGGTTGGGGTTCTCTTGCAGAAATCGATAGGCGCGCATCAGCATTCCGGGCGTGCAATAGCCACACTGAAGTCCATGCTCCTTGTAGAAGCCCTCCTGAACGGCGTGTAACACACCGCCTTGGGCGAGACCCTCTACCGTTAACACTTCCGAGCCTTCACACTGCACAGCCAGGTGGGTGCAGGACTTCACCGAATGGCCGTCAATATCTACAGTGCATGCGCCACAATGCCCGGTCTCACATCCGATATGGGCACCAGTAAGGTTCATTTTTTCTCTCAGGAAGTGCACCAGCAAGGTGCGAGGCTCAACAGCTTCTTCAACTGTTTTGCCGTTCAGATTCATGGTGACGAGTTTCTTAGTCATTTTTGGGGCCCTTTTCTGAGGTTAGGCACATCGCGATGCGGCTTTTTGAATGGCGCGTTTGACCATGGCGCCCGCCATAGCAGTTTTGTACTCAAGGTCTCCACGAAGGTCTTCTGCGGGTTCGCAAATGGCCATCGCTGCGTCCGCTGCAGCACTGATGGTTGCGTCGTTGATGTGATGACCGACCAGTGCAGCTTCTGCAGCCTCAGCCCGCAGGGCAGTCGGAGCGAGATTGGTGAGCGTGATGCGGGCCCTCCGAACCACACCGTGGTCCATCTCGAGCACTGCAGCGCACGCGGCTGTCGCCCAGTCGCCCGTCTTACGTTTGAGCTTCTCATAGGCGTATCCGGTGCCTGCTGCAAAGGGCTTTGCATGGATTTCGACCATGACCTCGTTTTCCTCTAGGGCGGTCATGTAGGTACCAAAAAAGAATGCCTCGGCAGGAACGGTGCGCTTGCCATTCGGACCTTGCAAAATGAAATTCGCTTCAATTGCCATGGACAAGGCTGGGTGATCGTTGCCGGGGTCACCGTGAGCGATATCTCCGCCAATGGTCCCGCGGTTCCTGACTTGAGGGTCTGCAATAAGCTTCGCGGCGTCAGATAGGATCGGCAGGTGTTGCTGAATGATTGGGCTATTGATGAGTTCTGTTTCCGTCGTCATCGCGCCAATAACCACCTCGCCGTTTTCGAGTCGAATGCCCCTCAATTCTGGGATTCGGTTGATATCAATGAGGTGCTCAGGCTGTGCGAAGCGAAGCTTCATCATGGGAATGAGGCTGTGCCCTCCTGCGAGCAGTTTGGCGTCTGAGCCTAGTGAAGTCAGCAGTCCAATGGCTTCCGCCACTGTTTTGGGGGCATGGTATTCAAAGCGTGGGGGGATCACTCGAAGCTCCTTAGACGTGAGAAAGACATCTCAAAATTGTCTAGGACAGTATCCCCCCCTCCCGTTGACTCTGTCGACCTAGCGTTTTCGATCTAAGTAAAAACCCTGATCTAGACCGCGCAGGCGTTTGGGTCGTCGAGGTCACTTGAGGGCACTCCCGCGCGGGCCTTTGCAACGCTGACGGCGAGGTCGCGCGGCAGCGGAACCCCATTCTTCACGGCAAGCACCTCTGCCATCACGCTGACAGCAATTTCTGCGGGGGTCTTGCTGCCGATATAGATGCCGATTGGTCCCCTCAGGTCCTTGAGGCTCTCTTCACTATGGCCAAAATGCTCGATGAGTCGTGCATGCCGCTGCTGGTTATTGCGTCTGGATCCAATTGCACCCACATAAAAGGCTGGCGAACCGAGCGCCTCCAAGAGGGCGAGGTCGTCAAGCTTCGGATCGTGAGTGAGGGCAATGACACAACTGCGTCGGTCGAGCCTAAAGGCTTGAACCACGTCATCCGGCCAATCGGTCACCAATGCCACATTCGGGAGGTTCCAGCCGAATCGATACTCGGGTCTTGGATCGCACACCGTAACCTGAAAGCCTGAAAAGCTCGCCATGGTGGCGAGATACTCGGTGAGCTGACCTGCGCCAATGAGCAGCATGCGGTAGGCGGGTCCGAAGCAGTTGACCAGCTCGCTCGGACTTATGGTGAGCTCACTGGGCTGTTCTGCCATGGCCAGTGTCACGGTCCCCGTGTCCAAGTCTGTGGAGCGTCGGACCAGCTCGCCGCGCTCGAGTCGCTCTACAAGTGCCTCTAGGCATGCTGGATCAGGATTGAATTCCAACAAGAGCTCAAGGGTGCCACCGCATGGGAGCCCGAATCGATGGGCCTCATCTGCAGAAATGCCATAGGTGAGTCGCTGGGGACGGCCATCGGGGATGACAGATTCTGGGCTGGCTGAGGCGTCTGTCGTGCGTCGAGCGAGCGAAAACTTTTTTAGGAGGTCATCCTCGATGCAGCCACCCGATACGCTCCCTACGACGATCCCAGAGGCTGCAAGTGCCATCGTTGAGCCAATCGGGCGGGGGGAGGACCCCCACGTGCGAACGACCGTAGCGAGCAGGGCGCGTTGGCCTGCTTTTCTCCAGTCCCGCAGTGTCCTCAGAACAACTAGGTCAAGGTTTTCCATGCGGGCATTATTGCCCCTCTCGCACCAACAGAGCTTCCCAGCGGCTCATGGCTTTCCCGATATTCCCCTCTAGCTCAGCCTGTTTGGATTGCAAGGTTGGAATCTCTTGGGGGCGGGATTTGTAGATCTCGGGGTCGGCAAGACTCCGATGCACGACATCGAGCTCCGCTTCCAGTGCCTCGATCTGCATGGGTAGGGACTCGAGCTCCTTTTTCTCCTTGCTGTTGAGCTTTTGGGGGGGTCTTGCGCTTGGGCTTGCGGCCTGAGGTGTGGCGAGCTTGGGTGCCCTGCTGATTGTCGGTGGACTGAGACTGCGAGAACGCTGAAGCAGATAATCGTCATATCCCCCTTCATACTCCTTCCATTGCCCGGGCGATTCATAGGCCAAGATGCTGGTGACGACATGGTCCACAAAATCACGGTCATGGCTTACCAGGAATACCGTGCCTGCATAGTCTTGCAGGAGCTGCTCAAGCAGGTCGAGTGTCTCTATGTCGAGGTCGTTGGTGGGCTCATCGAGTACGAGGACGTTTGCTGGGCGAGCAAAGAGCCGAGCGAGCAATAGGCGGTTGCGTTCACCACCTGACAGACTGCTCACGGGCGATTGCGCGCGCTCTGCGGGGAAGAGAAACTGACCGAGGTAGCTTCGCACATGCTGTCGAGAATCCCCGATCTCGATCCACTCGCTGCCAGGGCTGATGGTGTCTGCAAGACTGGCCTCAAGGTTGAGGCCCTCGCGCATCTGATCGAAGTAAGCCACTTGGATCTTGGTGCCTGTTTCTACTTGGCCGGCATCTGGCGCAAGTGACCCCAGGATGACCTTGAGCAAGGTTGATTTGCCCACGCCATTGGGCCCGATAAGCCCAATCTTGTCGCCCCTGAGCACGGTCAGGCTGAAGTCCCGAAGGATGATTTTGGACCCGAATGATTTGTCGACATTGGAGAGCCGGGAGACGATCTTGCCGCTGCGCTCACCACTCGCAACAGCGAGTTGCACCTGGCCCATCACCTCGCGTCGCGCTGCGCGCGCTTGGCGCAGTTGCTCGAGCCGTGCCAAACGACCAACGGATTTTGTACGGCGAGCCTCAACGCCCTTTCTCGACCAGGCCTCCTCTTGCGCCAGAAGCTTGTCTGCCCTGGCGTTGGCAAGAGATTCCGATTCGAGCGCCTGCTCCTTTTGAACCAGGTAGTCGCTGAATCGACCCGGATAGCGCTGCAGCAGGCCTCGATCGAGTTCGAGGATGCCTGTGCAGACAGCGTCAAGGAAGCGGCGATCATGGGTGATCATGACCATCGCGCCCTTGTGACTGCAGAGCAGTGACTCGAGCCATTCGATCGATTGAATGTCTAGGTGGTTGGTGGGCTCATCAAGAAGCAGGACATCGGGCTGGGTGACCAGTGCCTGTGCCAATGAGACGCGCTTGCGCTGTCCCCCCGAAAGCGTCCCAACAAGTGCGCTGCCCTCAAGCCCGAGTCGGTCGAGCGTCTCCTGAACCCTCTGTTCCCAGGACCAGCCGCCGCGTGCGTCGAGTTGACTCTGGATTGCATCGAGCGCCTCGTGGGCAGTGGGATCAATTGCAAGTTCCTCGTATCGTTGTCGCAAGGCACGCATGTCGGACAGCCCCTCAGCAACAGCATCGAATACACAGTGCGACGGGTCGAGTACGGGCTCTTGGGCGACATAAGTCATGTGCAGGCCTTGCTGCATCTGAAGACTTCCGTCGTCGAGCTTTGCGAGGCCCGCAAGGATTTTGAGGAGACTGGATTTGCCCGTGCCATTGCGTCCAATGAGCCCGAGACGCTCACCTGATTCGAGTGCGAACCCAGTGTGGTCTAAGAGGGGAAGGTGTCCAAAGGCCAACTGGGCATCGGACAGAACCAAAAGTGACATGGGCTTTAATTGTCGAAGGCTTCGAAGAGTCCAGGGGCGAGCTTACCGAGCCTCTCCAGCCGCTCGAGCGGGTCACTGCAGGCGATCAGAGATTGCTGTTCTGCGGGCGTGAGCGGCATGAGCTCAGCCCATCGATTGGCAACCCAACCGCATTCGTCAAGCCGATAGGGCGGCAGAATCGGCATTTGTGCTGGCGGCACACGCTTGCGCTGAAGGTCGGCGATGAGCCTTCCCAGCCGGTTTGCAAGGGGCTGAAGCGAGTCCGGGATGGCCACCGTGGGATCGGGCAGCAAGGGCTCGATTTGGCCCAGCCAGAGGCCATATCGCCCTTGCTCTGCCGCCGTTAGGCGGAACCGGTCAGTGCCGCGCACCCGAATGAAATAGAGCGCCGGCTGTAGCATGTCGTGCTCGATAATCTCCGCGAGGCAGCCGATGGATCTTAGGCGCAGAGACTCGCCCGGCCGATTCACCTCATGGCCCGCTTCAATGCCAATAATCCCGAACGGGGTCTTGTTGGCAACGGCCTTCTTGACCATGTCCAGGTACCGCACCTCAAATATCTGGAGCGACATGAGCCCGTCGGGGAAGAGCCCATGCTGCAGCGGAAAAAGGGGTAGGGACGCGCGCAGTTCAGCGCTGAGGGGGGTTGGTACGCTTTCCATGCCCATATTTTGAACCCTTGGCGGCCGGCTTCGCACCTGATGGAGGTCGACTGGTTGCGGGCTTTGCAGCCCCGGGTTTGGCGCTGAAGGGCTTGGGAGCGGGCGATCGGGGGCCGCTTGGACGCGCCGCGTTGGGTCGCTGACCCGGCTTTCCGCCTGGCCGGTTTCCGGGACGTGGACCACCCGGACGTTGACGCCTTACGCCATCGGGGAGCAATGTTTGTCCGGTGAGCCTTTCAATCTGTATGGCGAGGCCAATCTCACTGGGTTCGCAGAGTGAGTAGGCGGTGCCGCTTCGGCCAGCGCGTCCCGTTCGACCAATGCGGTGGACATAGGCCTCGGGCATGATCGGCATGTCGTAGTTCACCACATGGGTGACCGTATCGATGTCGATCCCTCGCGCCGCCACATCGGTGGCGACAAGCACACGCATTTTTCCGCTTCGAAACGCGGCGAGGGCTCGATCACGCTGGCCCTGGGTTTTATCGCCGTGAATGGAAACGGCAAAATGCCCATGATCTCGAATGTGCTTCTGAACGCGGTCTGCGCCGTGTTTGGTCCGCGTGAACACAATGGCTTGCTCGACCTCGGGAGCAGCAAGCAGATCAAGGAGTGCCTCAGGCTTTTTGCCTGGGTCGACCATGACGAGGTGCTGTGCAATCCGCTCGATGGGTTTTGAGTGCTGAGCTACAGAAACCTCTGCCGGGTTCTGCAAAAACTCGTCTGCCAAGCGACGAATATCCGTTGGCATGGTGGCTGATAGCAAAAGGGTCTGACGCGACTTTGGCAGTCGGGCCAGGAGATCGCGAATGGCGGGCATAAAGCCCAGATCCATCATCTGGTCCGCTTCATCGAGGATGATGGTGTGGGTTTGGTCCAGCCTTGCGTGCTTGGCCTGAAGGTGATCAAGCAGCCTGCCAGGCGTTGCCACCAGAATGTCGAGTCCCTGGGAGAGGGCACGGATCTGAGGGGATGGATTGGCGCCGCCCACCACGAGCGCGCTAGTGAGGTGGAGATGCCGACCGTACGTGCGCACGCTCTCCAGAATCTGGCTGGCGAGCTCGCGGGTGGGGGCGAGGATGAGGGCTTTGCAGCTCTTGGGCATGCGGGGCTGCAGCGGCGTTTTACGCTGAGACTCCAGCTTGTGGAGCAGCGGCAGGACAAAGGCTGCTGTTTTTCCCGTGCCGGTCTGGGCAATGCCCAAGACGTCTTGACCCGCAAGCATGAGCGGGATGACCTGCGCTTGAATAGGGGTGGGGGTATCGTAACCCTCTGTTTGAATGGACTTCAGGATGGGCTCTGCGAGCCCCAGATCAGTAAATTTCGTCAAGGGTGGCTTTCAATTAGAGCCGCCCGATGGATCTGATGTTGCTGTCGGGACCAACTTCCGAACAGAGGGCAGCAGGATTAAGATGGCGCATCGTTGTGCGCTGCACGACATCTTACAAGACTTGGGGAGATTCTGGTGAAAAATCCGCGTGTTGTGACGCTTGCCGTGATGCTTGTCGCTGGAATGCTGGTGCAGGGATGCGCCGTCATCGCTGTTGCGGATGCCGCAGTGACAGCCACGGCCACGGTCGTTGGGGTTGGAGTGAAGGCCACTGGCGCCGTTGTAGAGGCCATGATCCCCAGCAGCAGCGAAGAAGATAAGCAAAAGAAGAAATAGCGGGCGTCATGCACCTAGATCCCTGGGCTCCGGTCAGGAGCACCATTCGTAGGATCGTGGGAAGCAAGGGGCCCCCCGTTGCCTATTTAGAGCCCAAGGGCGATCCTGGTCTTTTTGGGCCGCAGTCCAGTGCATGGCTGGTGCATGCAGATTTCACCAGCATGATGGTGGGGGGCATTCGCGCACTGATGCTCCAAGCCTTGCATCCAGGGGCTCTTGCGGGGGTTTGGGACCATTCGAGTTTTCGTCAGGACCTCCAGGGCCGGCTCGCCCGAACTGCGGGATTCGTCGCCTCCACGACCTATGGTGGGCGGGAGATGGCCCTCGCATCCATCCATCGCGTGAACCGCATTCATTCGGCCGTGCGCGGAACGGATGAACAGGGCCGACCCTACGCCGCCAACGATCCGCATCTACTGACCTGGGTTCACCTCACCGAGTGCTGGAGTTTTCTTACGGCCTACGTTCGGTATGTGAACCCTCAATTCTCGCGGCAGCAACAGGATCAGTATTTTTCAGAAATGGCTGCTCTCGGTGGGCTCCTCGGGGCGCCGAACCTCCCCACAACGCGCAGGGGCGCTGAGGCCGCCTTGGCGGCTTTTCTGCCTGAGCTCGTCTTCGGGGCGAGGGCTCGGACCGTCCTCGATTTGTTGGAGACGTTTCCCGCTCCGATAAGCCAGCGGCCCATGCTGCGGGTTTTCTATCGGTCTGCGCTGGCTGACCTGCCGACATGGGCTCGTCAGATCATGCAGCTTGAGCCCATTGGCTTTGCAGAGCGCGGTCTGTTGAGCCTTGCGATTCAGGGTCTGGCGCTGCCGATTCGGGAGGCGCTCAAAGATGGTGTTGCAGCCCATGCCCGACGCAGAATGCAGACCTCGGGCTTTCCCCAGTAGGTGATCCCGTGTTGGCATCCTATGGTGGCGAGGTTGATATCTCATCCGCCACAGGAGGCAGCCGCTCATGCAGGTCTCACTTTCCGTTAACGGTAAATCGGTAACCGTTACAGCAGAACCCCAAACCCTTCTTGTACAGGCCCTGCGCGAGCACCTAAGACTCACCGGTGCCCATGTTGGGTGTGATACCGCTCAGTGCGGCGCTTGCACGGTGCTGGTCAATGGCAATGCCGTCAAAAGCTGCAATATGCTGCTTGCCCAAGCCGAGGGCGCATCCGTGCAGACCATCGAGGGCCTTGCGGCTCCTGACGGCACGCTGCATCCCATGCAGGCGGCCTTCAAGGAATGTCACGGCCTGCAGTGTGGCTTTTGCACGCCCGGCATGGTCATGAGTGCCATTGATCTCTGCCAGAAGAACCCGGGCGCCACCGAGCAGGACATTCGCGATCTGCTTGAGGGAAACATCTGCCGCTGCACGGGCTACCAAAACATCGTCAAAGCCGTCGCACAGGGTGCGAAGGCTATGGCCTCGGCGTAACCAAGGAGAGAACAGAATGGGTGCCCAAGATTTTGCCTCGCTACCCCATATTGGGGAGTCCGTCCTCCGCAAGGAAGACGTTCGCTTCCTAACCGGAGCAGGCCAGTACACAGACGATGTAAAGCTTGTCGACATGACCTATGCGGTCTTCGTCAGGTCTCCTCATGCCCATGCAAAAATCCGCAGCATTTCAAAGGCTGCGGCGCTTGCCGCGCCGGGTGTTGTCGCCATATTCGACGGCGAAGATGTCGCAGCCGACAAAGTGGGGGGGCTGCCTTGCGGATGGCTGATCACCAGCACGAACGGTGAGCCCATGAAGGAGCCACCACACCCCATCCTCGCGCAAGGTAAAGTGCGCTACGTGGGCGACCATGTCGCCATGGTCATTGCTGAGACCCTTGAGCAGGCCCGAAATGCAGCCGAGCTTGTAGAGGTTGATTACGAGCCGCTGACGGCAGTCGTGGACGTTCGAGATGCCAAGGCCGCCGGGGCCCCTTCGATCCACGATCAGGCGCCCGACAATCATTGCTACAAGTGGGCCATTGGCGACCAGGCTCAGGTGGACGCAGCCTTTGCGAACGCGGCTCACGTCACGAAGATCGACCTGGTGAACAACCGGCTCATCCCCAACGCGCTCGAGCCACGTGCTGCGATTGGCTGCTACAACCGCGCGAGCGACGAGTACACGCTTTACGTAGCCAACCAGAACCCCCACGTCGAGCGTTTGTTATTGACGGCGTTCGTCATGGGCCTGCCAGAGCACAAGGTTCGGGTCATTGCACCCGATGTGGGCGGTGGCTTTGGGTCCAAGATCTATCTCTACGCAGAAGATGTATGTGTGACCTGGGCGGCCAAGAAGCTCAATAAAACGGTCAAGTGGACAGCGGACCGGAACGAGGCATTCCTGTCTGATGCCCACGGTCGCGACCATGTGACGCATGCAGAGCTGGCCATGGACAAAGACGGTCGCTTCCTCGCGTTTCGGGTGAAGACCGACGCAAACCTGGGCGCCTATCTCTCCACATTCTCCACTGCCATTCCAACGATTCTCTACGCGACGTTGTTGGCAGGGCAGTACACGACGCCCCAGATCTACGTGGAGGTCGATGCCTGGTTTACGAATACGGCACCCGTTGATGCCTACCGCGGCGCCGGTCGGCCTGAGGCGACCTACTTGCTTGAGCGCATTGTGAGCCGCGCTGGGTGGGAGCTTGGCCTCTCGCAGGACGAGATTCGTCGCCGGAACTTCATCACCCAATTCCCCTACCAAACGCCCGTTGCGCTCCAATATGACACGGGCGACTACAACCAGTGCCTCGATAAGGCCAATGCGCTTGCTGATGTCGCAGGGTTTGCTGCTCGCCGAGCGGCGAGTGAAGCCAAAGGCATGGTTCGGGGGCTTGGCTACTCGAGCTATATCGAGGCCTGCGGTCTGGCGCCCTCGAATATTGCAGGGGCATTGGGCGCTCGAGCAGGACTGTTTGAGTGCGGGGAGGTGCGGGTGCATCCCACCGGGAGCGTGACGGTATTTACCGGATCCCATAGTCACGGCCAAGGCCACGAGACCACATTTGCCCAAGTCGTTGCAGCGCGCCTTGGCATTCCAGTCGAGAACGTGGACATTGTTCACGGAGACACTGGCCGGGTGCCCTTTGGTATGGGGACCTACGGGTCTCGGTCCATTTCGGTGGGCGGGTCCGCGATTATGCGGGCGCTTGACAAGATCGAGGCCAAGGCCAAAAAGATTGCTGCTCATCTGCTTGAGGCCAATGACACCGATATCGACTTTAGCAATGGAGAGTTTGTGGTGAAGGGAACCGACAAGAAGGTTCCATTCGCACAGATTGCGTTGACAGCCTATGTGCCGCACAACTATCCACTCGACAAACTGGAGCCAGGTCTCAACGAGACAGCGTTCTACGATCCCACCAACTTCACTTACCCTTCAGGGACATACATCTGCGAGGTTGAGATCAATCCGAAGACAGGTGAGGTGCGCATCGATCGGTTCACTGCTGTCGACGACTTTGGGGTCATCATTAACCCGATGATTGTGGAAGGCCAGGTCCATGGCGGTTTGGCGCAGGGTATCGGTCAGGCCTTGCTGGAGAACTGCGTCTATGATCGGGAAACCGGACAATTGCTCACTGGATCATTCATGGACTACGCTATGCCGCGCGCCGATGATCTGCCCAATTTCCAGATTGCGCATGTCTGCACGCCTTGCACGACGAACCCCCTCGGGACGAAGGGCTGCGGGGAAGCAGGTGCAATCGGATCCCCTCCTGCTGTCATGAATGCTGTGCTCGACGCCCTCGCACCGCTGGGTGTGAAGGACTTGGACATGCCGGCCACATCCCACCGCGTGTGGGAGGCCATTAAAATGGCGAGAGGATAAATACATGTATCGCTTTGACTATCAAAAACCGACAACACTCTCCCAGGCTTCGAGCCTGATTGCGTCTGGTGCTCAAGCGTTGGCGGGTGGACA
>JBJOHF010000025.1:0-3651 GCA_046047855.1 Pseudomonadota bacterium | reverse complement strand
AGAGCCCCTTGCTATCCGTTGAGCATCTGACCGTTGACTTTCGCAGTGCCGAAGGCAAAACCGTTCGCGCCATCGAGGATGTTTCCTTTGCCATTCAGCCCGAGCAGACCATGGCCTTGGTGGGGGAGTCGGGCAGCGGAAAATCGGTGAGTTCCCTAGCCATCATGGGCTTGCTGCCTAAACGCAGTGCGCGCCTGGGTCCGCAGTCACGCGTATGGTTCAAGGGGCAGTCGCTTCTTGATGCCCCGGAGTCGGTGATGCGAGGATTGCGCGGTCAGAAGATCGCCATGATCTTCCAAGATCCAATGAGCTCCTTGAATCCGGTCTATTCCATCGGTGATCAGCTCTCCGAGACCTTGCGGGTGCATAAGGGGCTCTCAAAGGCTGCCGCTTCTGAGCGCGTTCTTGCGCTGTTAGAGGAAGTGGGCATCCCAGAGCCACGGCGTCGCATGAAGTCATACCCTCATGAGCTCTCAGGGGGGCAACAGCAGCGGGTCATGATTGCTATGGCCCTCTCAACAGAGCCCGATCTGCTCATCGCGGATGAGCCGACAACCGCACTCGATGTCACCATTCAACGCCAGATTCTTGAGCTGTTGGTGCGGCTGCAAGCGCGTCGGCGCATGTCCATGTTGTTTATCTCTCACGACTTAGCGCTTGTTGGAGAGTTTGCACATGCGGTTGTGGTCATGCGGTCTGGACACGTGAAGGAATCGGGTTCGGTCTCCGAGATTTTTACGAGCCCTCAGGACCCGTATACCAAAGCCTTACTGGCCTGTCGTCCTGACCCTGACCGCCCCGGAGAGCGGCTGCAGACCATCGACGATTTCATGGGCGGGACTGCGCATGCCCATAGCGCATCCGCTCCAGTGCCGCCGCAGGCGCCTGACCAAGGCCCGCTTCTGGAGGTGCGTGGTCTGAGAAAGGTCTTCGATCGCCGCACAGGGCTCTTTGGAAATGATCCCTTCGTTGCAGTCGACGAGGTGTCCTTTCAGCTCAAGCGTGGGCAGACGGTTGGGATTGTCGGGGAGTCGGGGTCCGGTAAGACCACCACAGGCCTTTGTATTCTGAGGCTGCACAAGGCCAGCGGAGGTCAGGCGCTGTTTGAGGGCCGCGATCTCCTCGCCATGTCGGACCGCGAGTTCGCTCCCTACAAGCGACGTGTGCAGATCATTTTCCAGAACCCCTATGCAAGCCTGAACCCGCGCTTTACGGTAAGCCAGGTTCTAGATGAGCCCATGATGCTGCACGGCGTAGGCACTGCTGGAGCTGATCGCCAGGCGCGCGCTGTTGCTTTACTGGAGCGGGTGGGACTCACTGCCTCAGCCTTGAACCGATACCCCCACGAATTTTCGGGGGGTCAGCGTCAGCGCATCGCCATTGCACGGTGCCTCACGCTCTCGCCCGATCTGATCGTCTGTGATGAGGCGGTCTCAGCCCTAGATGTCTCGGTGCAGGCGCAGGTGCTGAATCTGCTCAAGGAGTTGCAGCATGACCTCGGGCTGAGTTATCTCTTCATCTCACACGACCTGGGCGTGGTGCGCCACATGTCCGACACGGTCATTGTCATGCAGAACGGTCGTGTGGTGGAGCAGGGACCAGCAGGCCCGCTCTACGAGCAGCCTGCTCACCCCTACACGCGTGAGCTATTGGCGGCAGCCCCGAGGGGGCGGCGGCACTAGAACTGGTCTAGGCCACGCTGAGTCAGCAGCGGCTCCACTGAAGGCGCGCGCCCGCGGAATGCGAGGTAGGCCTGCATCGGGTCCACTCGGTTACCTGCAGAGTAGATCTCATCATGCAGCCTCTGGGCCGTCTGGGGATCAAAAATGTCACCTGCCTCAACGAATGCATCAAAGCCATCGGCATCGAGCACCTCTGCCCAGATATAGACGTAGTAGGCGCTGGCATAGCTCGAGCCTGCGAAGAGGTGCTGAAAGTGGGGCAATCTATGACGCATCCCAATGCCTTCAGGCATCTGGAGTGCGGCGAGTCGCGCACGCTCAAAGGCTTCGAGGTCAAGATCGGAGAAGTCCGTCATTTCATGCAGGTCCAGATCGAGCAAGGCACAGGAGAGGTATTCCACCGTTGCAAATCCCTGGTTGAAGGTGCGTGCCTTGAGCAGCTTTTCGATGAGGGCTAACGGCATGGGCTCTCCCGTCTCGACATGCACCGCGAACTTCTGGAGGACTTCGGGTTGCAGCAGCCAATGCTCGTAGATCTGAGAGGGAAGCTCAACGAAGTCCCGCAGCACACTGGTCCCAGAGAGCCGCGGATACCGGCATCGGGAGAGCAGGCCATGGAGTCCATGACCAAACTCATGAAAAAGGGTGTGGGCATCGTCGATACTGAGGAGGGTGGGCTGGCCCTTAGGTGCCTGTGAGAAGTTGTTGTTATTCACCACGATCGGTCGACCTGGCGCTTGCAGCCCATTCTGCTTTCTGAACACGCTCATCCAGGCGCCTGAACGCTTACTGGCACGCGCAAAGTTGTCTCCCATGAATACGCCCACATGGCGCCCCTCCCGGTCAGTGACCTCCCAGGTGCGCACGACATCCAGATAGCGCGGTAGATCTTGACGCTCATGAAACTGCAGACCGAACAGTTTTGAGGCGACAAAGAACATGGCCTCGACGAGCTTATCGAGCTGCAGATAGGGCTTGAGCGCTGACTCATCGAGCTGGTGGTCGCGATTGCGCACGCGTTCGGCCCAGTAGTGCCAGTCGTGAGCCTCAATAGGGTCCTGAACCCCCTCCGATCGGGCGAGGGCTTGCATAAGCTCACGCTCTGCAATGGCCCGCTTGCGAGCGGGTTCCCAGAGGCGCCCCAGGAGGCCCCGAACCGCGGCCGGGGTCTGGGCCATGGTGTCTGCGAGTGCAAACTCGGCATAGTTTGCATAGCCCAGTGCCTGCGCCTGCTCAAGCCGAAGGCTCAGGATTTCTTGAATGACGGGTCGATTGTCGTACGCGCCCTGATGTTCGCCTCGTTTACACCAGGCATCCCAGAGCTTCGCGCGCAAGTCCCGTCGCGTGCTAAAGGTCATGAACGGAGTCAGAGAGGCACGCGAGAGTGTGATGACATGGGCGTTGGACTCCGTGCGCCCACGCTCAATCGCAGCCTGGCGAGCCGCCTGTCGAACAAAGTCGGGAAGCCCTGCAAGCTCATCGTCTTGGGTCAATACCAGCTGCAGATCCGCCTCATCGGCCAAGACGTTCTGGGCGAATTGTGTGTGCAGGCTCGCCAGTCGGGTTGCACGCTCTGCGAAGGCATCCCGCGCCTCGCCCACGAGACGCGCTCCGTTGCGCACAAAATCGAGGTGTAGCCGCTCGAGGAGGCGCATGGATTCCGGATCAAGCCCAAGCGCCTCCCGCTGGGAGTAGAGAAACGCGATGCGTGCGAACAGCGCAGCATTGAGTGCGATCTGACCATGATGGGCGGCGAGTCGTGGTGCAATCTCCCGCTCGATGGATTGCAGCGCGGGGCTCGTGTGCGAGGAGGTGAGATTCCCGAAGACCCGCTCGACTCGATTCAGAAGTGAACCGGCCTGCTCCAGCGCGATGATGGTGTTTTCAAATGAGGCTGGCGCGGCCTGGTGCGCGATCTTCTCGATCTCGGCCTGGTGTCGCGCCATACCCTCTTCGAACGCCGGTAG
The DNA here is from genome assembly GCA_046047855.1 of Pseudomonadota bacterium. Classification (GTDB taxonomy): domain Bacteria; phylum Pseudomonadota; class Gammaproteobacteria; order Burkholderiales; family Burkholderiaceae_A; genus Hahnella. Next base: position 2 of record JBJOHF010000025.1, on the reverse strand, counting down.
AA